>NZ_APNM01000002.1:0-302282 GCF_040361335.1 Salinisphaera sp. PC39 | reverse complement strand
TGCCAGCCGAACGCAGACCGCTTGACCCGAGACATAGAATCTCTCCCCGCTGGGGAGAGGGGATGGTATTGCTCTCCCCGTGGGGAGAGGGAATGGCATGGAGGGCGGCGACGGGATTATCTAGCCGTTGCCCTCTTCCGGGGGGACGTAGTGGGTCTCGGCGGTCTCGCCGCTGCCGAAGAAGTATTCCTCGGTCTGTTCGGTGAGGAACTCACGGGCGTTGGGATCGGCGAGGTGCAGGCCGTATTCGTTGATCAGCCGGGTCTGCTCGACCAGCCATTGCTGCCAGGCCTGCTTGGAGACGTTCTCGTAGATGCGCTTGCCCAGTTCGCCGGGCAGCGGCGGACGGTCCAGGCCTTCGGCCTCGGTCTGCAGTTTCACGCAGTGCACGGTGCGGCTCATGGGGTCTCCGGGAGTCGTCGGATGAGTCTGGCGATGGGCGCCGGCACGCCGGGTGGCGCGTTGCGGTCGTGCCAGGCGCAGTCGTCGGCGTCCATGATACCGGCGGCGTCCTCGACCTGCATGTGCAGCGGGCGGATCTCCAGCTCGAAGTGGGTAAAGCCGTGGCGGAGAGGTTCCAGCTCGCGGACCGCGTCCGGAGCCAGACCCAGGGCGTCGCGGCACCAGGTTTCGGGGTCGCGCTCCGCCGGGACCTCCGGCAGGGCCCAGAGCCCGCCCCAGATGCCCGCCGGCGGGCGGCGCTGGAACAGGATCTCGTCGGGACCGCGCTGCAACACCAGCATGCGGGTGTGGCGCAGGGGCCGGCGCTTGCGGCGGCGCGCGGCCGGGATCTCGTGCTGCCGGCCCTGGCGGTACGCGACGCAATCGTCGCTCAGGGGACAGGCGGGGCAGTCCGGATTACGACGGGTGCAGAGGGTGGCGCCCAGATCCATGATCGCCTGGGTGTAGTCGGCGACCCGCTCGTGCGGCGTCTCGCGCTCGGCCAGGGCCCACAGGGCCTTCTCGAAGGCGGCCTCGCCCGGGGCGCCGTCGACGCCGTGGTAGCGGGCCAGCACGCGCTTGGCGTTGCCGTCCAGGATCGGCGCCCAGGCGTCGAAGGCCTGGGCGCGGATAGCGCCGGCGGTGGAGCGGCCGATGCCCGGCAGGGTCATCAGGGCATCCACGTCGGCGGGCAGCTCGCCGCCGTGTTCCGCGACCACCTGCTTGGCCGCGGCGTGCAGGTTGCGGGCGCGGGCGTAGTAGCCGAGCCCGGCCCAATGACGCATGACGTCGTCGGCGGGTGCCTCGGCCAGGGTGTGGATATCCGGGAAGCGCGCCATGAAGGCGTTGAAGTAGTCGATGACCGTGGCGACCTGGGTCTGCTGCAGCATGATCTCGGAGACCCACACACGATAGCCGCTGCGCGGGTGCTGCCAGGGCAGGTCCCGGCGCCCGTGGTCCTCGAACCAACGCAGCAGTCGGTCGGCGATGTCAGTGCGTGCGTTCATCGGCGACCCGCTCGATGCCCTTGGCCGTCTTCAGCGCCTGGGCGGCCAATGTCCGCCGGAGCAGCCAAGGCCCCACGAACGGCGGCACCCAGAAGTCGGGCTCCAGCTCGGTGCGGTAGTGCAGACGCGTGCGCTCCGGCCCAACCGCCTCGAAACGCCATTCGGCCTCGCCGTGGCTGAGATCGCTCTGCGCGGGAATGATCGTCATCGCCAGTCTCTTGCCGGGACCGATAACCACCGTCTGCAGTTGCCGCATGTGCTTGCAGAAGAAACCGAAACAGATCCGGGCCTCGGTGCGCAGACGATTGTCCGGCAACCGCTCCGAGACCTCGATGCTGTCGTTGAGCCGCGACAGGCGTCCCACGTCGCTGAGCACCGCGAAGGCGGCCGCCGCCGGCACCTCCAGCAGGATGCGCATGCTGGCACTGTAGTACTCGCCGGCGCGGTCGACCTCGAGGGACTCGACCGTCGCCGCCCAACCCGCGGCCGGCAGCAGCCATAGCGCGACGGCTAGCCCGGCGCCGGTCCGCATCCGCGATCACCCGCCGTCATCGGCGGACTCGGCCGACTCCTTCGTTTTCTTGTCCTTGCTGCCGCCGAACAGGCTCTTGAGGCCTTCCTGCATCTCGTCCTGGAGCTTCTTGTTCAGTTCCTGCTTCTTCTCCTCGACCTTCTGGTCCGCCTTCTGGCGCAGCTCCTGCTTCTCCTCTTCCAGCTTCTGCTTGGCCAGGCCCTTGAGGGCGCTTGCCATGTCGACGCTGAAGCCGGGCGAGAACAGGTCGCCGGAGAGCTTGATCGGCACCGTCAGCCCGGCCAGCTTGGCCAGGTCGCCGCCGGCATCCTCCAGGACCTTGGCGTTGACGGTGTAGTCGAGCTTGTTGCCGGCGAGATCGTAGCTGCCGGCGCCGCCGGCCTCGATGCCGGCGGTGCGGAACACCAGGTCGCGGCCCGCGAGCAGGCCGTCGCGGACGTTGAAGGAGGCGGCGAAACGGCTGAAGTCGGTCTTGCCCTCGGTCGCCACGTCGGTGTCGCCTTTCTGCTGAAAGCGGTTGCGGGCCGCGGTCAGGAGCTGCGCGAGGTTGAAGCCGTTGAGCGCCCCGTCGCGGAACTCGAAGGAAAGACTGCCGCCCAGGGACCGCAGCATCTCCTGCGTGGTGGTGCCCGAGGTGGTCAGGTCCAGGGTGAGGTTGGCCAGGGCCTCGACCCGCTCGGAACCCACCAGGTCCTTGAGCAGCGGCCCGAAGTGCAGGCCGTTGAGATCGCCCTTGATGGCATAGCTGGGGCGCTTGCCGGCGGCGTTGACGGTGCTCTGCATGCGCAGGTTGCCGCCGTAGAGGTTGGCCCCCAGGGGCTGGATGCGCAGGACACCGTCGCGCGCCGTGACCGCCAGTTCCGCGTCCTCGACGTTGAGGTTGGCGACCTTGAGCTTGCCCGCGGTCAGGCGGCCGTCCATGCGCAGATCCTTGAGCGGCCCCAGGTCGATCTCGGCGCTGCCGCCCTTGCCGGTACCGGCGGACTCGCTCTCGGCCGCCTTGCCCTCGCCTTCCGGCGGCAGGTAGCGATCGACGTTCATCTCGTCCAGGGCCAGGCGGAAGGTGATCGCCGGGTTGGCGAAGTCGCGCACAGCGGCCTCGCCCTTGAAGCTGCTGTCATCCAGTTCGACCAGGATCTGCTTGAGGCTGGCGCGCTCGGTGGTGGCCTCGAACTGGGCGTCCAGGCCGGCGCTGGCGAGCACGCCCGAATCGCGGGTCTCGGGTGCCTCCATGCCCAGGCGCTGCATCACCGCGCGCGGCGAGAAACTCTGAACGGTTATCCGGCCGTTGAACTCCGGCGACTCCAGGAGCCGGTTGCCGTCGATCTCGCCGCCGACGTTCACGCCCGCGGCCTGGAGCTGCAGGTCGCGCACCTTCATGCGGCCGGCCTGGGCGTCGAATTCGCCGCCGCCGGTCAGCGAGAGCTGCTGCTCGCCCTTGGGCAGGGACTCGCCCTTGGCCAGGACCTCCAGCTTGAACTCCGGCAGCCGCACGAACTGCGCCTCCAGATCGGGGTGGATCTGCGCCACCAGGGTGTTGCGCATGGTGATGCCCAGTTCCTGCGCGGCGAAGGTGAAGGACAGGTCCAGCGGGAAGCTCTCGCCCGAGGTGAGGCGGCCGGTGGACAGGTTCAACTCGCTTAGCTCGTAGCGCTCGCCGGCGGCGCGGTCGTCGAACACCACGGAGGCGTTATCGATCTCCACGGCCTCGATCTCGAGCTGGGGCATGGTGAAGCCGCCCGCCTCGCCGGCCGGCTGCTCGGGAGCCGGCTCGGGCTCGGCCGCACCCTCTTCCTGCGCACTCAGCTTCGCCACCATGTCGTCCCAGTTGGTGGCGCCGTCGGCCTTGCGCGCCAACCGCAGCCGCATGTCGGTGAGGCTGACGGTGCCGATCTCGATACGCTTGGCGAACAACGGCAGCAGCTTCACGCGGACGCCGGCGCCGCCGATCGCGGCGAACGGCTCCTCGCCGAAGCCCTCGGCGTTCGCCAGGCGCACCTCGCCCAGCTCCACGCCCAGCCACGGGAACACGGACAGTTCGATGTCGCCGGGGATCTCCATCTGGCGACCGGTGGCATCCTCAACGGCCTGGGTGATCCGGCCCTTGTAGTCGTTGGGATCGATGACCATGGGCAGGATCACGGCGGCGGCCGCCACCAGGGCCACCAGGATGCCGACCACGATCAGCGCGATCTTGAGGAAACGGTTCATAGCGTTGCCTGTCCTATTTGTACTGCGTCGGTTATCGACAGCGGCGCGGGCCGCGCGTTCGCCGGCCCCGCCGGTGTCCGCCTGACGGCCGCCCCTCGGGCGGGCGAGCCTCGTCAGCATCCCTCGTACAAGGTATCCTAAAGCATCGGGTCCAGTCCGACGGACCCGGCCTTTGAATCACCGCTCCCGCGACAGCATGAATATCCGGCTCAACGGCGAAACCCGGCAGTTCGACGGCGTCCAGACGCTGGCCGAACTGGTGGCGGAACTGGGCCTGGACGGCCGCCGGCTGGCGATCGAGCACAACGGCGAGATCGTGCCGCGCGGCGAGCGGGAATCGCGCCGACTCGCCGACGGCGACCGCGTGGAGATCGTGCACGCGATCGGCGGCGGCACCCCCTGAACGCATCCCCGGAAAGAGCATGGCCGAAACCGCAAGCGCAATCGCAGATCCCGACGATGTCCTGATCGTGGCGGGCCGCCGCTACGGCTCGCGGCTGCTGGTGGGCACCGGCAAGTACCGCGACCTGACCCAGACCGGCGAGGCCATCGCCGCCGCCGGGGCGGAGATCGTGACCGTGGCCATCCGGCGGACCAACATCGGTCAGGACCCGGACGAGCCCAACCTGCTGGACGTGGTCGATCCGGCGCGCTTCACCATCCTGCCCAACACCGCCGGCTGCTTCACCGCCGAGGACGCGGTGCGCACCTGCCGCCTGGCGCGCGAACTGCTGGACGGCCACAACCTGGTCAAGCTGGAGGTCCTGGGCGACCCCAAGACCCTGTACCCCGACATGCCCGCCACCCTCGCCGCCGCCGAGACCCTGGTCGCCGACGGCTTCGAGGTTATGGTCTACTGCAACGACGACCCCATCGCCGCCCGCCGGCTGGAGGAGATCGGCTGCGTCGCGGTCATGCCCCTGGCCGCCCCCATCGGCTCCGGCCTGGGCATCCAGAACAAGTACAACATCCTCAGCATCGTCGAGAACGCCGGCGTGCCGGTATTGGTGGACGCCGGCGTGGGCACCGCCTCGGATGCCGCCGTGGCGATGGAGCTGGGCTGCGACGGCGTGCTCATGAACACCGCCATCGCCGAAGCCAAGAACCCCGTGCTGATGGCCTCGGCCATGCGCCATGCCGTGATCGCCGGCCGGCAGGCCTATCTCGCCGGCCGCATGCCCCGCCGCCGCCACGCCTCGGCTTCCTCCCCACTGACGGACCTGCCGTTCTAGCTTCAGAAACTAACCACAGAGGCGCACAGAGGCGCGCAGAGGAAAGAACAATGTTGTTCTTGAATAGCAGGGACGGCAGGAAATCATTCGCGCCCTTTCCTGTCTTGAAACCGTTTTTTATCTCTGTGCGCCTCTGTGCGCCTCTGTGGTCATTGCGTTAATGAGCACGGCCTCTACGCACAACCGCCGAATCCGCAGCTTCGTGCGCCGCGAGGGCCGCCTGACGCCGGGCCAGCAGCGCAATCTGGACACCCTCTGGCCGCACTACGGCCTTGAGATCGGGGACGGGCCGTTCGACTGGGACGCGGTGTTCGGGCGGTCCGCGCCGCGCAACCTGGAGATCGGGTTCGGCGCCGGCGAGGTGCTGGCCGAATTGGCCGAGCGCCATCCGGACGAAGACTTCCTTGGCATCGAGGTCTACCGCAGCGGCGTCGGCCGGCTGCTGGGCGAGCTGCGCGACCGTGATCTCGACAACGTGCGGGTGTTCTGCGCCGACGCCGTCGAGGTCCTGGCGCGGGCGGTGCCGGCGGCCAGCCTGGATACCGTGCTGCTCTACTTCCCCGACCCCTGGCCCAAGAAGCGCCACCACAAGCGCCGCCTGGTGCAGCCGGCCTTCGCCGACGCCGTCGCCCGGGTGCTCAAGCCCGGCGGCCTCTGGCGGCTGGCCACGGACTGGGCGAACTATGCCGAGTGGATGCGCGAGGTCCTGGACCCGCACCCGGCCTTCGAGAATGTCGGCGACACGGACGGCTTCGTGAGCGACCCGCCGCGCCCCGGCACCCGCTTCGAGTCGCGCGGCCTGCGCAAGGGCCACGCCGTGCGCGACCTTGCGTATCGGCGCGTTTGAAGCGACGCTAAGGGGCTGTCCAGACGCAAGCGAGGGTCGGGAGAGACGCCCCCGGGCGCTTTCCAGGGAAAGCTATGTCGGCACAACACCCCATCATCGCGGTCACCGGCTCCTCCGGGGCGGGCACCTCCACCGCCCGGGTGGCATTCGAGCACATCTTCCACCGGCTCGACGTCAAACCGGCCTTCATCGACGGCGACGCCTTCCACGCCTATGACCGCGAGGAAATGGCCGAGGCCGTCAAACGCGCCACCATCCGGGGCGAGAACTTTTCGCACTTCGGACCCGCCGCCAACCACCTGGACAAGCTGGAAGAGCTGTTCAGCCAATACGGCGACAGCGGCCGGGGCATGACCCGGCGCTACCTGCACGACGAGATCGAGGCCGCCGAGTTCGGTCAGCGTCCGGGCACCTTCACCGAATGGCAAGCGATCCCGGACGACACCGAGGTCCTCATGTACGAGGGCCTGCATGGCGGCGCGGTCACCGACCAGGTGGACATCGCCCAGCACGTCGACCTGATGGTCGGCGTGGTGCCCACGATCAACCTGGAATGGATCCAGAAGATCCGGCGCGACACCGACGAACGCGGCTATGCCCCCGAGGACGTGGCCCGCACCATCCTGCGCCGGATGCCGGACTACGTGCGCTACATCACGCCGCAGTTCTCGCGCACGGACATCAACTTCCAGCGGGTGCCGCTGGTGGACACCTCGAATCCCTTCATCGCCCGCGACGTGCCCAACGCGGACGAGTCCATGGTGGTGATCCGTTTCCGCGAGCCCCGGGCCTGGCCGGTGGACTTTCCCTACCTGCTGACCATGATCCGGGACTCGTTCATGTCGCGGCCCAATACCCTGGTGGTGCCGGGCAACAAGATGCGCATGGCCATCGAGATCATCATCGGTCCGATCATCGAAATGCTGTTGGCGGCCCGGCCGCACAGCCCGCACACCGATCGCGCCACGCGCGGCAAAGGCAGAGGACGGAAGAGCAAGCGATGAAATACCGCCCCCTCGGATCCAGCGGTCTCAACGTCAGCGTCATCGGCCTGGGCACCATGACCTTCGGCCAGCAGAACACCGAGGCCGATGCCCACGAGCAGATCGATTACGCCCTGAGCCAGGGCGTGAATTTCATCGATACCGCCGAGATGTACCCCGTGCCGCCGCGGGCCGAGACCCAGGGCCGGACCGAGGAATACATCGGTTCCTGGCTGGCGCGCCACGGCCGGCGCGAAGACATCATCCTGGCCACCAAGGCCACCGGCCGCAGCGAGATGACCTGGATTCGCGACGGCCAGGAGACCCGGCCGGGCCGGGGCCAGCTCCGCACCGCGCTGGAGGCCAGCCTCCGGCGCCTGCGCACCGACTACGTCGATCTCTACCAGATCCACTGGCCCGACCGCCGCACCAACTTCTTCGGCCGCCTGGGCTACACCCACAAGCCGGCCGAGGACGAGATCGCGCTGGAAGAGACCCTGGAAGAAGCCGCCGAGCTGGTCGCGTCCGGCAAAGTACGCTTCCTGGGCATCTCCAACGAAACGCCCTGGGGCCTGATGCGCTACCTGCACCTGGCGGAGACCCGGAACCTGCCGCGTATCGTCTCGATCCAGAACCCCTACTCGCTGCTGAATCGCAGCTTCGAGGTCGGCCTGGCCGAGTGCGCGCACCGCGAGCGGGTGCCGCTGCTGGCCTACTCGCCCCTGGCCTTCGGGGTGCTCAGCGGCAAGTATCTGGACGGTGCCGCGCCGAAGGACGCACGTCTGACGCTGTTCGACCGCTTCACCCGCTACAACACCCAGGCCGGCGAACGCGCCGCGCGTGCCTACGTCGAGCTCGCCCGCGACAACGGCCTGGACCCGGCGCAAATGGCCCTGGCCTACGTCAATTCCCGCAGCTTCCTCGCCAGCAATCTGGTCGGCGCCACCACCATGGACCAGCTCCGCAGCGATATCGCCAGCATCGACATCGACCTGGACGACGAGATCCTGGCCGAGATCGAGGGCATCCACGAATCGCATCCGAATCCCTGCCCTTAAAAGACGCGCAGGAGCGCGCGTGCGCGCGGGCGGGCGCACGCGAACGGCGGATGGCACGTGAACTTCGCGGCGTAAGACACTGGTCCCGCCCGGGTTTACGGACACCGGGCACGCATAGCGGCCGTGAACCGTGATATTGCGCTTTTTTTCCTCTATTTCAGTCGGTTACGCCGAACGCGCGGTAACCGCTATTGCCATTCGCGCACATCCGTCCTATAGCTGGACATGTCCCGACAAACGAGCCGTCCGTAGACGGAGGAGGTGGTCATGGGACGATCGTTGCGCGAGATCGAGATCGGCGATTGGTTCGAGGATCTGGAGACCGGCGAGCGCTTCGAGGTGGTCGCGTTCGACCAGGCCGGCGGCACCATCGAGGTCCAGTACTTCGACGGCACCGTGGAAGAGTTCGACTTCGACGCCTGGACCCAGATGCCCCTGGCGGAATCGGCGCAGCCCGAGGACTGGTCCGGCGCCTTCGACGCCGACCGCGAGGACCTCGACGCCGACTGGCTGCACGGCCAGGACGGCGATCCCGTGGACGAGATCGAGCGACTGCTCTACTGAGCCGTCACATAACGGTGATACACGACCCCGCGGTCGGTGAAGTCGGCCGTGTCGCGCTCGCCCACCGCGGCGACGGCGAAGCGGCGACCGCCGTCACCGGCCAAGCCCGCCGGCGCCCCGCCGGCGTGCAGGATCGCGTATTGCTCGCGGTCCAGGTCCACGGCGCCCGCCAGGGCCGCGTCGAGACCGATGCGGCCGGCCGCCTCCCGCCAACCCGGCACCACCCGTAACGGCCAGGCCTCGGCGGCGTCGCCGCTGCCGTAGCCCGCGGCCAGCCAGCGCTCGCCGGCGATATCCGTTCCCGCCTCCGCGGCCGCCGTCAGCGCGGCGGCCAGCCAGGCCGGCAGGGCCGCCGTGTAGAGATTGCCCAATTCCCGCATCCGTTCGTCGCCGGGCGCCATCCGGTCGGTCACGTGCTCGACGAAAGCCGGATCGTCGCGCAGCCGCCGCAGCACCGACTGCGCCAGCGGCCAGGTCGGCGCGTTGGCACGCCCCTCGCGGGCCCGTTCCGCCAGATCGACGACCGCACTCAGCTCGGCCTGCAGCGCCCCGGCGTCGACGCCGGCGGCCTCCGCCGCGTGGGCCAGCGCCGGTCGGCCCTCGGCGGCCAGGGCGAACAGGTAGAGCATGCCCCAGGCGTTGCGCGGCATGCGGTGATACGGACGGTGCAGCAACACCGCGTCCCAGTCGGTGACCGCGTCCCACAGGGTCTGGTGACGCTTGTCCGCCAGCGCCGTCACGGCGTGGCGCACGGCGTCGACATAGCAATCCGTGGAGAAGCCGCCGTTGAACACCGGATAATCCGGCACCCGGCCGGCGGCGCCGGGCCGCCGGTCGCAGAAACGCGAGACCGGCTTGCGGAAATCCGCCAACCGGTAGGCGCTGGCGGTGCCCGCCGCGCCCAGGTCGACATCGAGCAGGCGCGGCTCGGCCTCCAGCAGCATCGCCACCGCCCCGGCGCCCTGGGTCGGCTCGCCGGAGGACTCGGGTTCGTATTCGGCGATGTCCGCGGCGATCGCGATCGCCTGGCGGCCGCAGCCGTCCGCGCCCAGGTAACGCAGGGCGCCCTTCGCCGCGTACAGCCCGCCCAGGCAGGCCTGCTTGAACTCCGGGACCTCGCAGTCCCGGGCCAGCGGACCGCGGCCGGTCGCGGTCAGGGCTTCGTCGAGCAGACCGCGCACGATCACCGCGCCGGCGGCGTTGTCGGCGCTGGATTCGGTACCCAGGGCCAGGTAACCGATGCGGGCCGGATCCAGGTCGTAGGCCTCGATCAGCCGCAGGGCGGCGGTCGCCGCCATGCTGTAGACATCCTCGTCCGGCCCGCACACCCGGAAGCCGTCGCCGATCACGGCATGCACCTTCTCGCGCGGCTGGCCGCGCCACTCGCACCAGTGCGAGAGGTCGACGCGATAACGGGGCGTGTACAGGGCGAAACCGCTGAATCCGGGCATGGGCTGTCTTCCTTGAGTTCCAGTTCGCGGTTTCCGGTTTCCAGATCGCTTCCCTGCCGTCCCCCGGCGCAGCGCCGCCGGACCGGAAACTCGAAACCGGAAACGACGCGCCGTCCGCCGGACGGCGCGCAACGGCGGGCAATGGTAACAGACGCTACTGCCCCGCTCGCGGTAACATCGCGCCGTCATGGAACACGTCTGCGCGGCGCGCGCCCACGCCAACATCGCCCTGGTGAAGTACTGGGGCAAACGCGACGGCCCCGGCAACCGGCCGGCGGCCGGCTCGATCTCGATCACCCTGGACGCCCTGACCAGCGAGACGCGGGTGCGCTTCGATCCGGGCCTGGCCGCGGACGACATCCGCCTGGCCGGCGGCGGGAACGACGCACGGGTCGTCGCCTTCCTCGACCTGGTGCGCGAACGCGCCGGCATCGATACCCGTGCCGAGGTGGTCTCCCGCAACGACTTCCCCACCGGCGCCGGGCTCGCCTCCTCGGCCTCGGGCTTCGCCGCCCTGGCCCTGGCCGCCACCCGGGCCGCGGGCCTGACCTTCGACGACGCGGCGCTGTCGGCCTTGGCCCGCCGCGGCTCGGGCTCGGCGGCACGCTCGATCTTCGGCGGCTTCGCCGAGATGCGGGCCGAGGGCGAGGATCCGCATGCGGTACCGCTGCTGCCTCCGGAAGACTGGCCGCTGGCGGTGGTGATCGCGATCGTGGACGCCGGCGCCAAGGAGATCGGCTCCACCGAGGGCATGCGCCATACCGCCGCCACCTCACCCTATTACCGGGCCTGGCTGGATACCGTCGCCGCGGACCTGCCGACAATGCGCGAGGCGATAGCGGCCCGCGACCTGACCGCCGTGGGCGAACTGGCGGAATCCAACTGCCTGGCCATGCACGGCGCCATGCTCGCCGCCCGGCCCGGCCTGATCTACTGGCGGCCGACGACCCTGGCCCTGCTGGACACCATCCGCGGCCTGCGCGCCGACGGCCTGCCGGTTTACGCCACCGTGGACGCCGGCCCCCAGGTCAAGGCGATCTGCGATCCGGCGGACGCCGACCGCGTCGCCGCCGCCCTGGCAAGCGTCCCCGGCGTCGCCGCCACCCGCACCAGCGGCCTCGGTCGCGGCGCCCATACCATCGAGCCGGACACCCTCGACTCCGCCTGATCGTGTCCGACCGGAAAACGGAAAACGGAAAACGGAAAACGGCGCGCGGCCAAGCCGCGTTCGACGCCCCCGGGAAACTCTTCCTCCTGGGCGAATACGCCGTGCTCGAGGGCGCCCCCGCCCTGGTGGCCGCGGTGGACCGGCGCGCGCGGGTCCGTCTGGCCCCGGCCGCCGAGTGGTCGCTGGCCACGCTGCCGGACCTGGACGGCGCCGGCATGGCGCGATCGGCGGTGTTCGACGCCGTGCGGCGGACGCTGGCCGCGCACTGCGAGTTGCCGCCGCGGGCGGTGACGGTGGACACCCGGGCCTTCTTCGGCCCCGAGGGCAAGCTGGGGCTGGGCGCCTCGGCGGCGGTGGCGGCCGCGCTGACCACCGCCCTCGCGGCGGCGGGCGGGCTGCGCGCCGGCCCCAACGAACTCTGCGCGCTGGCGATCGCGGCCCACCGCGAGGCCCAGGGCGGCAGCGGCAGCGGCGCCGACGTGGCCGCGGCAATACATGGCGGTGTGGTGGACTTCGCCGCCGGCCGCGACCCGTATCCCCTGTCATGGCCGCGAGACCTGCACGCCGAGGCCGTGGTCACGGGCGGTGGTGCCGACACCCGCGACCTGGTGGGGACGGTCCGGCGGCTGCGGGAGACCGAGCCGGCCCGCTACGAGCGGCACATGGGCCGGCTAGGCCGGCTCGCCGAGGCCGGACGCGATGCGTTCGCCGCCGGCGACGCGGCGGCCTTCGTCACCGCGGCCGACGACTACCGGGAAGCCCTCGCCGCCCTGGGCGACGCCGCGGGCGCGGCCATCCTGCTGCCCGCCCACGCGCGCCTGGCCGCCCTGGCGGCGGAAGCCGGAGCGGTATTCAAGCCCTCCGGCGCGGGCGGCGGCGACCTCGGCCTGGTGCTCGCGGATTCGCCCGGCAAACTGGAACGGGCGTGCGCGGCGATCCGGTCGGCGGGCTTCGCGGTGCCGGCGCTGCGTTTCGGCGCGGCGGGCGCCGGGCCGGCGGATTGAGGGCCGGCCGTGCCCGGCGCGCCGGTCTGGAGTAAAATACGCCCCGTCACCACGACGTTTCCCCCAGTCCGGCGCCCCCGGCGCCCACGGATGGATTGCCCATGAGTCGTTCCCGGATCCCAGAGTTCTACAAGTTCTCGGTCGCCAATCGGCTGCAGGTGCTGTTCGAGCGCGGCGTCATCAGCGAGGCCGAGTACCACATGCTCATGGACGGCAAGCACCTGCTGGACGCCGCCAAGGCGGACCGGCTGGTCGAGAACGTCATCGGCGCCTTCTCCCTGCCGATGGGGCTGGGCCTGAATTTCGAGGTCAACGGCAAGGATTACCTGGTGCCGATGGTGGTCGAGGAGCCCTCGATCATCGCGGCGGTGTCCTCGGCGGCCAAGCTGGTGCGCAGCGCGGGCGGCTTCGATAGCGTGGCCGAGGATCCGATGCTGATCGGCCAGATCCAGGTGGTGGACGTCGCCCATCCGGCCAAGCTCCAGCAGGCCGTGCTCCAGCGCAAGGAGGAAATCCTCAACCTCGCCAACAGCCTGCATCCGAAGATGGTGGCGCGCGGCGGCGGCGCCAAGGACGTGGAGGTCAAGATCCACAACGCCTCCGGCGGCCAGGGCGACATGCTGGTGGTGCACCTGATCGTGGATACCCGCGACGCCATGGGCGCCAACCTCGTGAACACCATGTGCGAGGGCGTGGCCCCGCTGATCGAGAAGATCACCAACGGCAAGGTGTTCCTGCGCATCCTGTCCAACCTGACCGACCGCTCGATGGTGCGCGCGCGGGCGACCATCCCGGTCGAGCTGCTGGCCAGCGGCGAGTTCTCCGGCGAGCAGGTGCGCGACGGCGTGATCCTGGCGACCGAGTTCGCCGCCGCCGATCCCTACCGCGCGGCGACCCACAACAAGGGCATCATGAACGGCATCGACGCCGTGGCCATCGCCACCGGCAACGACTGGCGCGCGATCGAGGCCGCCGCCCATGCCTACGCCGCCCGCAGCGGGCACTACACCTCGCTGACCAAGTGGTACAAGAACGACGCCGGCGACCTGGTCGGCGAGCTGGACATGCCGCTCAAGGTGGGCACGGTCGGCGGCCAGGTGGAATCCAACCAGGCCGTGATCATCGCCCACCGGCTGCTGGGCATCGAATCCGCGCCGGAACTGGCGCAGGTGATGTGCGCGGTGGGCCTGGCACAGAACTTCGCCGCCATCCGGGCACTGTCCACCGAGGGCATCCAGCGCGGCCACATGACCCTGCACGCCCGCAGCGTGGCGATCGCCGCCGGCGTCGACGAGCACCGCTTCGAGGCGGTGGTCGAGCGTCTCATCGAGAGCGGCGACATCAAGGTCTGGAAGGCGCGCGAGATCGTCGAGGAACTCGGCGAGGCGGAGACCGAGACCGGCGACGCGACCGGCACGGCCGCGGAAACGGTCCGCCACGAGGAGCACGATGCCGGCGCCGGCTTCGCCAAGATCATCCTGCTGGGCGAGCACTCGGTGGTCTACGGCCGTCATGCCATCGCCGCGCCCATCCCGCTGTCGATCCGCGCGGAGGTCAAGCCGCAGGACGACGGACCGACCGAGCTGCTGATCCCGCGCTGGGGCGTGGAGCTGACGCTGCACGAGCCCACCCACGCCGACAACTCGCTGCACAAGTCCCTGGACCTGATCACCCGCCGCCTGGGCGTGCAGGGCCGCAGCATGCAGGTCGAGGTCTTCCCGCACGTGCCGCGCGCCGTGGGCCTGGGGGCCTCGGCCGCCCTCGCCGTGGCCGTGATCCGCGCGATCGCGCGGGCCTACGACCTGACGCTGGACAACGAGCGCATCAACGACATCGCCTACGAGTGCGAGCAGATCGCGCACGGCACGCCCAGCGGTATCGACAACACCCTGGCCACCTACGGCCGCCCGATCCTGTTCCGCAAAGGCGAGCCCGCGCGCCCGCAGCCGCTGATCCGGGAGATCCACGCACCCGAACCGATCCCCGTGGTGATCGGGCTGTCGGGGGTCCGCACCCTGACCGCCGAGACCGTCGGCCGCGTGCGCGCCGCCTGGCAGGCCAATCCCGAGCGCTACGAGGCGATCTTCTCCCAGATCGACGATCTCGCCCTGGCCGGCGCCGAGGCCCTGGCCCGCGGCGACATCCGGGAGCTCGGCGAGCTGATGAACATCGACCACGGCCTGCTCAACGCCCTGGGCGTGTCCTGCTGGGAGATCGAGGAACTGGTCCAGATCGCCCGCGAGAAGGGCGCCCTGGGCGCCAAGCTCACCGGCGGTGGCGGCGGCGGCGCGATGATCGCGGTCGCCGAGGAGGACAAGACCCAGGACATCGCCCTGGCGATGCGTGCCGCCGGCTATGACACGTTCATCACCGAAATTCGATAATCCGATGAAGCACGAACCACAGAGTCACGGAGAACACAGAGAAAAGAGATTTCAACCTTGAGAGCCCTCCGTGCCTCTGTGCCTCTGTGGTTAGTCCTCCTTCGCTTCGCGGCTCTGCGACTCCGCGGTTGAAATCAATGGACCGGCATGCAGAAACAAACGACACCGTCGTCTCCTTCGACGACGAGCCCCTGATCCTGGTCGATCCCGACGACAACATCCTGGGGTACGAAGCCAAGAACATCTGCCACGACGGCGAAGGACTGCTGCACCGGGCGTTCTCCATCTTCGTGTTCGATACCGCCGGACGGCTGCTGCTGCAGCGGCGCGCCGAGGGCAAGCGCCTGTGGCCGGGCTATTGGTCGAACAGTTGCTGCAGCCATCCCCGGCGCGGCGAGGAGGATCCGGCCGCCGCCGACCGCCGGGTGCACGAGGAACTGGGCATCGCGCCGGCCCTGCACTTCCTGTTCCGGTTCCGCTACCACGCCCGCTACCGCGACCTGGGCGCCGAGCACGAGCTGTGCAGCATCTATGCCGCGGTCAGCGACGACCCGGTCGCCTACAACGTCAACGAGATCGCCGACACCGACTGGATCGAACCCGCGGCGCTGGATGCCGCCCTGGCCGAGCGACCCGAGGACTTCACCCCCTGGCTGCGGCTGGAATGGCCGCGCATCCGGCAGGACCACTGGTTCACGGTAGAAACTTTACTTGGAAAAGATTAACCACAGAGGCACAGAGTCACAGAGAGAAGAAAATGAAGCGCAAGACTGAAAAAGGCTGGTGAAACCTTGTCTTCTTGGCTCTTACCGTCTATGACTGTCATTTGCTGTTCGGCTTTTTGCTCTGTGCCTCTGTGCCTCTGTGGTTAATTAACTCTTTCTTGATTCAACGCCAGCGCACGCGATAACTCAGCCGCGCCTTGCCGCCGGCCGGCACGCCCACCATCCAGGCGGCGCGGTTGGCATCCAGCTTTTCGTGGGGCAGGTTCTGGGAAACGATCTCCCAGTCGCCGGGCAGGGATTCGACGATGCGGACCTTGACCGCCTCGTCCTTGGCGTTGGAGACGGTCACCCGGCGTTCGGACTCGCGGGCGCCGCCGTCGCGGACCTCGTCGGTGACCGTGCGCTCGGCGGTGATATCGAAGGCCCGGCCCAGGGTCAGGGATACCGGCCCGCCCTCGGGCGTGTGACCGATACGGTCCTCGCCCAGTAGCTGCGGCACTTCGCCGGCGTCGTAGACGCGCACGGTGCCGGCCGGCATGGGCTTGTCCAGGTCGTTCTCGAAGCCCAGGCGGATCGCGGCGTTGGCACGCATGGCGTCGCCGACCCGGCGCCAGCCGCCCTCGATGCGATACTCCCGCGCGACCTCGACCGCGGCCGGCGCCAGCAGAGCCAAGCTGCGGGTCTCGCCGCTGCGCAGGGTGGCCGGCTCGGGCAGTCGGTAGCGGTAGTACTCGAAGGCGCTCTCGGCGGTCATGCCGCCGGCGCTGTCGGCCGCCACTTCCGCGCGCATCATCGCCGGGGCGTAATGCTTGCCGCCCGCGCGCTCGATGTCCCCGGCCACCAGGATCACCTCGGCGTCGCGCCAGTCGCCGCCGCTGTCGTTCCGGATCACGGCATCGGCGCGCAGTTCCAGGCGTCGCGCCTCGTCGTCGTAGCGGGCGACGTAGGCGGCGTTCCAGCCGAACCCGCCGGTCTGATAGGTCAGCGCCAGGTCGCGGCTGCCGCCGCGTTCGGCCCGCAGGTCCAGCGTCACCGACGGCGACTGCGGCAGAGTCTCGGGCCACTCGGCGGCGATGCGCCAGGGCGATCCCGCGTCCAGTATCTCCACGCGGCCGTCGAGGCGCACCAGCGGCGTGCCGTCCGCGTTCAGCAGGAGCGCCCGGCGTTCGACGTCGCCGCCCTGCCCGTCGTCGCGCCGCAGCGTGACGGTCCCGCCGACCAGGCGCCGCAGCAGCGCGCCGGGCTCCAGCAGGTCGCGCGAATCGCGGTAGCCGGTCAGGCGCACGCCGTCGCCGTCCAGCATCAGGGTCTCGGCCAGCAGCGCCCGCGGCAGCCCCGGCCAGGGCACGGTCTGGTCGCCCGCCTCCAAACGCAATTCACGGTGCTCGGTGATCAGGGCCGCCCCTTGGTTGAAGACCGTGATCCGCTGATCCGCCGCCGTCGCCGCGGGCGCCGCGAGCGCCGCCGCCAGGGCGAGCGCGAGCCGATGCCGTCCGATTGCACGCATGACCGTCTCCTCAGGTTCCGTTGTCGGGGGATGCATCCGCGCCGGCCTGCCGCATCAGGTACCAGGCCAGCAGGATCGCCGGAATGCCGGCGATCGCGGTGTAGATGAAGAACTGGGCGTAGCCGAAGGCCTCCACCACCACACCCGAGAAGCCGCCCACGAACTTGCCCGGCAGCGTCATCAGCGACGAGAACAGGGCGTACTGGGTGGCGGTGTAACGGGTGTTGGTGAGGCTCGACAGGTAGGCGATGAAGGCCGAGCCGGCCATGCCGCCGGCGAGGTTGTCCGCGGAGATCGTGACCGCCAGGCCCGCCAGTCCGGGATCGCTGCGGGTGGCCAGCCAGGCGAACGCCAGATTGGTCGCGGCGGCCAGGATCGCCCCGCCCAGCAGCGGCCGCATGATGCCGAAGCGCATCACCAGCGCGCCGCCGCCGGCGGCGCCCAGGATGGTCATGCCGATGCCGAATATCTTGGCGACGCTGGCGATCTCGGACTTGGTGTAGCCGATATCCAGGTAGAAGGGATTGGCCATCACGCCCATGGTGATGTCGGTGATCCGGAAGATGGCCACGAAGACCAGCACGGCGACCGCCAGCCGCCCGTAGCGGGCGAAGAAGTCGACGAACGGGCACACCACCGCGCCGATGAACCAGGCACCGGCGTCGCGCAGCCAGCCCGGCAGATTGTCCGAGCGCTCCAGGAAATCGATCACGCGCTGCTCGCGGGCGGCCGCGCTCGCGGACGGCTCGACGTCGGGTTCGCCCACCAGCAGCACGGTGACCATGCCCACCGCGACCAGCATCGCCATCACCAGGTAGGTCTGCGGCCAATCAGTGGCCGCGGCGATGTAGAACGCCCCCGCGCCGGCGGCGAGCAACGCGGCGCGGTAGCCGGCCTGGTAGGTCGCCGCCATGGCACCCTGCCACTCCTCCGGCACCGCCTCGATGCGCCAGGCATCGATGGAGACATCCTGGGTCGCGGACGAGAACGCCACCAGCAGCGCGAATCCGGCCAGCGTCGCCAGCTCGGTACGGGGATCGGTCAGGGCCATGCCGGTGAGGCCTGCGGCAAGACCCACCTGGGCCAGCAGGATCCAGGATCGCCGTCGGCCGAAGATCCGGGTCAGCAGCGGCAGCGGCAGCCGGTCGATCACCGGCGCCCAGAAGAACTTGATCGAGTAAGTGATGCCCACCCAGGAGAAGAACCCGATGGTGGCGCGCGAGACATCGACCTCGGTCAACCAGGCGGACAGGGTCGAGAACACCAGCAGGAAGGGCAGCCCCGCGGAAAAGCCGAGGAAGCCCATGCCCAGGACCCGACCGCGGCCGTAGACGACCAGGGCTTCGCGCCAGCCGTGTTCTCCGGTCGCCGTCATGCGCAGGCCCCGTGACGTACCGCCCCCTCACCCTGACCCTCTCCCCCGTCTCGGGGGAGAGGGAAGGCGTCTGTGGGGCCTGCCTCCCCCTGCCGGGGCGACGGGGATGGTTCGTTCGAGGCCAAGCTAGAAATCGTAGTCATAGTCCAGGGTCAGGGGCGCGTGGTCGGACAGGCGTTCCTCGCGGTAGACGTATGCGGCCTCGATCCGGTCCGCCAGGCCCGGCGTGACGATGTGATAGTCGATGCGCCAGCCCACGTTCTTCTCCCAGGCCCGGCCGCGGTTGGACCACCAGGTGTATTCGTCGGGGTTGGGATTGACCGCGCGGAAGGCGTCCACGTAGCCGACCTCGTCGAACAGCCGATCCATCCATTCGCGCTCGTAGGGCAGGAAACCCGAGTTCTTGCGGTTGGACCGCCAGTTCTTGAGATCGATCTCCTTGTGGGCGATGTTGAGGTCGCCGCAGAGCACGAAATCGTCGCCGGCGGCCTTGCGCCGCTCCAGGTAGGGCAGGAAGTACGCCAGGTAGCGGTCCTTGGAGGCCTGCCGGTGATCGCCGGAGGAGCCGGAGGGCGCATACAGGCTCGCCACCGCGAGATTGCCGAAACGGGCCTCGATGTAGCGGCCCTCGGCGTCGAATTCCTCGTGCCCCATACCGCGGATCAGCTCGTCGGGCTCGCGCCGCGCGTACAGGGCCACGCCGGAGTAGCCCTTGCGGTTGGTGGCTTCCTCGTAGAAGCAGTGGTAGCCCTCCGGGAAGAAGGTGTCGTCGCCCTCGAGCTGGTGCTGCTGCGCCTTCAGCTCCTGGATGCAGACCACGTCCGCGTCCTGGCGGGCGAGCCATTCGAAGAAACCCTTGCGCGCGGCGGCGCGGATGCCGTTGGCGTTGAACGAGATGATGCGCATGAACTACGAAGCGTTTCCGGACCGGCGGGTATCATACCGACAGCCACCCTGGGAGACAGAATCGATACGGCAGCCATGCGGCCGACCTGCTTAATAAACCACAGAGGCGCACGGAGGCGCGCAGAGGGAAGCCAGGTTTCCGAGTGCGCTTAACAACGCGGCGCGAAAGGGGAAGGCACGCTAGCTATCCCTGCAACGGAAGAAAATGCGCGCTGGAGACCGGATCGCCCTCCGACGCCTACGCCAGACCAACATGCTTTTCTCTGTGCGCCTCCGTGCGCCTCTGTGGTTAAATCCCGAGCCGAACGAAGCCCCCCACAGGCCCGAACAACATGCACGACAGCAAGCGCGATTTCCTGGACCTGGCCTTCGAGCACGGTGCCCTCAAGCTGGGCGAGTTCACGCTCAAGTCCGGTCGGGTCAGCCCTTATTTCTTCAACCTGGGCGCCATCGCCTCCGGGGCGGCCATGGCGCGGCTGGCGGACAGCTATGCGGCGGCGCTGGAAGCCGCCGGCATCGACTACGACGCCCTGTTCGGGCCGGCCTACAAGGGAATCCCCCTGGCCACCGCCGTGGCCTGCGCCCTCGCCGGCCGCGGCCGCGACGTGCCCTTCGCCTACAACCGCAAGGAGGCGAAGGACCACGGCGAGGGCGGCGTGCTGGTGGGCGCGCCGCTGTCCGGCCGAGTGGTGATCGTGGACGACGTGATCACCGCCGGCACCGCCGTGCGCGAGGCCGTCGGCCTAATCGAGGCCGCCGGCGCCGAGGTCGCCGCCCTGCTGGTGGCCCTGGACCGCCAGGAGCGCGCCGACGGCGACCGCTCCGCGATCCAGACGCTGGCGGCCGAATACGGCATCCCCACCGTGGCCGTGGCGACGCTGGACGACCTACTGGCGTATCTGCGGGAGCGCGGGACCGAGCAGGCGGACCTGGCGCGGATCGAGGCGTATCGGGAAAGGTTCGGGGTGGCAGCCGGGTAGTTTCCAGTTTCGTTTTCGGCGGCTCGACCTTTGGGGGGCGCTACGCGGTTGGCGCCGTGCCGAGTCAAGGCATTTGTCTTATCCGCAGATAAACGCCGATTAACGCAGATTGGTGGGGCTTGTTCTTTAATCTGCGTACATCCGCGTCATCTGCGGATTATTTCTTCCAGGAACCACCCGCCAGGACCTGTTTTTGGCTCGGAGAGTCGGTCGCCGGGGCGCAGCGCGGTTGGCGCCAAGGCGAATCAAGGCATTTTTTATCCGCGGATTACGCCGATCCACACAGATTTTTTAAGGCAACATCAATCTGCGCAATCTGTGTAATCCGTGGATTCTAAGCCGCGCGGATCAGGGTCCCCACGCCGGCGTCGGTGAACAGTTCCAGCATCACCGCATGCTCCACGCGGCCGTCGACGATATGGGCGGCGCGCACGCCGGAGGCCACGGCGTCCAGGGCGCAGCGGATCTTGGGTAGCATGCCGCCGGAGATGGTGCCGTCATCGATCAGGGACTGGACCTGGGCCGGCTTGAGGCCGGTGAGCAGCTTGCCCGCCTTGTCCAGCACGCCGGGGGTGTTGGTCAGCAGCATCAGTTTCTCGGCGCCGAGCACCGAGGCCATCTTGCCGGCCACCAGGTCGGCGTTGATGTTGTAAGAGCGGCCGTCGTCGCCGACGCCGATCGGCGCGATCACGGGGATGAAGTCGTCCTCGTCCAGCCGCCGGACCAGGTCGGGGTCGATCGACGCCACCTCGCCGGCAAAGCCGAGATCGACCTCCTCGCCGGCATCGCCGCTGCCGGCGGGCAGCTTGCGCGCCCGGATCAGGCCGCCGTCCTTGCCGGACAGGCCCACGGCCCGGCCGCCGTGCTGGTTGATCAGGTTGACGATCTCCTTGTTCACCAAGCCGCCCAGGACCATCTCCACGACGTCCATGGTCTCGGCGTCGGTCACCCGCATGCCGCCGACGAAACGGCTCTCCTTGCCCAGCCGTCCCAGTAGCTCGCCGATCTGCGGCCCGCCGCCGTGCACCACGACGGGGTTGATACCCACCAGCTTCATCAGGGCGATGTCGCGCGCGAAGCCACTCTTGAGCGTGGGCTCGGTCATGGCGTTGCCGCCGTACTTCACCACCACGGTCTTGCCGGCGAAGCGCCGGATGTACGGCAACGCCTCGCCCAGTACCCGGGCGATGTTCATGGCCTGTTCCGAAGTCAGCGACATGGTTTTTCCCAAAGATTAACCACAGAGACACAGAGGGCACAGAGTAATGAATCGCCTGTAAAAGATATTGAGACTCGCGAGCGCGAGCATTTCTCGGCGACAAAAATCTCTACGGTATTCTGCTATTCAAAGCACTCTGTGTGCTCTGTGCCTCTGTGGTTCATTCACAATCAATGCCTGCCGGAGGAGCCGAAGCCGCCCTCGCCGCGCTCGCTGGCCTGGAACTCGTCCACGACCTCCAGCGCGGCCCGGACCACGGGCACCAGCACCATCTGGGCGATGCGCTCGCCGGGCTCGATGGTGAACTCGGTACCGCCCCGGTTCCAGCAGGAGACCATGACCTGGCCCTGGTAGTCGGAATCGATCAGCCCCACCAGGTTGCCGAGCACGATACCGTGCTTGTGGCCCAGCCCCGAGCGGGGCAGGATCACCGCCGCCAGGCCGGGATCGCCGATGTGGATCGCCATGCCGCTGGGCAACAGCTCGCAATCGCCCGGTTGCAGTGTCAACGGCGCGTCCAGGCAGGCGCGCAGGTCGATGCCGGCGGAGCCGGCGGTGGCGTAATCGGGCAGCGGGTATTCGGTCCCGAGCCGGGGGTCGAGTATCCGCACCTGGAGCTTGTGCATCGTCGTTTCCTAGGTCTGTGTCGAGTCTTCCAATCTCTCGGCGACGAGCGTCACCAGATCCCGCGCCAGCGCCGTCTTGGAGGCCGTGGCGAAACGGGCCTCGCCCCCCGGCCAGCACACGTACAGCGTGTTGTCCTCGCGGTCGAAGGCCTTGTCCGGCCCGACCTCGTTACCCACGACCATGTCCAGGCCCTTGTCACGCAGCTTGCCGCGGGCGTAGGTCTCCATGTCGTCGGTCTCGGCGGCGAAACCCACCGCGAACAGATCCGGATGCGCGGCCGCGGTCTCCGCCAGGATGTCGCGGGTACGGGCCAGATCCAGCGTCATCGCGGCATCCGTTTTCTTGATCTTGCCCGCGGCCGCCGTCTCCGGCCGGTAATCCGCCACCGCCGCCGCCGCGATCAGGATATCCGCATCCGCGGCCCGCTCGGCGACGGCGTCGAACATCTGCTGCGCGGTCTCCACATCCACGCGCGCGACGCCCGGGGGCGTGGCCAGCGCGACCGGGCCGGTGACCAGGGTCACCTCGGCGCCCGCCGCGGCCGCGGCCGCGGCCACCGCGAAGCCCATGCGGCCCGAGGAGCGGTTGCTCAGATAGCGCACCGGGTCCAGCGGCTCCCGCGTGGGCCCCGCCGTGACCAGCACCCGCCGGCCGGACAGCGCCCCGCCGGCGAAATGCGCGATCACCCGCTCGCGGATATCCAGGGGCTCCAGCATGCGGCCGGGACCGCTCTCGCGCTCGGCGAGCTCGCCCTCGCCCGGCCCGGCGATCGTCACGCCGCGCTCGCGCAGGGTGTCGCAGTTGGCCCGCGTGGCCGGATGCGCCCACATCACGCGGTTCATTGCCGGCGCCACCATCAGGGGCGCCTCCGTGGCCAGGCACAACGTGGTCAGCAGATCGTCCGCCCGCCCCTGGGCCAATCGCGCGATCAGGTCCGCGGTCGCCGGCGCGACCAACACCAGATCGGCCCAGCGCGCGAGCTCGATGTGGCCCATGCCCAGCTCCGCGGACTCGTCCCAGAGCGAGGTCCGCACGGCGCGCCCGGAGACCGCCTGCAGCGTCAGCGGTGTGATGAACCGCTGCGCGCCGTCGGTCATCACGACCTGGACCTCGGCGCCCGCCTCCACGAGGCGGCGCGTCAGGTCGGCGGCCTTGTAGGCGGCGATGCCCCCGGTCACGCCCAGTAGGATACGGCGGTTTTGCAATGCGCTCATGGGGTTGGATTCTACCGGATCGGCGCCCGGCGCGGCGTGCCGGGTCAAACAATCCACGGATTTCACGGATGACACAGACATCAATCTGTGTCATCTGCGTAATGCGTGGATCAAACCGGACTCCGAGCCGCACGGCGCCGATCGCGCAGCACCTCGACAACGGAAACGCCGAGCCGGAAACGGACCTGGGCGGGTGCCTCTGGAAGAAACAATCCACAGATGACGCAGATGTACGCAGATTAAAGAACAACCCCCCACCAATCTGCGTTAATCGGCGTCCATCTGCGGATAAAAACAAACGCTTTGACCCGGCACCGCGCCAACCGCACAGCGCCCCCAAAGATCGAGCCGCCGAACTCGAAACACGAAACACGAAACCGGTTGATCCAAACGCCCGCTCCAAGCAATCTAGTGCCCACAACCCGCAGGGAAGCGGAGAACCATGAGCATCACCAACTGGCCGGCCGGGGAACGGCCGCGCGAGAAGTTGCTGGAGCGCGGTGCCGCCGCGCTGTCGGACGCCGAGCTACTGGCGATTTTCCTTCGTACCGGCGTGACCGGCACCAATGTCGTCGACCTCGCTCGGTCGCTGCTGAGCGAGTACGGTGGCCTGCGCCCGCTGCTGGAGGCCGACCGGCACCGCTTCTGCGGCACGCGCGGTCTCGGCGCCGCCAAATACGCGCAGCTCCAGGCGGTGCTGGAGATGGCCCGCCGTCATCTGGCCGAGCGCCTGCGGCGCGGCGACGCCCTCACCGACCCCGAGGCCACGCGGGCCTATCTGCGGCAGCGCCTGGCCGACCGCGCCTACGAGGTGTTCGCGGTGGTGTTCCTGGACAACCGCCACCGCGTGATCGCCTGCGAGGAACTGTTCCGCGGCACCATCGACGGGGCCGCGGTCTATCCTCGGGAGGTGGTCAAGGCGGCGCTGTCGCACAACGCCGCGGCCGTGATCCTGGCCCACAACCACCCTTCCGGCATCCCCGAGCCGTCGCGCGCCGACCGCGAGCTCACGCGGCGCCTGCGCGAGGCCCTGGCCCTGGTCGACATCCGGGTGCTCGATCACCTGGTGATCGGCGACGGCGCCAGCACCTCCTTCGCCGAACGCGGTCTCCTGTAATGCTGCACCGATCCGGCGCAACGGCAATCGAAAGTGATTGCATGATTCGAAAAAAAGTAATATAACCAGTCCATTATAAGCACTGTTGTGGGGCGTTCCTACGACGCGAAAGCAACTCTGCAATGGGAGAGACGACTATGAAACGTATTGCACTGGTCATGGGCGCGGCCCTGGCCTGGCCCCTGACCGCCAATGCCGACATCAGCTACAACTACGTCCAGGCCGACTGGATCGCGGACGGCGAGATCGACCTCGATACCAATGTGCCGGGGCTCGGCAACGGTTCCGATGACTACGACGGCTGGAGTATCGAGGCCTCCGGCGCCGTTACCGACAACCTGTTCCTGCTCGGCGAGTACAACGACCTGTCCTTCGACGATGCCGGCGACGCCGACCTGACCACCCTGGGCGTGGGTCTGCGGGCGGCGCTGAATCCCGCCAACGGCGCGGCCGATGTCTACGGCATGCTCAGTTACGAGGAGTTCGACTCCGACGCCGAGGGCTTCGGCCTGACCGGCGGCTTCCGCTGGGTGCCGACCGCCGGCGTCGAGATCAATCCCTCCGTGGCCTATGTCGATTACGGCGAGATCGATGGCACCAGTCTCGACCTCGACGGCTGGCGCTACGGCATCCGCGGCATCTTCAACGTCACCGATCAGGTCGCGCTGAACGCCGAGTGGCGCACGCATAACCTCGAAGCTGACGGCGGCGGCGTCAACGCCGATATCGACCTCGAGAACGAGATCCGCCTCGGCGCGCGTTTCTACTGGATGTAAACCGCCGTCGAGGGCGACTTGAGGCCCCGCCCCGGCGGGGCCTTTTTTCGCGCCCGCCGTTTGCGCCGAGCCGCGCGAACTGGTATAAAACGCGGCTCTTTGCAGGGGCTCGGCGCGCTCGCCGGCCCCGATTCGAGGTCGTCACCCAAGGATTTTGGCCATGTCCCGAGTCTGTCAGGTCACCGGCAAGCGTCCGGTCACCGGTTACAACGTGTCGCACGCGAACAACAAGACCAAGCGCCGGTTCGAGCCGAACCTGCATTGGCATCGCTTCTGGGTCGAGTCCGAGAAGCGCTACGTTCGCCTGCGGGTGTCCTCCAAGGGCATGCGCATCATCGATCGCAAGGGCATCGACACGGTGCTGTCCGAGCTTCGTTCGCGCGGGGAGAAGGTCTGATGAGAGAGAAGGTCAAGCTCGTTTCCACCGCCGACACCGGCTTCTACTACACGACCTACAAGAACAAGCGGAACACGCCGGACAAGCTCGAGATGAAGAAGTACGATCCGGTCGTGCGCAAGCACGTGATCTTCAAGGAAGGCAAGATCAAATAATGAAGCAGGCCCGCTCGACGCGGGCCTTCTTCATAGGATTCAGGTTACAGGAGACAGGTTGCAAGCAAGACAGGCGCCGCAGGCACCCGTCTTCTTTCTGATATGTAACCTGTAATCTGCAATCTGGTTACCCCTGTAACCGCAGATTCCCGTAGTCGTCGACCGCGCACCCCCAGCCGGGGGCCACCCAGGTCGTCGACACCCGCTCGCGCACGATCGCCGGGCCGGCGAAGCGCTGGCCGGCCAACAGGTCCTCGCGCGCGTAGACCGGGACATCCCCGTCCACGTCGTGCACATGCACCCGCTCGACCGGGTCCGGCACCCCGTCCCCCCGCGCCAATTGCGGAATCGGCAGCGACGGCTCCGGCCCCTGCAGGGACAGGCGCAGGTTCACCAGTTCCACGTCCAGATCCAGGCGGTGGCCGTAGCGCGCCTCGTGGGCGGCATGAAATGCGTCGCCGGTCTCCTCCGGGCCGCGCCAGGGCAGGCTCAGGGTGAAGCTCTGCCCGGCGTAACGCAGGTCCGCGCTGATGCGGGCCTCCATGTCCGCCGAGGGGACGCCCTCCGCCGCGAGTTCCCGCCGGCCGCGCTCGCGCATGTCCGCCAGGCGCCGGTCGATCGCGGCCGCGTCGATCGCGGCCAGCGGCTTCAGGACACTGTGCGACAGCTCGCGCGAGCGGCGCGCGGCGAGCATGCCCAGCGCGGAGAGAACGCCCGCGTAGACCGGCACCAGGGCCCGACGCATGCCCAGCGCCTCCGCGAGCGCACAGACATGCATGCCGCCGGCCCCGCCGAAGCACAGCAGCACGTAGTCGCGCGGATCCTCGCCGCGTTGCACCGAGATCACGCGCAGGGCCTGGGCCATGGCCTCGTTGGCGACCCGGATCACCCCCTCGGCGGCCTCGGCGACATCCACGCCCAGGGTGTCGGTCAGTCCGCCCATCGCCTTGCGCGCGGCGGCCACGTCCAACGCCATGTCCCCGCCCAGACGGGTGCTGGCGGGCAGGCGGCCGAGCACCACGTTGGCGTCGGTGACCGTGGGCCGTTCCCCGCCGCCGCCGTAGCAGGCGGGGCCGGGATCGGCGCCGGCGGATTCGGGGCCCACGCGCAGCATGGCGCCGGCATCGACCCGGGCCAGCGAGCCGCCGCCGGCGCCGATGGTGTGCATGTCCACCATGGGCACGGCCACGGGGTAGCCCGCAATCGTCCCCTCGCTGGTGAGCCGGATCCCGCCGTCGATCAGGGCGACGTCGGTGCTGGTGCCGCCCATGTCGAAGGTCAGCAGCCGTTCCTCGCCGGCCAGCCGTCCCGCGAAGCGGGCCCCGAGCAGTCCCGCCGCCGGCCCGGACAGCAGGAGATTCACGGCGTGGTCCGCGGCCTGGTCCACGTCCACCGTGCCGGCCGCCCCGTGCATCACCGCGAGCGGCCCCACGCCGGCCTTGAGCCGGCCGAGGTAGCGCCCGACCCGGGGGCCGAGGGCGGCGTTGATCCAGGTGGCGATGCCGCGTTCGTACTCCCGGTATTCGGGCAGCACCCGGCTCGACCGGCAGACGGTGACATCCGCGCCCAGGGCGTCGATGAGGGCACGCTCGATGCGACGCTCGGCACTGTCGTCCACGAATGAGTACAGCAGGTTGACGGCGACCGCCTCCGGGTCCAGCTTGCGCACCCGGGCGACCAGCTCTTCCAGGGCGGCGGCGTCCAGCGGCGTCACATCGGCACCGTCCGGCGCGCTGCGCTGGGCGACTTCGAGACACAGATCGAAAGGCACCGGCGGCGCTTGGCAAGCCGGTTCCAGTTTGTACAATTCCGAGCGGTTCTGCCGCCCGATCGTGAGCACGTCGGCCAGGCCCTCGTTGGCGATATAGGCGGTGCGGGCGGTCTTGCCCTCGAGCAGGGCGTTGGTGGCCACGGTGGAGCCGTGCACCAGGCGCGGCGCCGGTCCGTCGGCCGGCGCGAGGCCGGCGGCGCCGTCCAGCACCGCGCGCTCGGGGGCATCCGGCGTGGAGGGGCGCTTGGCGACCCGCAGACGCTCGCTGTCGAACAGCACGAAGTCCGTGAAGGTGCCGCCGGTGTCGACACCCAGCAGATACGCGCGGTCTCCGGAACTTCTGTCGTCGGCGGTAGTCATGTCGGGCAAACAGTTTAAACGAAAGGGGCGGCCACCCCGGCGGGCGCCGTCCCGTATGCTGCACGAGAACGAACAAGGCCGCGACCGGACAACGGGGAGGTTGTCGAATGAGTGACGAACCACTGGTCTCCGCGCGGGGACTGCACCGCCGCTACGGCGTCAAGACAGCGGTGGCCGGCGTGGACCTCACGCTGCGCCAGGGCGAGATCCTGGGCCTGCTCGGACCCAACGGGGCCGGCAAGACCACCACGCTGCGGATGCTGTCGGGCAGCCTGGCGCCGACTTCGGGCAGCGTGCGCATCTGCGGCCACGACATGGCCGAGGCCCCGGCCCGCGCCAAGGGCCGCCTCGGCTATCTCCCGGAGCGCCCGCCGCTGTATCCCGAACTGACGGTGGACGAGTACCTGGGCTTCTGCGCCCGCCTGCACGGCGTGCCACGCGCCCGCCGCCGGGACGCCGTGGCATCGGCCAAGGACGACTGCGGCCTCGCGGACACCGGCCGCCGCGTGATCGGCAACCTATCCAAGGGCTACCAGCAGCGGGTGGGCATCGCCCAGGCGATCCTTCACCGGCCGGACGTGGTGATCCTGGACGAGCCCACGGTGGGCCTGGACCCCAACCAGATCCGCGAGATCCGGGGCCTGATCGCGCGCCTGGGCGAGCACCACAGCGTACTGCTCTCCAGCCACATCCTCCCGGAGATCCAGGCGACCTGCAGCCGGGTGATGATCATTCACGGCGGCCGGGTCGTGTTCAACCGGCCGATGGCCGAGATCGAGGGCGACCGCCTGCCGGAACTGGTTGACGTCGGCCTGCATGCCGACGTCACCCGCGACGATCTGGCCGCCATCGACGGCGTCGCCGCGGTCCAAGATCTCGGAAACGGTCGCTGGCGACTCGAATGCCGGTCCGGCGTCGATATCCGCGAGCGGGTGGCCGCCACCGCCGCCGAGCGTGGCTGGCGGCTCTATGAGTTGTCGGCGGCACGCCGGACCCTGGAGGGCATCTTCGCCGAGCTGACCAGCCGCGAGCCCGAGCCGATCCGAGAGGAGGCCGCATGAGAAGTATCCATATCGCCGGCCACGAGCTGCGGCGACTGTTCGTGTCGCCGCTGGCCTGGACCGTCCTCGCGGTCGTGCAGCTCCTGCTGGGGCTGCTGTTCGCGATGTCGCTGGCCGACCTGATGATGAACCCGCAGCGGATCAACGAGTACGCCGGTGTCTCCGAGGTGGTAGGCGCCGGGCTCTACCGCTTCGCCACCATCGTCCTGCTGCTGGTGATCCCGCTGCTGACCATGCGCAGCTTCGCCGAGGAGCGCAAGAACGGCAGCCTCGACCTGCTCACCGCGGCACCGGTGTCGGTCACCGCCATGGTGATCGGCAAGTTCCTGGGCGTGCTGGGCTTTCTCACCGTGATGCTGGCCCTGATCGCGCTCATGCCCTACTCGCTGCTGATGGGCACGCCGCTGGACGTGGGCATGCTGGCCTCGGCCACCCTCGGCCTGTGGTTGATGATGGCGGCGTTCGCGGCCACCGGCATCTTCGTGTCCTCGCTGACGCGCGAGCCCACGCTGGCGGCGATCGGCAGCTTCGGCGTACTGCTCGGCGTGTGGTTGTTGCACGCGGTGTCGTTCTTCGAGTGGCAACCCGCGGTGTTCGGCTACCAGCTCCCGCTGGCCGAGGCCGCGCGGCAACTGTCGCTCATCGGCCACTATGACGACCTGCTCTACGGCATCTTCGACACCGCCGACGTCCTCTACTACGTGATCTTCTGCGGGCTGTTCCTGGCCCTGACCGTCCAGCGCCTGGATATGGAGCGTCAATGAAATACCAACGTGCGCTCACCGTCGTCCTGATCGTCGCGATCGCGGCCCTGCTGGTCTTCGTCAGCAACCGCTACAGTTGGGATGCCGACTGGACCCATGCCAACCGCAACTCGCTGACCGACGCCTCGAAGCGGGTGCTCGACGCCATGCCGGAGCCGATCGAGTTCACGGCGTTCGAGTACCCCGGGCCCGAACGCGAGGGCATTCGCACCCGCATCGACCGCTACCGGCGCTACCGCGACAACGTCGCCCTGACCTTCGTCGATCCGACCGCCAATCCGCAGAAGATGCGGGAACTGGGCGTGCGCCGCGCGGGCGAAGTCCGGGTGAGCTACGAGGGCCGTTCCCGTACCCTCGACGACCTGAGCGAGCAGACCGTCACCAACGCCCTGCAGCAGCTCTCGGCCGCGGGCGAGCAGTGGGTGGTGTTCCTCACCGGCCACGGCGAGCGCACACCGGCCGACGAGGAACAGGGCGGCTACAGCGCCCTGGCCAAGGAGCTGGACAGCCAGGGACTCAAGACCCGTACCCTCAACCTCGCGGAAACGCCGCGCATTCCCGACAACACGGCGGTGCTGGTGATCGCCAGCCCGCAGCGCGGCCTGCTGCCGGGCGAGGTCGAGATGGTGCGCGAATACGTCGCCGGCGGCGGCAACCTGCTGTGGGCCGACGATCCCGGCAAGCGCTACGGCCTGTCGCCGCTGGCCGGGGATCTGGGCCTGCGCTGGCGCGACGGCACCGTGATCTACCCGGACTACCGCGAGCTGGGCCTCAAGCACCCGGCGATCGCCCTGGTGATCGGCTACCCCGAGCACCCCATCACGAAACGCCTGGACAGCCTCTCGCTGTTCCCCTTCGCCGGCGGCCTGGCCGCGGCGGAGAACGGCGACAGCGCCGGCGGCGGCTGGCAGGCCAAGCCGCTGGTGCGCACCCCCTCGCGCTCGTGGCTGGAGACCGGCACCCTGGATGCCGAGCAGGTCACCTACGACGAGGACAGCGAGGACGCGGTCGGTCCCGTGACCATCGGCATGGCCGCCACCCGCGAACGGCCCGCCGGCGACGAGGCAAACGGCACGGACACCGGCAAGCCGTCGCAACAGCGCGCCGTGGTCATGGCCGACAGCGATTTCCTGGCCAACGGCTACATCAACACCGCCGGCAACCTCGACCTGGGCCTGTCGATCTTCCAGTGGCTGGCCAACCGCGACGAGCAGATCGCGGTGCGGGTACCGCCGGCACCCGACAGCTCGCTGCAGCTCGCGCCCTGGCAGGGCCGGGCGATCTGGTATCTGTTCGTGGTCATCCTGCCGCTGGCATTGCTCGCCGTCGGCGTGGGCCGCTGGTGGCTGCGGCGCCGGCGTTGAGCGTCAGCCAAGGCTTCACCCTCCGGGATAGCGAGACGCCATGCATCGACGCAGTCTGTTGAACCTCGTGCTGGTCGCGGCGGCCGTGCTGCTGACCGCCCTGCTCTGGCTGGACCGCGAGAGCGCGCCCGAGCCGGACCCGCTCACGGCGCTGTCGCGGGACGCGATCGCCGACGTGCGGATCGAGTATCCCGACGCCCTGGACCTGCACCTGGTGCGCGGGGACGACGGCTGGCGCATGACCGCGCCGATCGCGGCCCGGCTGGAGGACAGCGAGGTCATGCAGATACTGCGGCTGGCCGAGGCCGACGTTCACCGCGAGTACCCGGAGGGCGAACTGGACCCCGCCCGTATCGGGCTCGACGAGCCGCCCCACACGGTGATCCTCGAAACCGGCGACGGCCGCGGGGCCCGCATCGAGTTGGGCGGCCAATCGGCCCTGGAGGGCAACCGCTATGCCCGCGTGGGCGATACCGTGTACCTGATCGACGAACCCAACATGCGGGCCCTGGACGCCGAGTTCAGCAACCTGATCGCCCGCGACCTGCTGTCCGAGGACGCCGAGATCGAGAAGCTGGAACTGCCGGGGGCCACCCTCACCCCCGCCGGCAACGGCGGCTGGGCCGTCAGCCCGGCGAGCGCCGACCGCGGCGCGGACGCAGCCCAGCGCACCCTCCGCGCCTGGCACGCCGCGCGCGCCATGTGGCTGAAACCCGCGGACGATCGCGAACCCGAGTCCCGCGTACGCATCCACCTCGCCGGCGGCGAGGTCCGCGAGCTGGCCGTGGTCGCCCGCCAGCCCCAGCTCATCCTCCGCGACCCGGCGCTCGGCGTGCACTACCATATCGCCGCCAACGAAGCCGGCCCGCTTCTGGACATGCAGCACGATGCCGAAAAGACGAACCACAGAGACACAGAGAACACAGAGCAGAAATAGTCGGTCTGGGCACGCAAACGGCGGGAAACGCACCGCCAGGAGCAGTGTCATGACCTGTCGGCTTCTTGAACTGCCAAGTCTCTGTGCCCTCTGTGTCTCTGTGGTTAAGCTTGGCGTGCTTGATTAATAACGACGCTGGCAAAAGCCGATGCCCGAATTACCCGAGGTCGAGACCACGCGCCGCGGCGTGGCGCCGCACGTGATCGGCCGGCGGGTCGAGCGGGTGATCGTGCGGGAGCCGCGGCTGCGCTGGCCGGTGTCGCCGGCGCTGGCCGAGACCCTGCCCGGCCGGCGCATCGACGACGTCTCGCGCCGGGCGAAATACCTGCTGTTCGCCGCGGGCGACGGCCACCTGATGCTGCACCTGGGCATGTCGGGCCGCCTGCGGGTGGTGCCCGCGGGGCTCGCACCCGAGAGCCACGACCACCTGGATATCGTGTTGGACAGCGGACAGGCGCTGCGTTTCCACGACCCTCGCCGGTTCGGCTCCGCCTTCTGGCTGACCGGCGAACCCGAGACCTATCCGTTGCTCGCCGGGCTCGGCCCCGAACCGCTGTCCGACGCTTTCGACGGCGACTGGCTGCATGCCCGTTCGCGCGGCCGGCGCGCGCCGGTCAAGGCGTTCCTGATGGACAGCCGGATCGTGGTGGGGGTGGGCAACATCTACGCCTGCGAGGCCCTGCACATGGCCGGCATCCATCCCGCGCGGCCCGCGGGCCGGATCTCCCGCGCCCGCTACACGGCCCTGGCCGAAGCGGTACGCGCCGTGCTGGCCGACGCCATCGCCGCCGGCGGCACCACCCTGCGCGACTACGTGGGTGTCGACGGCGGCACCGGCTGGTTCCAGCTACGCCTCGCCGTCTACGGCAAGGCCGGCGAGCCCTGCCCCCGCGGCTGCGGCCCCGTACGCCGGCGCGTGATCGGCCAGCGCAGCACCTTCTTCTGCCCGGTTTGTCAGCGCTAGTGCCAGGACGCTTCGCGGTTGGCGCCGCGGCTGTTCAGGGCGTCTGTGTGATCCACAGATTACACGGATTCTCACAGAGTCATTTAGGACGTTCTTTAATCGGCGTCCATCTGCGTCATCTGCGGATTATTCCTTCCGGAAGCACCCGCCAAGGCCGATCTTCGGCTAGGCGAGTCGGTCGCCGGGACGCTTCGCGGCTGGCGCTGTGCCGAATCTGGGCATTTGTTTTATCCGCAGACGGACGCAGATCCACTGAACTTTTCTTGTTTCCCCGCCTTTCCGTGTAATCCGTGAAATCTGTGGATTATTCAACCACTAAGCCGCCGCGGCGGTCGGCGACAGATCGTCGTCGCCGTCCAGGGGCACCTGGTGGTAATCGGCCAGTGCCGGCCGGCGCATGCGCCACCAGTAGGTGATGGTGCTGTAAGGCCAGTTGTTGGTGATCTTGCCGTCCTCGGTCTTGTACCAGCTATTGCAGCCGGTCGCCCAGACCGTGGTGTCCAGGCTGGCCTGGCACTCCCGCTGCCAGCGCCGCATGGCGTCCTCGCGCAGGCTCAAGGCCTTGAGGCCGCGCTCGTGCATGGCCTCCAGGCATTGCATGACGTAGCCGACCTGTCGCTCGATCATGAACACGATCGAGTTGTGGCCCAGGTTGGTGTTCGGCCCGTACAGCATGAAGAAATTGGGGAAGCCGGGCACCGTCACGCCCAGATAGGCATGCGCGCCGGACGACCACTCCTCGTCGTTGAGGCTGCGGCCGCCCTTGCCGTAGACCGTCATCGGCGTCAGGAACTCGGTGCTCTTGAAACCGGTGGCGTAGATGATGGTGTCGGCCTCGCGCTCGCGGCCGTCCGCGCTGACCACGCCGTTCGGCGTCACTTCGCTCACCCGGCTGTCGACCAGTTCCACGTTGTCCCGCTGCAGGGCCTCGTAATAGTGGTCGGACAGCAGCACGCGCTTACAGCCCACCGGATAGTCCGGGATCAGCTTGGCCTGGAGCTCCGGATCGGGCACCCGCTTGCGCATGTCCCGCACCGCGAGCCATTCGAACAGGCGGCCGAGCCGGGTATCGCCCCGCGCGAACACCGGCCAGCGCATCTCGTGCTTGAGCCAGAGCCAGCCGCGCAGCATCCGCACGATGACCGGGAAACGCGTGAACAGACCCTTCTCGAACGCGGTATAGGGCCGGCCGTTCTGGCGGATCAGCCATTGGGCGCTGCGCGCGAACACCGTCAGGCGTTCGACCTGCGGCGCGATCCTGGGGATGAACTGCACCGCGCTGGCGGCGTTGCCGACCACGGCCACGCGCTTGCCGGTCAGGTCGTGATCGTGATCCCAGCGCGCGGAGTGGAAGCTGTGCCCCCGGAAGCGGTCGATACCCGGTAGGTCCGGGATCGACGGGCGATTGAGCTGGCCGGTGCCGCTGACCAGAACGCGGGCGCGCACCCGGCCGCCGTCCGCCGTGCGGATATCCCAGCGACCGTCGTCCTCGTCGAAGCGGGCCTCGCTCACCTCGCAATGGAAACGGATGTGCGGGCGCACGCCGTACTTGTCGGCGCAGTGGTCGAGGTATGCCAGGATCTCGGGCTGCGGCGGGTACTTGCGCGACCAGTCGGTCTTCGGCTCGAACGAGAAGGAATAGAACATCGCCGGGATGTCGCATTCCAGCCCCGGATACGTGTTGTCGCGCCAAGTGCCGCCCACCCGGCCGGCCTTCTCGAACAACACGAAATCGTCGATACCGGCCTTCCGCAGGCGGATGGCCATGCACAAGCCGGCGAAGCCGGAGCCGACGATCGCGACCTCGACCTCGCGTGCTGGGGTGTCTGCGGCGACGGTGGCACTCATGGACGGTCTCCTCCCGCCCGGTCGAAAAATGACACAGGCGTCACTTATTTGCCCGCAAGTATACGAGAGGCGCCCGCGGGCTGTGAAGGCATGCGAGAATCGGCGTATGCGAGACAACGCCGACTATCCGACGTCCGGGGACCGGGCGGGCGACGAGCCCGCCCTCTGGCGCAAGCTGGCGCGGCAGGCCGGGCGCGCCGGCCGCGAGGTGGTGGAACGGGCGTTGCAGCTCCACTACGCCGCGCAGCGGCCCGACACGCCCGCCTGGGCGCGCCGCACCGCCTACGGCGCCCTCGCCTACTTCATCCTGCCCACCGACGCCGTGCCCGATTTCCTGGCGGGCGTCGGCTACACCGACGACCTGGCCGCCCTCACCGCCGCCATCGCGACACTGTCGGCCTATATCGACGACGGTGTGCGCGCCCGCGCCCGGGAACGCGCGCGGGCCTGGTTCGGATAGGCTGGCGCGAACGCGGCGCGCTCGGGCCTGCCCGCCTCCGGCTCAGATGCCGGGCGGCGTGCCGGCCTCGATCAGTTCCCTAACGAGCGGATTCGGGAAACGGCGCGTGATGGTCACCGCGTAGAACGTCTCGGCCAGGCCCGGCATCTGTGCGGCCTCGACCAGCACGCCGGTGGACAATTCGTCCTTGATCACGATCGGCGGCACCAGGGTCAACCCGACGTCCGCACGGGCCAGCAGACGCATCATCGCCATATCGTCGACCTCGGCGGCAACCTGCGGCCGCACTTCCAGCCGGTCCAGGAGCGCATCGAAACCCACGCGGATGCTGCTGTGCGACGTCGGCAGGACCACCGGGTGCGTGGCCAGGAGCGCCGCCAGATCGGGCCGCTCCCCGCCGGGAAGGCGATTGGGCGTGCAGACCAGGCTCACCTGCTGCTCGGCGATGCGATGCGAAACGAACGGGGTGACGGCGTCGCGTACCGGCGCCTGGTTCACCAGCACCAGATCGAGCCGCAGGGCCCGCAACGCCTGCAGCAATTCGCCCGCGCCGCCCGAATGCACGATCACCTCGACATCGGGACGGCCCAGAAGCGGGCGCAGGAAACCGATCTGGAAGTTCCGCGACAGCGTCGCCAGCGCGCCCACCCGCAAGACCTGACGGCGCGCCGCCGCCCCCTCCAGGGTGCCGACCAGTTCCTCGCCGATCGCGAAGATGGCGTTGGCATGGTCCAACGCGATCCGTCCGGCCTCGGTCAGGTGCAGATTGCGTCCGCGCCGCTCGAACAGTTCGTGCCCGAGTCGGTCCTCCAGCTTGCGGATTTGGGTCGACAGCGCCGACTGCGACAGGTTCAGGTGCTCCGCCGCGCGCGTCAGATTGGCTTCGTGCGCGACGGCCCAGAAATACCGCAGGTGATTGTAGTTGAGCCGGCTCATGATTCATCTACAAAAAAGAACGATACATTTCAAAAAATGATTTTTTTAAATATTAAAACCTGGGTAACATTGTGTCCATTCCCCTAGAGACGGACCCGGGCAATGTTCGCCATTTACCTGCTGCCGCTGCTCGCGCCCACGATCCTGATCGTCGCCGCCGTGATCTCGTTCCTCTCGCCGGGGCAACGACCGCGGCTGGCAACGGGCCTGGCCGAGGCCGCCGCACTCGCGGCCCTGGGAGTGACCATCGCGACCCTGGCGGTCCTGGTCGCCCTGGGACCGGGAACCAGCCCGGCGCTCGGGATTGCCGACGTGTACCTGGCGACACGCGTGGACGCGGTGAGCGTTCCCATGCTGCTGCTCGTGGCCTTCGTGGGCTGGGTGGTGGTGCGCTACGCCCGCACCTACATGGACGGCGAGCCGCGCCAGGGCGCCTTTACCGGCTGGCTGTGCACGGCACTGGCCATGGTGCTGCTGCTGGTGCAATCCGGACACCTGGTGCCGTTCGTCCTGGCCTGGGCCGCCACCAGCTACGCCCTCTACCGGCTGCTCCTGTTCTATCCCGAACGCCCGGCGGCGCAACGCGCGGCCAGCAAGAAACTGACCACCGCACGCGCCGGTGACGTAGCCCTGCTGGGCGCCGCCCTGCTGCTCGCGGTCGGCTACCGAACCGGCGACATCGCCGCCATCCTGGAGGCGGCCAGGGCCGGCACGGCGCCGCTTGCCGCCTGCGTCGCCGCGGGCCTGCTGGGATTGGCGGCATTGCTGAAGTCCGCCCAGTTCCCCACCCACGGCTGGCTCACCGAGGTGATGGAGACACCGACGCCGGTCTCGGCACTCCTTCACGCCGGGGTGATCAATGCCGGGGGCTTTCTGCTCATCCGCTTTGCCGACGTCATGCTGCTGATGCCCGGGGTGCTCGCCGTGCTGGTCATGGTCGGGGGGCTGACCGCGCTGTTCGGCGGATTGGTGATGCTCACCCAGCCCGCGGTCAAAACCTCCCTGGCATGGTCCACCGTGGCGCAGATGGGTTTCATGATCCTGCAATGCGGTCTGGCCCTGTTCCCGCTGGCCCTGCTGCACATCATCGCCCACTCGCTTTACAAGGCGCACGCCTTCCTCTACTCGGGCAACACCGTCGAGCACGTGACGGACATCCGGCGTCCCGGGCCCATCGCCATCCCCAGCATGGCCGCGGTGGGCAAGTCATTCCTCCTGGCGCTGGCGATCTACGCCCTGACGGGCGCCGCCATCGGCTTCGAGGACAAGTCGCCCCAGGCCATCGCGCTCGGCGCCATCCTCATCTTCGGTGTCGCCTATCTACTGGCCCAGGGGCTGGCGGACGCCGCGCCCCGGGCACTGACATACCGGACGGCGCTGTACTCGGTGACGGCGTCGGTCGCGTATTTCTCGCTGCAGACCATGGCGACGACGCTGACCGCCGACGCCCTCCCGGTCACGCCCGCGCCGGGGCCGCTGGAATGGGCACTGATCGTGCTGGCGGTGGTCAGCTTCGGTCTGGTGGCGGTGGCCCAGGCCATGTTCCCGCTGTGGGCCTATCACCCCGCGTCGGCGGGCCTGCGCGTGCATCTGTCCAACGGGCTTTACGTCAACGCCCTGTTCGACCGCGCGCTCGGGCGCTGGTCCGCCCGCGAAAATCATTGAACGCCTCGAGGAGAAGCCGCATGCACAAGCACGAACCGGCGGGCGGCGCTGCCGCGGAGCACCCCGCGCTCGCCGCCGCGCAGGCAGCCGCGCGGGCCATCCCGCCGACCTGGCCGCTGGAGGCGACCGTCGCCGTCAACCCGTTTCTGGGGCAGACCGGCGAGAACCTGCCCCATGCCGCGGCGCGCTTGGCCCGCGTCGCCGCGGCACCCGTCACCATGCCCAGGGCGTGGTACCGAGAGCGTATCGAATCGGGCGTCATCAGCGATGCGGACCTCGCCGCTGCGCTGGCGCGTGCGCCGCGGCCGCGCCCGCCGACGGTGGCCGCCCTCAAGGCCGCCGCCGCGGATCCCGATCCCGAGGTGGCGGCACTGCCCACCATCGCCGACCTGGCCGCCGAGGGCACGGGCGTGGACTACCCCGAGCTCATCGCGGAACGCATCGGGCTGTGGGCGGCCGGCTACTTCGATCGCGGCCAGGCGCTGTGGGCGGCGCCCCAGGAGAAAACGCCGTACACCGCCTGGCGGGCCACCGCGATCTACGACCTGACGCCCGAGATCGCCGGCGTGCGCGGCTTCGCGGCCCGCGTCGCGGAAGCCCCCCGCACCGCGGAGGAAACCATCATCGAGAGCGTCGCGACGCTCGGCCTCGACGAGGCGGCACTGCCGACCTATTTCCACCGGCTGCTCGCCACCCTGGGCGGCTGGGCACAGTATGCGCGCCACCTGCAGTGGCAGGCCGAGCTCGCCGGCGAACACGACGACGGCGTGGTCGACCTGCTGGCGATCCGGCTGATCTGGGAGCAGGCGCTCTACGACCAGCACACCGAAACCGTCGCCGAACGCTGGCGTTCCGTACGCGCCGCCCACGCCGAGCCGCTGGCACCCGACCTCGACCAGGTGACTAGCGCGACCCTCCAGGAAGCGGCCGAACGCGCCGAGCAACGCCGGCTGGCGGCAACCTTCCTCGCGCCGGCGGCGAACGACCGCGGGCGTCCGTCGCTGCAGGCGGCGTTCTGCATCGACGTCCGCTCCGAGGTCATCCGCCGCGCCCTGGAGAGCGTCGACGACGGCATCGAGACGCTGGGGTTCGCCGGCTTCTTCGGCCTGCCCCTGGAACATCGCCGCTTCGCGTCGGACGTCACCGAGTCCCGGCTGCCGGTGCTGCTGGAGCCCGAACTGCACACCCGCGCCGGCGGCCCCGAGTACGCCGAGGCCGACCGCAAGACCCGCCTGGCCGCCAGGGCGGTGCGCGCCTGGGGGCGCTTCAAGCTGGCCGCGGTGTCCTCGTTCGCCTTCATCGAAGCCGCCGGACCGCTCTACGTGGGCAAGCTGCTGCGCGGGGCGCTCGCGCGGCCGGCGGACCACGGCCACCACGAACCGCCCCCGAAGCTCGATCCCGAGCTGCCGGCCGCCGAGCGCGTGACGACCGCCGAGACGATTCTCCGGGCAATGTCGTTGACCGACGGCTTTGCACGGCTGGTGGTGCTGACGGGTCACGGCGCGAACGTCGTCAACAATCCGCATGCCAGTGCCCTGCATTGCGGCGCCTGCGGCGGCTACGCCGGCGACGTCAACGCCCGCTTGTTGGCGGCGCTGCTCAACGACGCCGAAGTGCGCACCGGTCTCGCCGAGCGCGGCATCCGGATTCCCGATGACACCCTGTTCGTGGGGGCGCTGCACGACACCACCACGGACACGGTCACCCTGTACGACGATGACTGTCCCGCGCCGGGGCACGCGACGGACCTGGACACCGCGCGCCGTTGGCTGCGGACCGCCGGCGAGATCGTGCGCGGCGAACGGACGCGCCGGTTGCCGCGGGCGCGCACGGCGCGCGACATCCATCGGCGCAGCCGCGACTGGGCCGAGGTGCGCCCGGAGTGGGGCCTGGCCGGCTGCAAGGCGTTCATCGCCGCGCCGCGACACCGCACGGTCGACCGGCAACTCGAAGGCCGCACCTTCCTGCACAACTACGATTGGCGCGCGGACGAGGGCTTCGAGGTACTGGAGCTGATCATGACGGCACCGGTGGTGGTGGCGAGCTGGATCAGCCTGCAGTACTACGGTTCCGTGGTGGCGCCGACGGTATTCGGCGCCGGCAACAAGCTGCTGCACAACGTGGTCGGCGGCATGGGGGTACTCGAGGGCAACGACGGCCCGCTGCGGGTCGGGATGCCCTGGCAGTCGGTACACGACGGCGAGCGGCTGGTGCACGAACCGCTGCGTCTGACCGTCGTGATCGAGGCTCCCACGGACGCCATGAACGACGTGCTGGCACGACACCCGCAGGTGCGCGCCTTGTTCGACAACGGCTGGCTACACCTCATCGCCATGGATGACGGCGGCTCGCTGACCCGGCGCTACTGCGGGAACCTGCGCTGGGAACCCACGGAAGGACAGGAGCGGGACGGCCCGGCGTTGGCGACGGCGAGTGCCTCGTGATCCGAAGCCAGACAGCCCCGCGGTTTTGACACGGACGGCTCCGAGGATTTATTGATCCGTTCATTGCACGCGCCGACGCCAGCGGACCGGCCAGGAAATCGATCGCCGGCCTGACCACGGCCGCGGACCACGGGACGGACACGCGTCGGCCGACGCGTCGAGGAAGGAGGCCGGATCAGGTATGACCGCGACACATCCCACCCGGCGGGGCGACGGCTTCGCCGCCGCCGACAGCCCGGACACGCTGGGCGGCGCGGTGCGTGCGTTCTTCCGCTATCCGAGCCCGCTGATCCTCGCGGCGGCCCTGCTGGCGGCGCTCGCGTACCGGCTCCACCTGGGCGCCCTAGGCGCCGGCGACGCGCTGGCCGTGACCGCACCCTGGCTGGTATGGCCGCTGCTGGAATGGACCCTGCACCGCTACGTACTGCACCTGCGGCCGTTCACGCTGCTCGGCCTGCGCGTCGACCTGGACTTCGCGCGCAAGCACCGCGCCCACCACCGCGAGCCCTGGATCCCGGAACTGATCTTCCTGCCGCCCTACCTCCACCTGGTGGCGATCCCGACGTTGGCGGCGCTGGCCTTCGCGCTGCTGCCCACCCCCGGCCCGGCGGCCAGCGTGCTGACCGGTCTCTTCAGCGTCGCGCTCCTGTACGAGTGGACCCACTACATCGTGCACACGCGCATCCAGCCCCGCAGCCGCATGGCGCGACGGATATTCCGGAACCATCGGATGCACCACTTCCGCAACGAGAACTATTGGTACAGCTTCACCGTGCCGCCGATCGACCGGGCGCTGGGCACCGGGCCGGACCACGGCAGCGTGCCGCGCTCCGAAACCTGCCGCACACTGGGCGTCGACGACGCGGACCACCCCTAGGAGAACGCGCACATGGGTATCATTTCCTGGATCGTGCTCGGCCTGATCGCCGGCGCCCTGGCCAAGTGGCTGATGCCCGGCAAAGATCCGGGCGGTATTCTGGTCACCATTCTCATCGGCATCGCCGGCGCCCTGGTCGGCGGCTTCATCGCCTCGCTCCTCGGCATCGGCGGAGTCTCCGGCTTCAGCCTCGGCAGCATCGTGATCGCGACCGGCGGCGCGCTACTCCTGCTGTGGGGCTACCGGCAACTCAACTAGCCCGGCCCGGCGCCGGGCTCGCGCTGCGCTGTGCCGCGGCGGCGTCGCTGGGCCTGGCACCGGTGCTCTGGTTCCAGGGGCGCGGCGTGCGCCGGCGGACACCCCGAGTCGGTCCCGCCGCGGGGGCGGCCACAGGCCATGTCGCGGGGGCGACGCCACCGCTGTCGCTGCTCACCCTCGGCGAATCGCCGGTGGCCGGCTGGGGCGCCCCCGACCACGGACAAGCGATAACCGGCCGCCTGGCCGCGGCACTCGCCCGTCGCACCGGGCGCGCCGTCGACTGGCGCGCCCGCGGCCGCGACGGCGTCACCGCCGCGCGAACCCGGCGCGAATTGCTGCCGGGCCTCGATCCGGTACCGGGCGGCATCGTGGTGGCGGCCCTGGGCGTGAACGACAGCGTGGGCCTCACCCCGCCCCGCGCGTGGCGCCGCGAGCTGGCCGGCCTGATCGATGACATCCGCGCGCGGCTGCGACCGGCGACGATCGCCATCTCGGGCGTACCGCCGATGCATCGCTTCCCCGCCCTGCCCCAACCCCTGGCCGGCGCGCTGGGGCTGCGCGCGGCCCTGCTCGACGCCATCGCCCGCGATGCCGCCGTCGCCGCCGGCTGCCGCTTCGTGCCCGTGCCGCGCGACGGCGGGCCCGATTTCTTCTGCACCGACGGTTTCCATCCCTCGCCCGCCGGCCACGCGCGCTGGGCCGATATCCTCGCCGCGGCCCTGGCGCCGGAAATCGCCCCGCACGATACCGACGCCGCATGAACCGCCCGACCCTGCAGATCGTCTCCGGCGGCCAGACCGGTGTCGACCGCGGTGCCCTCGATGCCGCCCTGGCGGCGGGCGTGCCCTGCGGCGGCGCCTGTCCCGCCGGCCGCCGCGCCGAGGACGGCCCGATCCCGGCCCGATACCCGCTGACGACGCTGGACGATCCGGGCTATGCCGCGCGCACCGAAGCCAATGTGCGCGACACCGACGCCACCCTGATCCTGTGTCCCGGCCCGCCGACCGGCGGCACCGAACTCACGCGCCGCTTCGCCGAACGCCACGGGCGTCCGGTGCTGCTGGTCGACGCCGATCGCCTGTCGCCGGACGAGGCCGCCGGCGAGGCCCGGCGGTTCGTGGCCGGACACGGCGTGACGCGCCTCAACGTCGCCGGCCCGCGCGCCAGCGGCTGGCCGGCGGGGGCGGATTACGCCCGGCACACGATCGCGGTCCTGATTGAATCGTGGGAGACATCGTGAAGCTCAAACTCAAGGTGGTGCCGGGCGCCCGGCGAGACGAGATCGCCGGCTGGCTCGGCGATGCCCTCAAGGTCCGCGTGAGCGCGCCGCCCGAGAAGGGCAAGGCCAACGCCGCGGTGATCGCGCTGCTCGCCGCGCGCCTGGGCGTGCCCGAACGCGATGTGCACCTGGTGTCGGGTGCCGGCGCCCCCCGCAAGACCGTCGAGATCGACGGCGTCACGCCGGACGACCTGAGGCGTATCCTGTGATTGGTGATTCGCGGACCGGCGGTTATGCTGACCGCCGGCTTGTGCGGGGCCTGTGATGCCCGATCCGATCCTGATCGTCGCGCTTCTGCTGGCGGCAGGCCTGTTCTTTCTCGGCCTGTCGGGCGCGCGTATCCGGCGGCGGCGCCCACTGGCCGCGGCGCGCAGCGCCTGCGCGGGCGGCGGCTGTCTGACCCTGGGCGGTCTGCTCATTGCCGCGGGGCTCAATCTCTACACCTACGCCCGGCTGACCTACGAACAGCCGGTCGCGACCGTGACCTTCGAGCATCGGGGCGACGGCCGCTATCTGGCCCGGCTGGCACAACCCGGCAAGCCCACCCGGCGCTACGAACTGGCCGGCGACGAGTGGCAGCTCGACGCCCGCGTGCTGAAATGGCGCGCCCCCGCCAATCTCCTGGGGCTGGACGCGCAATACCGCCTGGAACGCCTCAGCGGCCGCTACGCCGACGTCGTCGACGAGACCTCCCGGCCGCGCACCGCGCACGACCTCGCCGACGAGCCCGGCCTGGACGTCTGGACCCTGGCGCGTCGCCATTCGAGCTGGCTGCCGCTGGTCGACGCCAGCTACGGTAGCGCCACCTACCTGCCCATGGCCGACGGCGCCCGCTTCAGCGTCAGCCTGACCCAGTCGGGGTTGATCGCGCGCGCCGAGAACCGGGCCGCGCGCGAGGCCGCGGCCGACTGGTGACCACGAAGACCAAGCTCAGACAAAAACATCGGCATAACGAAGGGAGAGACCATGACCCAACTGATGACCGACCCCACCATGCAGGTATTCGCCGTGTGCGCCGCCCTGCTGGTGCTCAAGATGTGGCTTACCGGCACCGCCACGGGTGTCACGCGCATCGTGCGCAAGGCCTACATCACCGAGGAGGATTACGCCCTCGTGGGCAAGGCCGAGCCGAACACCGACCCGCTCGTGGAGCGCCTGCGCCGCATCCACCAGAACGACCTGGAGAACATCCTGCCCTTCCTCGCGGCGGGTTTCCTGTATGCCCTGACCGGCCCCTCGCAGGACTTGGCGTGGTGGCTGTTCACCGTGTTCACGGCCGCCCGCATCGCCCACACCGGTACCTACCTGCTATCCCTGCAGCCGTGGCGCACGATCGCCTTCGAGGTCGGCAACATCGCGCTGCTGGTGATCGTGATCCTGCTCCTGCTGGCCGTGATCTGAGGACGCCCGCCCCGCGGGGATGCGGGGCGGCCTAGCCCGGCGGCGGCCCGAACAGGGCGTAGGCACCGGTGGCGTGGGCCACCAGGCGCCCGTCGCTCTCGCTCTCGATCGACACGGTGCAGGTCATCTGCCGGCGGCCCCGGCGCAGAATGCGGCAGCGCGCGGCCAGCGCCGCGCGCGGCGGACGGTTCAGGAACTCGATATTGAGATGGCTGGTGACGCCGTACTCGCCGTCCGGCACGTGGCCGACCACGGCCGCGTACAGGGCGATATCCACCAGCGTCATGAGAACCGGGCCCGAGACGGTATCGCCCAGGCGCACCATGTTCTCGCGGAACGGCACGCGCACCTCGGCGCCGTCCCCGGTCACCGCCGTCACTTCGAACTCGAACCCGAGGGCCGAGGCCACGTTGCGCTCGATCGCGGCCTGCACCTCGGCCGCCGTCATCAGACTCATCCACCCACTCCCAACAAACCGGTGACGCCATCGTAGGCCAGCCGCGCCGCCAGCGACAGCAGCACGATCCGGAACACGATGCGGAACAACCGCTCGTCGAACAGCCCCACCATGCGCCGTCCCAGCAGTGTCCCCGCGATCACCGCCACGCTCATCGGCACGAGCAGGTCGAGTTCGCCGAGCAGGCCGAACCCCTGCCAGGCGAAGGCCGCGATCTTGAGCAGGTGCACCAGGGTCTGGCACACGGCCATGCTCGCGATCACGGTCTCCTTGGACCAGTCCTCGCGCAGGAAGAACGGCGCGATCAGCAACCCGGTGGCGCCCACGACCATGCCCGCGCCACCCGAGATCGCCCCCGCCGCGACGAGACCGGCGGCGCCGCCCAGGCGCGCGCGGTGGATCAGCCCCGGCATGGTCGCCAACACCACGAAGCCCGCCATCACCAGGCGCAGCAGGTCGGCGTCCGCGCGTACCACCAACGGCGCCACCAGGAAGGGCGCCGGCGCCGCGCCGACCAGGAACAACGCCAACCCGCGCCAATCCACATGGGTCAGATAGGCCAGCGTGCGCGTGCCGTTGGACACGAGCTGGACCCCGGCATGCAGCGGCACCGCCACGGCCGGCGCCAGGCCGGCCGCGTACAGGGCCGCGATCAGGACGGTGCCCCCGCCCAGCCCGGTCATGCCGGAAAGGGTCGCGGCCGCCAGGGCGACGAGAGTGAGAATAACGGCCATCATGGCGTGACATCCTATGCCAAATGCCGGCATTCGCGCGTAAACTGGGAAAGATGTCGTTCCGGATTAACCCGCGCAAGGGACTGCGCCGCCTGCTCCCCTTGGCCCTGGCCGCGGTCGTGACGCCGGCGGCCGCGCTCGACCTGTCGCTGGAGGCCAGCCTCGAGTACCGGCATTTCCCGGAGGACGCGCCGCACCCGGCCCAGCACCGGGACTACGGCTCGCTGGCCCTGGCCCCGGAGGTCTATGCCGACTGGGACAACCGCGACCAGAGCGTGACCCTGCGCCTGTTCGGACGCCTCGACCGCCATGACGACCGCCGCACCCACGCCGACGTGCGCGAGGCCTTCTACCGTTATACCGCGCGCGACTTCGAATGGCGGGTGGGCGTACAGCGCGAATTCTGGGGCGTGCTGGAATCCGCACACCTGGTGGACACCATCAACCAGTCCGATTTCGTCGAGGACATCGCCGGCGAGGCCAAGCTCGGCCAGCCCATGGTGAACCTGGCCTGGTTCGCCCCGGTCGGAACGGTGGATTTCTACCTGATGCCGGTCTTCCGGGAGCGCACCTTCCCGGCCGAGGACGGGCGTCCGCGTCCCCTGCTCCCGGTCTCCACCGCCGCGGCGCGCACCGACGACGACGGCCTGGACGCGGCGGTGCGCTACTTCGGCAGCTTCGGCCGGCTGGACGTGGGCCTGTCGTGGTTCCACGGCACCGGCCGGGATCCGCGCTTCGATACCATCTACGACGCCTGCGACGTCAGCGTGCGCTTCAACCCCCTGTTCGGCCTGCCGCTGATACCGCCGGTCACCCTGGGCTGCGACCGTGCCCGCGCCATCGATCCCGGCGTCCTGCCGCCCTGGCTGCCGCGACTCATCGAGGGCGTGGACGTGACCGTCGACGCCCCCCGTTTCGCGCCGGTCTACGACCGCATCGACCAGGCGGGCATCGACCTGCAGTACGTGCGCGGCGCCCTGTCGCTCAAGGCCGAGGCCATCCATCGCCGCGCCCGCGAGTTCGAATTCACCGCCGCGGGCGTCGGTCTCGAATACACCCTCTACGACCTGTTCGGCAGCGGCTACGACCTGGGCCTGCTGGCGGAATATCTCTATGACGAGCGCGGCCGCCTGGATCGCGCCGTGGCGGAGGCCGCCGCGCGCCTGGCCGAATCCGACACCCTGCGTTTCGACTCGATCCGCGAGGCCCGCGCGTTCCAGGTGGCCGTGGACGAGACCCAGAACGCCGCCATCCTCCAGGACGACCTGTTCCTCGGCGGACGGCTGGCCTTCAACGACCTCGCCGGCAGCGAGATCCTGGCGGGCGCCGTGCGCGACCTGGAGACCGGCGCCCTGTTCGCCAACCTGGAGGCCAGCCGTCGCTTCCTCGGCAGCTACCGCGCGGCCCTGACCGGCCGTTTCTTCTTCGACATACCGGTGACCGACCCCCTATACGGCTTCCGCGACGACGACTACCTCGCCGTGACCGTCACGCGTTTTTTCTGAGAAAACAAGACTCTAACCACAGAGGCACAGAGGGCACAGAGGGCCGATACACAAATTGGTTTTCTCTGTGTCCTCTGTGCCTCTGTGGTTCAATCCCCAGTTGAAAAACACCCGCGCAGTAACGATCAAAGCCGCCAAGCGTGGAAGCGGGCCAGCAGGCGCAGGGCCCAGGCGGGTGCGTGTTGCCGCTTCCATTCGCCGGCGGCGAACTTGGCGGCCTCGGCGTAGGTGGGATAAACGTGGATGGTGCCCAGGAGCTTGTTCAGGCCGAGGCCGTGCTTCATCGCCAGCACGAACTCGGCGATGGTCTCGCCGGCGTGCGTCCCCACCACCGTGGCGCCCAGGATGCGGTCCTTGCCGGGGACCGTGAGCACCTTCACCACGCCGCGGGCCTCGTCCTCGGCGATGGCGCGGTCGAGGTCGGCGATGTCGTAGCGGGTGACCTCGTAATCGATGCCCTCGGCCCGGGCACGGGTCTCGTTGAGTCCGACCGTGGCCACCTCGGGATCGGTGAACGTGGCCCAGGGGATCACCGAGTAATCCACCCGGAAGCGCTTGAAGCTGCCGAACAGGCCGTTGACCGCGGCGAACCAGGCCTCGTGCGCCGCCGTGTGGGTGAACTGGTACGGCGCGATGGCATCGCCGCAGGCATAGATGGTGGGCACGGAGGTCTGCAGGAAGTCGTCGACGCCGATGGCGCGATCGGTGTCGATGCCCAGCGCTTCCAGGCCGAAGCCTTCCAGGCGGGCGGCCCGGCCGACGGCCACCAGCAGGCGATCGAAGTCGATCTCCACGGTCTCGCCGCCGCGGTCGCAGACCAGCACCCGGCGTTCGGGGTCCACCCGCACGGCCTCGTGGCCGGTGCGCACCTCGACACCGTCCGCCGCCAGACGCTCGCGGACGAGGGCCGCGATGTCCGGATCCTCGGCGCCCATCAGGCGGTCCGCCATCTCCACCTGCACGACCCGCGAGCCGAGATTGGCGAAGGCCTGGGCCATCTCGCAGCCGATCGGCCCGCCGCCGAGCACCACCAGCCGCTCCGGCAACTCGCGCAGGTCCCAGAGATTGTCCGAGGTCAGGTAGTCGGTATCCGCCAGGCCCGGAATGGAGGGCACCAGCGGCTCGGCCCCGGTGGCGAGCACGATGGCGCGCGCGGTGAGGCGCTCGCCGTTGACCTCGACGGTCCAGGGATCGACCACGCGGGCATGGCCGGTGCGGCACTCCACGCCCAGACCCTCGTAGCGTTCGATCGAGTCGTGCGGCGCGATCGTGTCGATCGCGCCGCGCACGCGCGCCATCACGTCGGCGAAATCGAACTCGGCCTCCGCCGTCCGCACCCCGAAGTCGCGATGGCGGCGCACATGCGACAGGAACTTCGCCGTACGCAACAGGGCCTTGGAGGGCACGCAGCCGGTATTGAGGCAGTCCCCGCCCATGCGATCGCGCTCGATCAGGGTCACCCGCGCCTTGACCGCGGCGGCGATGTAGGCCGCCACGAGTCCGGCCGAGCCGGCGCCGATCACGATCAGGTTGCGGTCGAAGCGCCGCGGGCGCTTGTGGCCGCGCAGGGCCTTGCGCCGCTCGAACAGACGCAGCGTCTTGCGCGCCAGCAGCGGAAACAGTCCCAGCAGCACGAACGCGCCGATCAGCGAGGGCGACAGGATGTCGCCGGCGGCGGACACCTGGCCGAGCTGGGTACCGGCGTTCACGTACACCAGGGTGCCCGGCAGCATCCCGATCTGACTCACCAGGTAAAAAGTGCCGGCACGGATGGGCGTGAGCGCCATCGCCAGGTTGATCACGAAGAACGGGAACACCGGCACCAGCCGCAGGGCGAACAGATAGTACGCCCCGTCGCGCTCGACGCCGCGGTTGACCGCGGCCAGCCGACGCCCGAAACGCCGCTGCACGACATCGCGCAGCAGGAAGCGCGCCACCAGGAAGGCCAGCGTCGCCCCGATGCTGGAGGCGAAGGACACCAGCAACGTGCCCGCGCCCAGCCCGAACAACGCCCCGGCCACCAGGGTCATGGCCGCCGCTCCGGGGATGGACAAGGCCGTGACCGCCACGTAACCCGCGAAGAACGCCGCCGCCAGGGCCACCGGATGGGCCTGCCGGAAGGCCTCCACGGCATCGCGCTGGGCGGCGAAGCAATCCAGCGACAGCAGGCCGTCGGCGCAGGCCGGACCGAGACGGCTGCCGGGGTCCGACAGCAGGAAGATGCCGATTGCGGCGGCCACCGCGATCGCCAATAGGATGCGTTTCGTCACTCTTGCTCCTTCTCCGATCGGTCGCGGGGGCGACCGCCCCGCGCCGCCGATCCCGATCCCCTGTCTACGCCCGCCGTAGACGACCGGTTGCCTGCGCCCGCCATTGCACCGGCGGCAGATGGGACGGACCCATTTCTGCTAGCATTGCGCTTTTGCCGAGGCCCGTTGGGACGGGCGGAAATGATGTACGAAACCGACAATCTGCGCATCAAGGGGATCAAGGAACTGGTGGCCCCGAGCGCCCTGCTCGAGGAGCTGCCGATCAGCGAGCGGGCCGCCGAGACCGTGTACCGCACGCGCCGCGAGATCCAGGACATCCTGCACGGTCGCGACGACCGGCTGCTGGTGGTCGTGGGGCCCTGCTCGATCCATGACGTGGACGCCGCCCGCGACTACGCCCGCAAGCTGGCGGATATCCGCGAGCGGCTGTCCGACCGGCTGCTGGTGGTGATGCGCGTCTACTTCGAGAAGCCGCGCACCACGGTCGGCTGGAAGGGCCTGATCAACGATCCCGACCTGGACGACTCCTTCCACATCAACAAGGGCGTGCGCCTGGCCCGCAAGCTGCTGCTGGACCTCGCCGACGAGGGCATCCCCGCGGGCGTGGAATTCCTGGACCTGATCACGCCGCAGTACCTGGCCGACCTGGTCGCCTGGGGCGCGATCGGCGCCCGCACCACGGAGAGCCAGGGCCACCGCGAGCTGGCCTCCGGCCTGTCCTGCCCCGTGGGCTTCAAGAACGGCACCGGCGGCTCGATCAAGATCGCGGTGGACGCGGTCGGCGCCGCGCACCACCCGCACCATTTCCTGTCGCTGACCAAGGACGGCCACTCGGCCATCTTCACCACCGCGGGCAACGACGACAGCCACGTGATCCTGCGCGGCGGCAGCAACGGCCCGAACTACGACAGCGATTCGGTGGCCGCCGCCGTGGCGCTGCTGGAGCAGGCCGGCCTGCCGGGCCGGTTGATGATCGACCTGTCGCACGCCAACAGCCGCAAGCAGCACAAGAAGCAGCTCGAGGTGGGCCGCGACGTCGCCGGCCAGGTGGCCGCCGGCAGCGAGGCCATCTTCGGCGTGATGATCGAATCGCACCTGGTCGAGGGCAACCAGAAGCTGGCCCCCGGCCAGCCGCTGACCTACGGCCAGAGCATCACCGATGCCTGCCTGTCGTGGGAAGACACCGCGCCGCTGCTGGAGGATTTCGCCGAGGCGGTGGCCCAACGCCGCGAGCTGACCTCGGCCGAAGCCTCCTGATACCGGCTCAGATCCGGGACGGATCCGCGGACGGATCGCCGTCCGCGGGGACGCGCACGTCCGCCCGCCATTCGAGACGGCTGATGACGCCGTCGCCATCGGTGTCCAGCCTCTCGAACCGGCTGTCGGAGAACCCCGCCCGCCGTGCCTCGAACGGCGCGATACGACCGTCGTCGTTGATATCGACTTGCTTGAAATCGAGCGCCGGCGGAGCGCCGGCGGCGGGCGCGGCAACCAGTGTCGCCGCGACGGCGCCGATACCCGCGATCGTATCGCGGACCATGGTTGGACGCCTCATCTCTGCCTCCTCGTGCCCGTCGTCGATGCGGCACGGGTCTGGTCCCCTGTCCCCATGGTATCGAAATGAACGGCCGGGGACAGGGGCGCCGGCTTACCAGTAGGGACCCGGCAACAACGCCGCCATGATGATGCCGCGCACGGTCGGCTTCTGCTCCTCCTGGTGCCTGCGGCCGCGGGCGGCGGCCGAGGACGGGAACAGGTGGAAGGCCTTGTTCAGGACGTAATCGTTGACCTTGGGCCAGAGGGCGTAGCTCACCTGGGCCGTGGTCCCGAGCGGCGAGGCGATCCGCTTGGGCTTCTCGATGACCGCCGAGACCACCATGTCGGCCGCCTGCTCGGGACTGAGCGTGGGCACGTAGTCGTAGATCTTGGTGGGCGCGATCATCGGCGTGCGCACCAGCGGCATGTAGATGGTGGTCAGGTCGATGTTGCGCGAGGCCACCTCGCCGGAGATGCAGCGCGAGAACGCATCCAGCGCCGACTTGCTGGCCACGTAGGCGGAGAACCGCGGCACATTGGTCAGGCAGCCGATGCTGGAGATATTGATGATGTGCCCCGTCCGGCGCTTCGCCATGGACGGCAGGAAGTCCATGATCATGCGCACCGCGCCGAAATAGTTGAGCTGCATGGTCCGCTCGAAGTCGTGGAAGCGGTGCAGCGACTCGAAGATCGACCGGCGGATCGAGTGCCCGGCATTGTTCACCAGGATATCGACGTGGTGGTGATCGGCCAGGATCCGCTCGCAACAGGCGTCGATCGCCTCCATGTTGTTGAGATCACAGGGATAGGTATAAGCCTTGCCGCCGAACTTGGCGATGATCTCGCGGGTCTCTTCCAGCTTCTCGGGCGTGCGGGCCACCAGGCAGACCTTGGCGCCGCCCTTGGCCAGCTTCTTCGCGGTCATGAAGCCGATGCCCGAGGACGCGCCCGTGATCACCACGACCTTGTCCTTGACCCGCGGCAACAGGCGGTCGGGGACCTTCACGTCGTAGTCCATGTGGAGTTCCCAGTACCGCCACAGGGTCTCCGCGTACTCCTCCAGGCGCGGACAGCGCACGCGGCTGCCCTTGAGGGCGGCGCGGGTGTTGCGGTCGTCGAATTCCGCCCGGTTGTTCACGTAGCCCAGGATCGACAGCGGCACGCCCAGCGCCTTGGACAGGCGTTTCTCCAGCACCCGCGCCATGGGCACGCGCCCGGCCAGGCGCTTGAGCGAGAGCTCCAGGTCCTGGGGCAGGTCGCGGGTCGGCAGGTTGCGCACGAAGCTGGGGCCGTGGGCCGCCTGCATGAAGGTATTGAGCATCTCGCCGGCGGTGGGGGCGTCGCGCTGGATCAGGAAATAGGCGCGGCCGTCCCACTTCTTGTCCTGCAGGTGGGAGATGCGGTCCATGGCGTCGACCACGTAGTCCACCGGCGCCAGCGGCATGCGGCCGCCCTCGATACCCAGCAGGGGCACCCACTTCGGCAGGCGGTCGCGCAGCCTCTGGATCGTCTTGAAGAAGTAGTAGGGACCGTCGATCTTGTCCATCTCGCCGGTCTCGGAATCGCCCAGGACCATGCCCGGCCGGTAGACCCGCCACGGCACCCGCGCCTCCTCGCGCACGATGCGCTCGGACTCGAACTTGGTGCGGTAGTAGGGATGGCGGACCGTCTGGCCCTCGTCGAACATGTCGTCGGTGAACACGCCCTCGTAGTCCGCGCCGGCGATGGCGACCGACGAGACGTGATGCAGGCGCACGTTGCCGCCGAGCTCGTTGACGAACGCCACCAGGTTGCGGGTGCCCTCGTTGTTCACCCGATCGGCCGTGGCGTCGTCCATGTCCATGTCGTAGACCGCGGCCAGGTGGAAGACATGGTCGATCTCGCCGGCCAGCGCCTTGCGCGTGGCGGCGTCGGTCACGCCCTTGCGGGTGACATCGCCCCAGACCGGGATCAGCCGCTCCTCCGAGGCGCCCAGGCGCTCCAGGAGGGCATCGTACTTGTCGGCGCTGGCCTTGCGCATGAGCACATAGACCGTGGCGCCGCGCCGCTTGAGCAGACGCTCTAGCAAGAACCGGCCGATGAAGCCGGTGCCGCCGGTGACGAGATATTTCATATTGTTCAGCTCACAGAATGCAGGTTGGTTTGCAGGATACGCACTCTGGCCGTTCCCCCTTCGCCGGATTCTATGTGCATACTCGCGGCGATGCGAATCGCCGGTGCCGCGCCCCGCCGCTGTTGCGGTAACCTGTCACGCCTCATCCGAACCGGAACACGACCCGACATGTCCGATACCATCTTCGGGAAAATCATAAACCGCGAGATCGACGCCGACATCGTCCACGAGGACGAACGATGCCTGGCGTTCCGCGACATCAATCCCCAGGCGCCGATGCACATCCTGGTGATCCCCAAGAAGCCCATCCCGCGGCTGGCGGACGCCACCGCCGAGGACCGGGACGTACTGGGTCACATGATGCTCAAGGCCGCCGACATCGCCCGGGACGAAGGCTACGGCGACGCCTTCCGCCTGGTCACGAACAACGGCGAGGCCGTGGGCCAGAGCGTCTTCCACCTGCATCTGCACATCCTCGGCGGACGTAGCTTCTCCTGGCCGCCGGGCTGACGACACCGGCCGGGAGCCGTCGCCGGTTTCCGGCACCGGAACGATCGACGCCGGGCGCCGGGCAAGCGGACCGCCGCCCCGAAACCGACAGCCGGGAACCGGGACGAGGCCGCGGTCGCGGACCGCGGCTTTGTCCCGCCCCCGCCCAGGCGGTAAAATAGGCGGTTTGCGGGACCACGCGCCCGCCCCGCCCGCATGAATGGCCCTGAATACCTAAGGTGAGCCCATGACCGTTGCATCCAAGGATCTGTCGCGCCCGGACGCCCAGGAGATCGAGGACGTCCAGGGCAGCGCCGATCCGCGCCGGCTGCCGATCAACAAGGTCGGCATCCGCGACATCCGGCACCCGGTGCGCATTCGCGAACGCACCGGCGGCGACCAGCACACCGTCGCCGAGTTCAGCATGTACGTGAACCTGCCCCATCACTTCAAGGGCACGCACATGTCGCGCTTCGTGGAAATCCTCAACAGCCACGAACGCGAGATCACCGTGGCCTCGTTCCGGGACATGCTGCACGAGATGACGCAGCGCCTGGAGGCCGACGAGGGCCACATCGAGATGCGCTTCACCTATTTCGTGGAGAAGGCGGCGCCGGCCACCGGCGTCAAGAGCCTGATGGACTACGAGGTGTGCTTCCGCGGCCAGCAGCAGGGCGACGAATCCGACATGTTCGTGTTCGTCCAGGTGCCCGTCACCACGCTTTGCCCCTGCTCCAAGAAGATCTCGGCCTACGGTGCCCACAACCAGCGCTCGCACGTGCGCATCACCGTGCGCGCCGACGAGTTCTTCTGGCTGGAGGAACTGATCGACCTGGCCGAGTCGGAGGCCTCGAGCGAGCTCTACGGCATCCTCAAGCGCCCGGACGAGAAAGTCGTCACCGAGCGCGCCTACGAGAACCCCAAGTTCGTCGAGGACCTGGTCCGGGACGTCGCCATCCGGCTGAATGACGATGCTCGGTTTCGGTATTACATGGTGGAGTCCGAGAATTTCGAGTCTATCCATAACCATTCGGCGTACGCGCAAATCGAGAGAGACAAAGACCTCGATAATTAGTCGATTGGTTGCTCGAAATTGTCCGCCTACGGCGGTCGCACCCCAGCTTCGCTGGGGCCCCGCTCCTCGCCTTCGGCGGATATCGAGTCCATCCACAACCATTCGGCCTATGCGCAGATTGAGCGCGACAAGGACCTAGACAGTTAGTCGATAACACGCTCAAAGTTGTCCGCCCGGCGGCGGTATCGGCCCGAGAGGCGGAGCAGGGCTCCCGCCGCGCCAGCGGCGGGATGCGACCCTCGGCGGGCCGAAACCCGCTCCTCGCCTTCGGCGGATATCGAGTCGATCCACAACCATTCGGCGTACGCGCAGATCGAGCGCGACAAGGACCTCGACAGCTAGTCGATTGGTTGCTCGTGTGTCCGCCTACGGCGGTATCGGCCCGAGAGGCGGAGCAGGGCTCCCGCCGCGTCAGCGGCGGGATGCGACCCTCAGGGGCCGAAACCCGCCCCCCGCTCAGCGCACATCCCGGCGCTTTCAAGGGATTTTGCCCGGACGCAAAAAAATGCCTTCCCCCGGCCAGGGGAGGACATTTGTCGCCGCACATCCGCCTTGCGACGGTGGCGACACGGAAGCGAGGGGGAGGGAGAGTCCCCCTCGCGTCCGCGGTCTCGGCTCGTCAGGCCGGCAGGCCCGGCAGCGGCAGGCCGCCGTCCAGGCCGGGAAGCGCCGGCAGGCCGTCGAGTCCCGGCAGGGACGGCAGACCGCCGTCGCCCAGACCCGGCAACGGCAGCGGCAGACCGCCGCCGCCACCAGGCAGACCGGGGAGGCCGGGCGCCACGAACTCGAGCGACAGCTCGAACTCGACACCCTCGATGGCGTCGATGGCCGGCTCCGCCAGCGGCGCGCCGAGCGCGGCGAGCTGGCCGGCCGGGCCGTCCAGCGCCGTGGTCAGCGGCGCCGATGCCGCCACGAGCTGGTCCCCCACCTGGACCGCGATATCGCCGAGCGGGCTCGCCGGCGTGTTCGCGGACAGGTCGGTGGCCAGGCCGGTGAGGCTGTCGTTGAGACCGTTGGCCGTGCCGGTCGCGTCGCCGGACAGCAGCGAGACGCTGGTGCCCTGGAGGTTGCCGACGAGATTGTTGACGGCGCCGTCGACGTTGTTGAGCGCCGTGACGACGTCCTGCGGTCCCTGGGCGCTCACGACGCCGGCGAAGCCGACGAGCAGGAGCGCGGTCAGTGTGTTACGGATCATGATTATTCCTCCGCTTCCCTGAGTGGGTAGGTATGGGTTCCAAACTCGGAAGTGCCTCGGCCCTTCCACCCCCATCGGAACCGATTTGACCCGATTCGATATATAGGAATTATATGTCTTTCTACGTAGTCCTATTCCTACAATAATACCGGGCCCGTTTCCTAATACCCTCTTTATTCAACATATTAAGGATTAACGGCCGCTGTTTTCGTCCGGCATCATCATGAAAACCCTCTTATAAGCGACGTTATTCATGTAGGAATAAATAATTTAATGGAGTAGGCGTGTAATACTTTTCTCCTAGGTAAAAGGACTCGCCGCTGCGACGTATTGTCGCCGGCGGGGACGATCGGACCGCCGCCGGGTTATGCTTGGACCCGCTCCGGAGTCCCCATGCGCGCGAACCTCTCCCTGACCCCGCTTCAGATCCTGCGCCTCCTGGCCTGGCTGCGCCTGGGGGCCGTGGCCCTGCAAGTCGCCGTGCTGGCCACGGTCGCCCTCCTGCTGTCGCCGGATCTGCCCTGGGCCGGCCTGTTCGCCGTGCCCGGCGGGCTGCTGCTCGCGAACCTTCTGGTCTGGTGGCGCCTGCGGCGGCTGCGCGCCGGCACCAACGGCGAGGTGCTGTTGCACCTCGCCCTCGATTGTCTCGCCCTGACGGCGCTGCTGGCCCTGTCCGGCGGCCCGGCCAATCCCTTCACCTCCCTGTACCTGCTGCCCATCGCCCTCGCCGCCGCGGCGCTGCCCGCCGCCCACGCCTGGGCCACGGCGGTCCTGTGCGCCCTGCTCTATGCCGGCCTGTTCTGGGGCCACGCCACCGGACCGGTGGACCACCGCTTCTTCATGCTGCATGTCTGGGGCATGGGCGCGAATTTCCTGCTCGGCGCCGTGCTGCTGACCGCGGGGCTCACGGCCCTGGCCGGTCTGCTGCGACGGCGCGAGCGCGCCCTGTCGGAGGCGCGCGAGAGCATCCTCCAGCACGAACGGATCGTGGCCACCGGGCTGCTCGCCGCGGGCACGGCACACGAACTGAACACGCCGCTGTCGACCATGGCCGTACTGGTATCCGAGTTGCGCGCGCGGGAAGGGCTCGGCACCGACGTCCAGGACGACCTGCGGCTGCTGGAGGAGCAGATCGACGTCTGCACGACCCGCCTGCGCGAGATGCTGTCGGCGGCCGACCCGGGCCGTCACGGCCAACCCGAGGCCCGCCCCCTGCGCCGCTACCTGGAGGACAGCGTGCGCCGCTGGCGGCTGTTGCGGCCCGAGGCGGAGGCCGACCTCGACTTCGCGCCGGGCTTCGCCGATCCCGCGGTACGACCCGACCCGGTGCTGGCGCAAGCGTTGGGGAGCCTGCTCGACAACGCCGCCGATGCCTCGGACGCCAACGGCAGCCGCCGGGTCGCGGTGACCTGCCGCAGCGACGGCAAGCGCCTGACGGTCACGATCGAGGACGAGGGGCCGGGACTGGACGCGGACCAGATCGCACGCGCCGGCCGTGGCTTTTTCACCACCAAGCCGGACGGGTTCGGCCTGGGCCTGGTCCTGTCCCACGCCACCCTGGCCCGGCTCGGCGGCGAAGTGCGGCTGTTGCCGCGCCTGCCGCGCGGCACCCGGACCGAGGTGGAGGTCCCCCTGGCGGCGCTGACGCCCGGAGACGCTTCGTGAGCGGCCCCGGCGACACCCTCCGCATCCTGCTGGTGGAGGACGATCCGGTGTTCGCGCGCGTGCTGTCGCGGGCGTTGACGGCACGCGGCCACCGGGTGGCGCACGCGATCGACGGCCCCGCCGCGCTCGCGTCGGCCGCCGCGGCGCCCCCCGATGCCGCCGTGATCGATCTGCGCCTGGGGGAGGAATCCGGCCTGGCCCTGATCGAGCCGCTGCGCTCGCGGCTGCCGGATGCCAGGCTGCTGGTGCTCACCGGATACGCCAGCGTGGCCACCGCCGTCGAGGCGATCAAGCGCGGCGCGGACGACTATCTGGCCAAGCCCGCCAACGCCGTCCAGGTGCTCGCCGCCCTGCGTGGCGACGCCCCCGCGCCGTCCGTCGAGACACCCAGTCTCAAACGACTGGAATGGGAGCATATCCAGCAGGTCCTGCGCGCCCACGACGGCAATGTCTCGGCCGCCGCCCGGGCGCTGGGCATGCACCGGCGCACCCTGCAGCGCAAGCTCGCCAAGCGGCCGGTCCGGCGCTGACCCCGCCCCCGGCGAGCCGACGCACGCCGACGGCTACTGATAGCATTGGGACCTGACCATGGCGGCGACAGCCGCCACCCCGAAGACACGAGGAGGCAGCCTTGAAACGCATCGAATTCCACCGCTTCGGCGATCCGCTCGACGAACTGCAACTGGCGGACGACGACGCCCCCGCGCCCGGCGCCGGCCAGATCCGGGTCCGCGTCGAGGCGGCGCCCATCAATCCCTCCGATCTGCTCACCGTGCGCGGCATGTACGGCCGTCTGCCCGACGACCTGCCGGCGGTGCCGGGCAACGAGGGCGTGGGCCGGGTGACCGAGGTCGGCGAGGGCGTCACCGAGGTGCAGGTCGGCGACCTGGTGATGCTGCCACCCGGCAGCGGCACCTGGCGCAGCGCCATGACCTTCGACGCCCGCGGCGCGTTCCCGCTGCCCGCCGACGTCGACCCGCTGCAGCTTTCGATGCTCTACATCAATCCCATGACCGCCGAGGTCCTGCTCTCGGACATGGTCGAATTGCGCGAGGGCGACTGGGTCGTGGTCAACGCCGCCAATTCCGCGGTGGGTCATTACCTCGTCTCCCTGGCACACCGGCGCGGTCTCAAGACCCTGGCGCTGGTGCGGCGCAACGGCGGCGTCACCCACGGCCTCAAGGCGATCGGCGCCACCGAGGTCATCGTCGATCAGGGCCAGGACGTGCCGGCCGAGGCGGCGTCCCTGACCGGGGGCGGCCGGGTCCCGCTGGGCGTGGACGCCGTCGGCGGCGAAGCCACCGCGGTGATCGCCGGTTGTCTGTCCGACGGCGGCACCGTGGTCAACTACGGCGCCCTGGCCGACGCCCCCTGCCGGATCCCGCCGCAGGACCTGGTGTTCCGCGATATCCGGCTGGTCGGATTCTGGCTGAGCCGCTGGGCCGAGCAGACCCCGGCGGAGCAGGCCCAGGCCCGCTACGCCAAGCTGCTGGAACACATCCGCAAGGACCAGATCCGGGCGGAGGTCGCGGGCACCTACCCGCTGGAGCGCTTCCGCGACGCGGTACGCGCGGCGGCGGCCGGCGGCCGCGACGGCAAGATCCTGTTCACGCCGGACAACCCCTGGTAAGGCGACGTCCGCTCCTGTCGGGAGGTCCGCATGAAGATCAACATCGAGATCGACGTCACGCCGGCCGAGCTGCGCCATTTCCTGGGCCTGCCCGACGTGGCCGGCCTCCAGGAAGACATGATCGACTACATCCGGGGCCGCGTGTCCCGGGGCGCGGAGGGCTTCGACCCCGCCGACCTCATCCGCGACACCACCGAGTGGGGCAACAAGACCCTGCAGCGGCTCCTGTCGATGGCCGCGTCCCGGATGAACGTCGAGGACGACGACGAACCGGCGGATGACGGAGACGAGCCCGGCGGCGGCAAGACCCGGTCCCGCCGCGGCACCGGCGGCGGACAACGACGCGGCCGGGGCGGCGGCAAGAAGGCGTGACCCTCCGGACGACGCGCACAAAAAAGCCCGGCGCCCCCTGGGGGACGCCGGGCCGGTGCCGCTGAGCGGCCGCTTACGAGGAAGCGGTGGTCGCGGCGGTGCCGTTGCCCGACTTGCGGGTCGCGGCGGACTTGCGCGCGGTGCTCTTGCGGGCGGTGGTCTTGCGCGTCGTCGTCGTGGACTTGCGCTTGGCCGCGGTCTTGCGGGCCGCCGGCTTCTTGCCGGTGAGCTTGTCGCGCACGCTCTTGTAGCCCTTGTTGACCACGGTGGAAAGCTCGTTGCCGGTCTTCACCAGCAGGTCGAGGGTCTCCTTGTAGGCGGACACGACCGTGTCGCGGCTGGCCGGGACATAGTCCTGCGGCTTGCTCGCCACCTGGCGGACGCCGTCCTGGCGCGCCTTCTCGAAGCTGGCCTTGGCCGCCGCGTAGACGTCCTTGGCCGCGCCGATCTCGGTCTTGGCCAGCGACTGCGCGTTGGCCGACACCACGTCGAGCGCCTTCTTCTGCGTGTCCATGTAGGCCTTGAACGCCTCGCGCGACTGCTTGCGCGCGGTCTCGACGCGGCCCTTCACCGTGTTGAAGATATTCTGGATCGCCATTGCCTCTACTCCCGTTTTGAAGCTCGAATGCGTGCTCCCTAACCAATGCTGCGTTGCAGCATTTGTTGCGGCGCATCATAGGAGCGCGCCCGCCGCTTGTCAAGCGGGACCGTCGCGACTAGCATCCACCGGACCACTGGATTTACGTACAGCATGGAACTGACCCCGAAACAGGCACGGGTGCTCGACTTCATCCGCCGGCACGCGGCCGCCAACGGCATCCCGCCGACGCGCGCCGAGATCGCGGCGGGCCTCGGCTTCGCCTCGCCCAACGCGGCCCAGGCGCATCTGAAGGCCCTGGCGCGGCGCGGCGCGATCGAGCTCGTATCCGGCGCGAGCCGTGGTATCCGGCTGCCCGAGGAGGCATCCGCCGGAGATCCCGAGGAAGACGGCCCCGAATTGCCGGTGGTCGGCCGGGTGGCGGCCGGCGCCCCGGTGCTGGCGGTGGAGAACGTGGAATCGCGGCAGCGGGTGCCGCCGGGCCTGTTCTCGCCGGCGCCGGATTACCTGCTGCGAGTGCGCGGCGCCAGCATGATCGAGGCCGGTATTCTGGACGGCGACCTGCTGGCGGTGCACGCCACCGCCGAGGCCGCCGACGGCCGCATCGCCGTGGTGCGCGTGGAGGACGAGGTCACCGTCAAGCGCCTCAAGCGCGACGGCCACCGCCTCACCCTGCTGCCCGCCAATCCCGACTACGAGCCCATCGAGATCGACCTGCGGCGGCAGGACGCGGTGATCGAAGGCGTGGCCGTGGGAGTGCTGAGGCGGGTGTAGTGCGCGTGCCGGAGCACGTGTTTCCCGTTTCCCGAATAATGCCTTCGGCCGGCTGCCAGACCGTAGGCCGGGATAAGCGACGCGTTCCCGGCATCCCCCTGCCGAAGAGCACAACGGCGGAAAGCGCCTCGGCAAACGGCCAGCCAGAAAATTAACCACAGAGGCGCACGGAGGCACACAGAGGGAACTGACTGTTGTCCCGGACACGATCACGGTTTTCAAGCGGAAGAGGCGGATAACCCGTCAAGGTTCGCTGCCAACCCGGCAGTTCGAGCGCCGGGGCGCTACGCGGCCGGTGCCGTGCCGAACCAGGGCATTTGTTTATCCGCGGATGAACGCCGATTAACGCAGATTGGTTGGGCTGTTCTTTAATCTGCGTACATCAGCGTAATCTGCGGATTTTTTTACGGGAACCGCCCGCCAAGGTTCGTTGCCACCCCGACAGTTCGGTCGCCTAGGCGCTGCGCGGTCGGCGCCGTGCCCAGTCAAGGCGCTTGTTTTATCCACAGATTGACACCGATTAACGCAGATTAATTGGGGCTGTTCTTTAATCTGCGTACATCAGCGTAATCTGTGGATCGTTTCTTCCGGCAACCACCCGCCAAGGTCCGGTTCTGGCTCCGCGTTTCGGTCGCCGGGGCGCTGCGCGGGCGGTGCCGTGCCGAACCAGGGCATTTGTTTATCCGCGGATGAACGCCGATTAACGCAGATTGGTTAGGGCTGTTCTTTAATCTGCGTCCATCGGCGTAATCTGTGGATTCTTTCTTCCGGGAAGCGCCTCGACAAGCGCCCATCAAAAACCTCTGTGCACCTCCGTGCGCCTCTGTGGTTTCATGTTCCGCCAATCAAAGCCCGGCCCCGGACGGCGGGAGCTTGGCTACTGGCCAGACGGCTCACTCATGCCGGTTGATTTTGCAGCCCCCCTCCTAAGACTCGTTGATCACCACCTCGACCCGCCGGTTCTGGCGCCGCCCCGAGCTGGTCTCGTTGGAGGCGATGGGCCGGCTTTCGCCGTAGCCGCGGGTGGCGATGCGGTCGGGGTCGATCTCGCGATTGATCAGGGCGTCGGCCACGGACTGGGCGCGCTCCCGCGACAGTCGCATGTTGTAATCGGCGCTGCCGGTACTGTCGGTATGGCCCTCCACCGTGAGCACGTAGCGCTGATGCTGGTTCAGGAACGCCGCCAGCCGGTCCATGATCCGCAGGGTGTAGGCCTTGAGCCGCGCGCTGTCGAAATCGAACAGGACCTCGCCCAGCGTCAGGACCAGACCGCGCTCGGTCAGGCGCGGCTTGAGTTCGGCGAGCTGCTGCTGGAGCTGGTCCAACTCGGTCTGGGCCGAGTGCGCCCGGCGGCGTTCGGCCTCGGCCTCCTCGCGCAGGCGCTCGGCCCGTTCCTCGGCCTCGCGGGCCTTGCGCAGGGCGGTTCGCACCTCCTGCTCGCGCAACTCGAGCTGTAGGCGCGCCATGGCCTCGCCGGCCTCCTTCGCGCGGGCCTCGGCGACGCGGCGGCGGGCCTCGGCCCGGGCGATCTTCACCCGCTCGAGGGCCAAGCCGGCGCGGTGCTCGATCTCCTCGGGCTCCTCCGCGGCCTTGGCGGCCTCCAGGGCCTCCTGAGCCTCGGCCAGGGCCACCGGCGCCTTGTCCTCGACCTCGCGGTCGCCGCCGAGTTCGATCACGGCGATCTTGGCTTCCTCGTAGCGGGGAGTCGGCGCGCTGGCGCAGCCGGCCGCCGCCAGGGCGGCGAGCGCGAGCGCCGACAACCGGAGCACGGCGGCCATCAGTAGTCGTCCTTCCGGCGCTGCAGTTCGTCGCGCATGCGCGCCAGGTTGTCCTCGGCCTCGCCGGCCTCGGCTTCCGCGCGGGCGGCCAGACTCAGGGCCTCGGCCAGCTCCGCGGCCACCTGGGCGCGCTCGGCGGCACGACGCGCGGCGAGATTGTCGCCCTCGCGGACGAGGGACTTGGCCCGCTCCAGGGTCTTGCGGGCCTCGCGCAGTTCCAGGGGGGCATGCTCGCCGGCACCGGCGCGCTCGGCCCGGCGCAACGAGAAATCGGCCCGCGCCATGGCGTCGTCGGGCGGCGGGGTGCCGGCACAACCGGCCAACGCGACCGCCACGGCCAGCAACAAGCCGCTCGCGACACGTGTGAGTCCTGCCGTCATGCCGTTTCCCTTGGCGCCATGGTCACGAGTTTAACCCGCCGGACCACGATCCGGCGCGGCTAACCGCCGGCCCAGCCGAGACCCGGAACCACCAGGACCTCGACCCGCCGGTTGGCGCGCCGGCCGGCCGCGGTATCGTTGTCCGCCACCGGCTGGCTGGAGCCGAAGCCCTTGGCCTCCAGACGCGCCGGCTCGATACCGGCCGCCGTCACGGCCTCGACCACGGCCTCGGCGCGGCGCAGCGACAGGTCGCGGTTGTAGGCCGCGGCCCGTTCCGCCCGGCTCTCGGTCTTGTCGGCGATCTCCGGGTGCGATGCCAGGAAACGACGCAGGTTGCCGTCGGAGGGCGGCATGTCGTCCGTGTGACCCCGGACCTCCAGGGCGTAGCGCGGGTGGACTCGCAGGAACTCGACCAATCGCGCGATCACATCGTTCGAGCCCGTCATGCGGGCGGTCCCGGGGGCGAACCGGATATGCCCGTACATGGCGGGCACCAACTCGCTGCCGAGCCAGCGCTCGTCCTCGGCCTCGATCCGCGCCAGGTCGAGCTGCACCCGTTCGATCTCGGCCAGCCCGGCCTCGCGTGCGGCCTCGGCGAGCGCAATCCCGGCCCAGCGCCGCGCCTGGTGGCTGCGGTGGGCCACGGTCGCCAGCACCCCGGCATGGCCGTCGGGCGCGTCGGCGATGCCGCGCCACTCGGACTCGGCGGCTTCGAGCGCGGTCTCGGCGCGGGCCAGTGCCTCGCCGGCGTATTCACCGACAGCCTCGTCGGCGCGCGCCTCGGCGACCGCCTCGCGCGCCTCGACGAGCGGCTCGAAACCGGTGACGGCGCCGTCCTCGCTGCGCTCGACCAGGCCGGCGAGATTGCCGCTGCCGAGTTCCGCCGGCCCGGCCTCGGGCGGCGGCGGGGGCGGCGGCACCGGCGACCCGCGGAACAGGCTGCAGCCGGCGGTCGCCAACGCCAGTGTCGTCAACAACGCGATATGACCGGTCCTCATGGCGAATCCCCCGAATCCGCGGCGGACAACTCCGATTCGAGCTCGGCGAGCTTGCGGTCGACCGCGACCCGCTGGGTCCGAGCCAGTGCAAGGCGGGCGTCCAGGTAGGCCTCGTCGGCGAGGCGGCGCACCCGGCGGCGCTCGGCCTCGTTCGGCTCGCGCGCCTCGGTGGCCGCCCGGAACAGGATGTCGCGCGCCGCGGCCAGACGACGCCGGCCCTCGCGCAGCGGCTCGGGGGCGAGCCGGTCGGCACCGGCCTCGCGGGCCCGCTCCAGCATGGCCTCGGCCTCCGACAACGGGCTCAGATCGGGCGGCGCGGGCACGCGGTGGGGCGTCTCGGCACAGGCGGCGAGCAGACAGGCCGCCAGTACCAGCCCGGCGACGTGCCGGAATTCGGGAACCATGCCCATAGACCGGGACTCCTGGTCGACAAAGGGCGCTAGTCTAAACCCGCATGCGGCGACTTGTAAGGTGTGCCAGCCACCGCGACCGCGGACACTGACGGGACCTACAGCGCGACGCGTTCCAGCAGGTAACCCAGGCAGTCGAGACGGACCATGCGGATATCGGTCGTGAACATGGCGGGCGTCGCGGGCCGGGCCAGTACGATCGCATCGCCCCGGCGCCGCAGGTAGGCGCCGGTCGCGTCCGCCCCGCCCGGGGCCAGCGCCGTGAGGGCGGCACCGCCGAGCGGCACGGCGATCCGTCCCAACGGCGTACCGGCCGGCTGCGGCACCCAGTTGAGCGCATCGAGATCGGGCCGCAGCAGGAGCTGGGCCCGGCCGGGACCGACGGCGACGCTCACCGCCTCCGGCACGTGCAGCCGCACCGCGCTGCGATGCAGGTCGATCTCGTCCGGACCGGGCATGGTGTGCCCCAAATCCGCGCGGTGCATCAGCCGCTCCAGGTACGCCTCGGCGTGGGCCGTGCCGGCCGCCTCCCCCGGTCGCCCGCATTCCAGCGTCACGGCCGGCGCCGTGCCGGCGAAGGCGCCGCTGAAGGTGCCCTCGGGGTCCGTAAAATACAGCACGCGCCGGCCGAAGCCGGCCGCGAGGCGCAGGCTGCCCGCGTCGAGGACATTGACACAGGCGTAGTGCGGATTGCGGCCGTTGTTGTTGTGCACGTCCACGACCGCGAAGGGATGGCGCGCGGCCAGCGCCGCGTACACCGTCCGCGCCAGATCGGTCTCGGCACAGGGCGCGACCGCCGGACCGCCGCCCGAGGCGCGCGGCCAGATGCGGTTGTAGTCGGGCTGCTCCGGCAGTCGCCGCATGCCGGCGACCGTCGCGGCGACATTGCCGACGAACAATGTCAGGGCCCGCGGCAGGGCCCGTCCGCGATAGCGTCGCAGCAGCCGCTGGACCGCGGCCAGGCCGGTGATCTCGTTGCCATGCAGCAGGATCGCCACGCACAGCGGCCGCGAGCGCTCGCCGGGCAGCTCGATCAGGGCCGGCCCGCCCAGCAGGCCGGCGACTCCGACCGCGTCCGCGTCCAGGAAGCCGTCCGGTACCCGCTCGAAACGCCGCAACACCGGCACCGCCCCGTTGTCCCTATCGCCGCTCACCTTTCCCGTCTCCCGTCTCCCGTCTCCCGTCTCCCGTCTCCCGTCTCCCGTCTCCCGTCTTCCGTTTTCCGTCTTCCGTTTCCCGTTTCCCGTCTCCGTTCAATCCAACGACCATTCCGCCACCGCCGCCCCGCTCGCCTGCCGTTCGGCATAGGCGGCCAGCATGGCCGGCATGTCGCGGCCGTGGCGGGCGACCCAGGCCCGCTGCCAGCCGGCGCCGGACAGGCCGCGTTCGACCCGCGCGGCGATCACATCCAGGTAGCGCCGCGCCAGGTCGTCGGCCACGCCCAGGGACGCCAGTCCGTCGCGCGCCAGGGGCAACAGGGTGTCGGCGAACAGGCGGCGGGCCGGCCGCTGGCCGTCGAGCCAATGCAGCTCGGCGTCCATGCCGTCGCGCGCGGCCCGATAGAAGTTGGCGCGGGCGGCGCCGAAGTCGAGCACTGTCTCCGGCGCCGGCACGCGATCGCCCAGCGCCCGCATCAGGCCGTAGAAAAAGGCGCAGTTGGCGACCATGTCGAGCACGCTCGGCCCGCCCGGCAGGCTGCGGTGTTCCAACCGCAGGTGCGGCGGTTCACCAGCCCCCACCACCGGCCGGTTCCAGCGCCAGACGGTGCCGTTGTGCAGCAACAGGTGCTCGAGGCCGCCGGTATCGCGGGCCTGGGGCAGCAGCACCGGGAACTCGTCGCGGTTGCGTTCGAACAACTCGAACAGCGACTCGCGCACGTAGCCGTGGCCGAAGGTGACGTAATGCACGTCGCCGGCGTCCACGGCCTGCGCGAACACCGGCACCCGGGTCTCGGCCCAGAGGTCGCGGCCGAACAGGTAGGGGGCGTTGGCGGCCACCGAGAGCAACGGGCCGGAAGCGATCAGCGCGGCGTTGTAGCAGCGCGCCGCGCGCGCCGGCGGCAGACTGATGTGCATCTGGAACGAGGTCGCCGCGGATTCCGCCATGATGCTGTCGTAATAGCCGCGGTAGGTCTCGCGCCCGCGCACCGTCAGCTCCACGTAGGGCGTGCCGCGGCGCGCGGCGACAGCGGCGTTGAGGGCCCGGTAGCGCGGCGAGGGCGAGATGTGCTCCAGGGTCAGGTGCCGTTCCTGCAGTGTCGGCAGCACGCCGATCAGCAGCAGCCGCAGCCCCATCTCGGCGGCGGTGCGGCGCCCGCGCGCGAACCAGTCGTCCAGCTCCGCGTGCAGGGCCTCCAGGCCGCGGTCGCGGATGCCGCGCGGGCGGCCGTTGAACTCGACATTGCTGCGCGCCAACTCGGGCACGGCCTCGGGCATGTTGAGGCGGGCGAGGAATTCCGTGTTGGCATCGGCGGGCATGAACTCCGGGGTCACCAGGCAGGATTCCAGCTCGTACCCCACGGTGACGGGACCGTCGGCGAAGCGGTCCTCGCGGAACCAGCGGCCCAGGCGCTCGGTCTCCGCGTCGAGCTCGGCGCGGAAGCGGCGGTAGTCGGCCGCCGCGAACGCCGGCGCCGGCCTAGCCATCGCACCGGCCCCCGCCCAGCCGTTCCAGGGCTTCCGGCGTCCCCACATCGTGCCAGACGCCGCGGTGAATCTCGCCGATCACCCGGCCCGCCGCGACGGCCGGGCGCAGCACGGCCGCCAGGCCGAAGCGGGTGCGCGGCTCCGCGGCGAGCAATGCGGGCCGGTAGACCCCGATACCCGCGAAGGTATACGCGGATTCGGACGTGACCCGGCCGTCGTCGTCGAGCCCGAAGTCGCCCGCCGGGTTGTGGGGCGGGTTGGGCACCAGCACCAGCCGGGCGTCGGCATCCGCCGGCAAGGGTGTCCGCAGGCGGGTGAAATCGTAGTCGGTGAGGATGTCGGCGTTGATCGCGGCGAACGGCGCCTGCCCCAGCAGCGGCAGGGCGTTGCGGATGCCGCCGCCGGTATCCAGGGCACCCGGCGTTTCGCGGGAATAGTGGATGCGCACGCCGTAGGCGGCGCCGTCGCCCAGCGCGGCCTCGATCCGTTCCGCCAGCCAGGCCGTGTTGATCACCACGTCCTTGAAGCCGGCATCGGCCAGGGCCCGTAGATGATGTTCGATCAGGGCCGCGCCGCGCACCCGCACCAGCGGCTTGGGCAACCGATCGGTGAGCGGGCGCAGGCGCTCGCCCCGGCCCGCCGCCAGCACCATCGCCCGCATGCCCGTATCGGCACTCATGCCAGCCGGTCCACGACGTGGCGCTCGAACAGGCCCGCCAACGGCGCCATCTCCGGCAGGCGCGCCGCGGCGTCCCGCACGTAGCCCACGAAGCGCGGCGCGTCCTCCAGGTAATGCGGCTTGCCGTCGCGGTGGCGGATGCGGGCGAATATCCCGAGCACCTTGAGATGGCGCTGGATCCCGATGCGGTCGACCATCGCGCGGAACTCGTCGAAGCCGGCCGGGACCGGCAGACCGCGGTCGCGGGCCCGTTCCCGGTAATCCCGCAGCCAGGCCTCGACGCGTGCTTCCGGCCAACTCAGGAAGGCGTCCTTGAACAGGCAGAGGATGTCGTAGGCGATGGGGCCGTGGACCGCGTCCTGGAAATCGATCACGCCCGGATTGGGCTCGCTGACCATGAGGTTCCGGGGCATGAAGTCGCGGTGGACATAGACCCGTGGCTGGGCCAGCGCCCAGTCGACCAGGGTGTCGAACACCGTCGCCAGCCGGGCGCGCTCGGCCTCGTCCGGGACGACGCCCAGGTGGCGCCCCAGGAACCAGTCCGGGAACAATTCCAGCTCGCGGCGCAACAGCGCGGCATCGTATTCGGGCAGGACGCCGGGCCGGCTGGCGGCCTGCCAGTCGATCAGGGCGGCGATCGCGTCGCCGAAGAGACGGTCGGCGTTATCGTCGTCCAGGGCATCCAGGTAGGTCTCGGTGCCGAGATCCTCCAGCAGCAGGAAGCCGTGCCCGGCGTCCTCGGCGTGCACCGCCGGCACATGCAGGCCCGCCTCGCGCATCAGCGCCGCCACGCGCAGGAACGGGCGCGGGTCCTCGCTGTCCGGCGGCGAATCCACCGCGATCAGGGTACCGCCGGCATGCCGGACCCGGAAATAGCGCCGGAAGCTGGCGTCCACCGACACCGGCACCAGGACCGCGTCCGCCTCGCCCAGCCGGGCGGCGACCCAGGCCGCCAGGGCCCGTCGGCGTGTGTCGTCCGCGCTCACGCGGCCCCGCTCCGTCGTTGCGGGGCCGGACCCCGGCCCGCATAATCGCCGGGATTCGCGCCGCGGCGACGATATAGCTCGTTCATGGATACCAGTGTCTGAATGAAATCTGCCAGGGACAACACGACGCCGGACCACGGCGCCGGCAAGACCGCGCGTTCACCGTCTCGCGTATCCCGTTTCCCGTCTTCCGTTTTCCGTCTTCCGTTTCCCGTTTTCCGCCGCCTGCGCCCGTTCCGTCGCCACTTTATCCTCCTCGCCCTGATCCCGGCCAGCGGCGCCCACGCCGCGGGCTGCCCGGTCGCGCCCTTCATCGCGCCGCCGGCGCCCGGCGCGGAATCGGGCCTGACCGCGGATACCGCGGAGACCTACGACAACGTCGCCGAGGCCCTCGGCGATGTGCGCCTGGAGTACGACGACCAGGCGGTGGAGGCGCCCCGGCTGCGCTACGAGCGCGATACCGGCCGCGTGCTGGCGGAATCGGGGCTGCGCTACGCCCGGCCCGGCCTGAGCCTGGAGGCGGCATTCGCCGATGTACTCATCGACGACCGCACGGGCGTATTCGAGAACGCGGATTTCGCCCTGACCGGAAACGGCGGCCGCGGCCACGCCGACCGCATCGAATCCCTGGACGCCGACGCGATCCGCCTGCACGACGCCGACTACACCACCTGCGCCGGTCCCGATCCTGCCTGGCGGCTGAACGCCGACCGCATCGATCTCGACCGGGGTACCGGACGCGGCGAGGCCTTCGGCACCGTGCTGCGGTTGCACGATTGGCCGGTGCTGTATTCGCCGTATCTCAACTTCCCGATCGACGACCGCCGGCACAGCGGGTTCCTGACCCCGACCCTCGGCCATTCCGGGGAGAACGGCCTGGAGTTGGCCACGCCCTATTACTTCAACCTGGCCCCGAACCGCGACGCCACCGTGACCCCGCGGCTGCTGAGCGAGCGCGGCCTGCAGGTCGCCGGCCAATTCCGTTACCTGAACCGGCACAGTCGCGGCGAGATCGTCGGCGAATACCTGCCGGGCGACGATGTCGCCGGCGACGACCGCAGCCTGTTCGCCTTCCGGCACGAGGGCCGGCTGACCCCGGGTCTGGCGGTACGCGCCGACTACACGCGGGTCAGCGACGACGAGTATTTCGAGGACCTGGACAACACCCTCGCCCGCAGCTCGCAGTCGCAGCTCGAGCGTACGCTGCAGTTCACCGCGGCGCGTCCGGGGGTGCGGTTCTCGCTGCTGGCGCAGGATTTCCAGACGCTGGAGGACGACCGCGGCGGTTTCCGCGCCGAGCCTTACGCGCGCCTGCCGCAGGCCCGGTTGTCGCTGCTGTCGCCGACCCATCCCTGGCACGTGGGCCTGGACGCGGGCTTCGCCAGTTTCCGGCGCGATAACGCCCTCGACGGCCTGCGCTACGACGTGCATCCGCGCCTGGGCTGGGGCATCGATCGCGGCGGCTGGTACGCCGAGACCGAGGCCGCCTATCGCTATACCCGCTACGATCTCGACACGCCGGCGGGCACCGACAGCATCCGCGACCGCGAGATCCCGTCCCTGACCGCGGAAAGCGGCCTGCGCTTCACCCGACGGCTCGGCAACGGCTGGATCCAGACCCTGGAGCCGCGCGCCTTCTATCTCTACAACCGCTACGAGGACCAGTCCGGTCTGCCGGTATTCGACACCGGCGTGCCCGACCTGCATTTCGACCGGCTGTTCGCCGACAACCGCTTCGTCGGCGGCGACCGCATCGGCGACGCCAACCAGGTCACGCTGGCGCTCACGTCCCGGTTCCTGGACCCGGCCTCCGGCCGCACCCTACTCAAGCTGGACCTGGGCCGGGCCTACGGTTTCCGCGACCTGCGCGTCGACCTGCCGCAACGCACCGCGCTGGGCTACGGCAATCGCCATTCGGACGTGGTGGCCAACGTGGAGGCATCGCCCTGGCCGCGCTGGCACGCAGGCGCGACCGTCGCCTACGATCCGGACGACGACCGCGCCAACCGTTCCGCGGCCCGTATCGGCTACCGCGAGGACGACGGCACCCGCCTGGACCTGGGCTACCGCCTGTACCGCGACTACCGTCCGAACGAAGCCGGCACCGGCTTCCAGACGCTGGAGCAGACCGATGTCAGCGCGGTGGTCCCCGTGGGCGAGCGCTGGAAACTGATCGGGCGATGGAACTATTCGCTGGAGCGGCGTCAAAGCGTCGAGACCCTGGCGGGCCTCGCCTACCGCGCGAGCTGCTGCTGGGCGGTGCGCACGGCCTGGCGTCGGTACGTGCGCAACGACGAGGGCGACTACGATAACGCGATCATGCTGCAGATCGAGCTGACCGGTCTGGGCCGCTTCGGCGACGACATCGAGTCCGAGCTGGATCGTGATATCGTGTCGGATTATTCGGGCTACAGCGACATACGATTCCCATGAGATGGTTGTTGTCCGCCGGTCTTCTCGCCGGCGTTCTCGCGGCATTCGTGCCGGCCGTGCCGGCCGCCGAGCAACTCGATCGCATCGTCGCGGTCGTCGGCGAGGGCGTGATCCTCGAAAGCGAACTGGACGCCGCGACCCGGCAGATCCAGGCGCGCCTGGGCCCGGAGGCCCAGCGCATCCCCGAGGACGTACTGCGGTCGCAGGTCCTGGACCAGTTGATCATCAAGCGTCTGCAGACGCAGCGTGCCGAAAAGGCGGGCATGCGGGTCGAGGACAGCGAGGTCAACGCCGCCCTGCAACGGCTCGCGCAGCAGAACGGCATGTCGCTGGACCAGTTCCTGCGCAACATCCGCGCCGACGGCATGGAACCCCAGGATCTGCGCGAACGGCTGCGCGACGAGCTGTTGATCAACAAGCTGCGCCAGCGCGAGGTCAACAGTCGGATCGTGGTCACCGAAGAGGACGTGGACCGCTACCTGGAGAGCGAATCCCTGCGGGTCCAGGAGAACCGCGAGTACCGCATCCGCCACCTGCTGATCTCCCTGCCCGACGGCGCGAGTCCCGAGCAGGTGCGGGCGGCGCGCCAGCGCATCGAGACGCTGCGCGAGCGCGCCGTCAGCGGGACCGCCTCGTTCTCGGACCTGGTGATCGCGCATTCGGACGGCCAGAAGGCCCTGGAGGGCGGCGACCTCGGCTGGCTCGCCGGCGGCTACCTGCCGACGGTGTTCTCGGAAGTGGTGCCCAAGCTGGAAGTGGGCGAGATCAGCGAACCCTTCCGCGGCGCCAGCGGCTACCACCTGATCAAGCTGGAGGACGTGCGCGCCACCGGCAACGCCGCGGCGCCCGACGAGCAGGTGATCGTGGAAGAGGTCAAGGCCCGCCACATCCTGCTCGAACTCAACGAGATCCGCGACGACGAGCGCGCCCGCCGGGAGGCGGAGAAGCTGCGCGAGCGGATTCTCGCCGGCGACGACTTCGCGGAGCTGGCGCGCCAGCACTCCGACGATCCGGGCTCGGCGAACCAGGGCGGCGACCTGGGCTGGGCACCGGCCGAGGCCTACAATCCGGCCTTCGCCGAGCGCCTGCGCCAGCTCGAGGCCGGCGAGATCAGCGAGCCCTTCAAGTCGCCCAACGGCTGGCATATCGTCGAGGTCCTGGACCGCCGCGAGCGCGACCAGACCGAGGAGCGGCGCCGCGCCCGCGCCCGCCAGGCACTGGGGCGGCGCAAGGTCGAAGAGGAAGGCGAGGTCTGGCTGCGCCGCCTGCGCGACGAGGCGTATGTCGAAATCCGGATGGACGATTACAAGAAGGACGCCGAGATAGGCGGCTGACGCGACCGACGGCCGTCCTCTGTTTCGTGTTTCATGTTTCGTGATGGACAGTGCCATCGACGAACCTAGACGTACCCGTCACCCGACATGAAACACGCGATACGACACACGAAACACGACGCAACACCCCGCGTTGTGTTCACCCCCGGCGAGCCCGCCGGCATCGGGCCGGACCTGGCGGTCCGGCTGGCCCAGTCCGCGCATCCCTGCGAGATCGTGGCCGTGGCCGATCCCGACCTGCTGGCCGAGCGGGCGGCGGCCCTGGGGCTGTCGCTGACCCTGGACGTGGCCGACTTCGGCAGCGATCCCGTGCCGCAGCGGCCGGGGCGGCTGACGGTATGGCCGGTCGAGCGCGCCGCCCCGACCCGCTGCGGCGAACCCGATCCGCGCAACGCGCGCTATGTCCTCGACACCCTGGACGCAGCCGTGGCGCTGTGCCGCCGCGGCGACTGCGGCGCCCTGGTCACCGGCCCGGTGCACAAGGCCGTGATCAACGACGCCGGCATCGCCTTCGACGGTCACACCGGCTACCTGGCGGCACGCTGCGGCAGCGGCGAGCCGGTGATGATGCTGGCCACGCGCGGCGAGCCGGAGCTGCGGGTGGCCCTGGCCACGGTCCACATCCCGCTGTCCGCGGTGCCCGGCGCGATCACCGCCGACGGGCTGACCCATACCCTGCGGGTGCTCGACGACGATCTTCGCCACCGCTTCGGCATCGCCCGGCCGCGCATCCTGGTCGCCGGCCTCAATCCGCACGCCGGCGAAGGCGGCTACCTGGGCCGCGAGGAGATCGATGTGATCGCGCCGGTGATCGAGGCGTTGCGCGACGAGGGCCTGGAGCTGACCGGTCCGCTGCCGGCGGACACCCTGTTCACGCCCGCCCGCCTGCGCGGCGCCGACGCCGTGCTCGCGATGTACCACGACCAGGGTCTGCCGGTGATCAAGCACCTGGGTTTCGGCCGCACCGTGAACGTCACCCTGGGCCTGCCGATCGTGCGTACCTCGGTCGACCACGGCACCGCCCTGGACATCGCCGGCACCGACGCGGTGGACACCGGCAGCGCCGAGGCCGCCCTGGCGATGGCCCTCGACCTCGTCGCGCACGATCGATGACTGATATAACCACAGAGACACAGAGGGCACGGAGGGAAAGAACGGTTGGCGCAGGGAATATGGCGCGCGAAGGATTCGTGGGGCACGGATATTCGGACGTCGGGAATTCCCGTGCCTTGAATGGCACTCTCTCTGTGACTCTATGGTTATACCCGTGCGGCGATCGACTATGGCTGCCCTGAAGAAGACTAACCACAGAGACACAGAGGACACGGAGCGAATGTGACAATGAGTCCTACTGTGTTTTCCCTCTGTGCCCTCTGTGTCTCTGTGGTTAGCCAACTCCCTGAAAAAACGAACCACAGCGGCGCAGCGGACGCGGCTTGAATGTGACAATACGCTTGGCTGTGTTTCCCTCTGTGACTCTGTGCCTCTGTGGTTAGCATCCAAACGTGAAAGCGCGTAAGCGATTCGGGCAGCATTTCCTGCACGACCCGGCGGTGCTGGGCCGGATCGTGGACGCGGTGGCGCCGCGGCCCGGGGACAACTTGGTGGAGATCGGCCCGGGCCGGGGCGCGTTGACCGAGCGCCTGCTGGAGCGGATCGGGCGTCTGACCGCGATCGAGATCGACCGCGACCTGGTACCGGCGCTGCGCGCGCGTTTCGGCGAGGCCCTGACCGTGATCGAGGCGGACGCCCTCAAGGCCGACTACGCCGCCCTGGCGGCCGCGGGACCGCTACGGCTGGTGGGCAACCTGCCCTACAACATCTCCTCGCCGCTGTTGTTCGCCCTGCTCGGCGGGGACGCCCCCGTCGCGGACATGCATTTCATGCTGCAGAAGGAGGTCGTGGACCGGATCGTCGCGACCGCCGGCGAACGCGATTACGGCCGCCTGAGCGCGGCGGTGGCGGCGCGCGCGGAGGCGGAGGTCCTGTTCACGGTGGGACCGGGCGCCTTCAACCCGCCGCCCCGCGTGAACTCGGCGGTGGTCCGGCTGCGTCCGCGACCGGCGCCCTTCCCCCTGCCCGACCCGGCCGCCTACGACCGCGTGGTCACGGCCGCCTTCGGCCAGCGCCGCAAGACCCTGCGCAACGCCCTCTCCGGCCTCCTGGACGCCGACGCCATCGCCGCCGCCGGCGTCGACCCCGGCGACCGCGCCGAGCGGATCACGCCCGAGCGGTTCGCGGCCCTCGCGCTGCGGCTTTCCGACGTCGATTCATCAGGGCGTGGCGAATAAATCACACGGTTAAAAAAATCCGCAGATTACGCCGATATACGCAGATCAAAGAAAGAAAAATAAGACAAAAAAGAAGAGTCCGGATGCAAACCCCTCATCCTGACCTTCTCCCCGCGGGGGAGAAGGAAATGAGAATCGCCAGCCGCAAGCGAAGATCTGTGGCTTTCCAGTCAGGCTCTACTAAAACTATCCGAAGATTACGCGGATTGGCACAGATTTTTTTACCTTTCTTCCAATCTGCGTATATCGGCGTAATCTGTGGATTGTTTCAAGAACGGGCAACACCGACAGATCACATAGGCTGCGCGCCGCGGCGGGCGATGAGGCGGCCGAAGGCGCGCGGGGCGACGGCGTCGTCGATGTCGCCGAACCAGTACTCGACGCCGGCCGCGTCGACGGCGGCGCGGGCTTGCGCGTCGGTCACGGGCCCCGCGAGCACGGGGAGGCCGCGCGTGCGCACGGCGGCGACCCGCTCGGCCGCGGTCGCGGTATCGTTGGCGAGCGTCGCGACTTCGAGATACAGGCCCTGCCCGTCCGCCGCGTCGTCGGCGTATATCCGGCGCGGGCCGTCCGTCGGCACGGCGGCGTCGGAAGGCAACACCAGCACCAGCGCTTCCGGAGGCACGCGGTTGCGGCTCTGGGCCGCGCGCCAGGCCTCCGGCAGACGCTCCGATACGGCGGCGCCCGTCGACAGGGGTATCGCCAGGGGCACGGGGGTGAGGCCGATGTTGCGCCAGTCGGCGTAGGTCTCGGCGAGCGCGCGCAGGCACCAGGCGGCGACCTCGCCGGCCATGTCCAGGCTCTCGGCATGTTCGAACAACGCGGGACCGGCATATTGCCGGTCGCCGGGCGCATCCCAGACCGGCTCCGCCCACGCGGCCGCGACCGGCGCGTCCGCCCCGGTCCCGGCCCAGACGGGGCGCAGCCGCAGGGTCACCGCGCGACGGGCGAGGTCGCGGCGCAGCGCCTGTGTCGTGCGGTCGACGTCCACACCGAAATCGGCCATGTCGGGGGCGTACCGGCGCGGGCTGTGCTCGCCGGCGACCTGGGCCGCGGTCAGGGCCGTCTCGGCGCATGCCAGCAGCGCCGCCGGGGAATCGGCATCCTCGGGTGCGACGGCGTAGCCCACGTCCACCGGCATCATCAGCTCATGATCGCCGCTGCGCACGGGCTCGCCGAATGCATCGGCGATGCGTCGCGCCGTGACGTCGATGTCCTCGGCGTCGGCGGTCAGACGCACCAGCACCGCGAATTCGTCCCCGCCCAGGCGCGCGACGATCTCGGCGGCCGGCACCGCGGCCGTCAGGCGGCGAGCGAACGCGGCCAACAACTCGTCGCAGGCGTCGCGGCCCAGGCTCCGGTTGCGGCGCCCGAAGTCGACGATGTCCAGCACCAGCAGTCCGAGCGCGGCGGCCAGCTCGTCGGCCGGCCACAACCGCTTCAGCGCCGTCGCGAGACGATCGCGGGCGGGCAGGCCGGTGAGCGGATCACGGCCCGTTCCGGTCGCGTCGTCCGCGGCGAGCGACGGTGCCGCGCCGGGACGCAGTGTCACCAGATAGGTGGGCATGCCGCCGCTCTCGATCGCGGCGATGCGATAGGTCACGGGCTCGCCGCCGTCGGCGCCGGCGGATTCGCCGGTGACCACCGGTTCCGACAGCGGGAACAGGTTCCCCGCTTCCGGCACGAAACGCGCCAGGGGCATACCGGCGGGCACATCGCCGCCCGGCACGAGACGCTCGCACCAGGCCGGATTGGCGGCGCGGATGACCCCGTCGACATCCGTGATCGCCGCCGGTTCGTCGCTCAATTCCCACAGGGCCCCGCCGGCGAAGGCGTTGTCGGCGGCCGGCGCGGCGGCCGGTGCCGGCTCGGCGGGCCACAACAAGGCCTGGATGCGACTGCGCTCGAGGCGGGCGGCGGCCATGCCCAGGCGGCGGTGCTCGCCGATCCGCAGCGTATCCCGCACCGGGCCGTTCTCGCCGCTCAGGCAGCGCTGCAGGGGCGAGGCGCGGACCCGGCCCTCGTCATCGGTGAAATCGGCCAACTCGTCGACCAACCGGCCCCGCAGCAGGTCGGCCGGGCGATCGAGCAGCGAGCCGGCGACGCCATTGATCGTGCGCACCCGCCCCAGGCTGTCGCAGACGATCACGCCCAGGCCGAGGGCGTCGGCGATCCGCTGCCAGTCGTCCTCCCCGGTGCCGGTGGCGCGCGCGGCGGCCGGCGTCGAGGTCGTCGCCGGCGCCGCGCGTTCGTAAACGGCGGCCTGCGGCTCCGACGGTTCGTCGATCGACGCCGGCCGCGTCCCCCGCCATTCCGTCAGCAGTCGCGACAGCGTCCCGCGGGCCGGCGCGAAGCTGAGCACGGCGACCGGCAGCGCCGCCAGCCAAATCAGCAAGGCGGGCCAGAACCAGAGCGGCAGCCCGGCGGCGGCGCGGCGCAGGTCGATGCCATAGCTCATGTAGCCGAGCGCCTCGCCGTCGTGCCGCAGGGCAATGCGGCGGTCGTCGCTGGCCAGCCGGTAGAGCCAGCCGCGCAGTTGCCGCGCCTGCGCCGCCGGCAGGGCGTCGCCGACACCCTCGAAACGACCGTCCGAGAGCAGGATCACGCCGTCGGCGTTGCGCAGGGTGAGGTAATTCAGGCCCAGGTCGGGCCGCTCCAGGAGCCCGCGCGCGCCGGTGACCAGCTCGCGCGGAATACGGTCCTGCCGGATCCGGGGCGCCAGCTCCGAGCCGGCGGCCGCCACGACCCGCCGATCGAGCCGGTCGAGACCGGCACTGAAACTGCCATAGAGCAGGAACGGCAGCAGCAGGGCGACCGCCAGGGCCGCCACCCACAGGGCGATGGGCGCCGCCTCGCGCAGCAGGGCACGCGACTCCTGTGCGCGCGCGGGCGTCACCTCGCGCCGGAGCCGCTGACCGTCAGCACCCCCGGCGCCATCCCCGGACCGGCGCGCCACCATCGTGCCACTCCGTCATCGGCTCGGACGGGGGGTCACCCGTCACTGCTGAACGATTCGCGACCCTCGTAGCGTTCCGGGATCGGGTGCGAGAAGCTTTCGAGGTAGCGCTCGTATGCCCGGTCCGCGGCATCCTCGAGCATCGGCCGCACGGGCGCCGCCTCGTCGCCGTCGCGCTGCATCGCCAGGGCATCCTGGGTGGCCTTGCCGACGTCGGTCGGGCCCGCCGCGGCCGCCGTGCCGGCGATGGCCGCCAGGAGCATCATGATCGTCAGTCTCATATCGCTACCCCGTTATTGGGATTTCCATTAGCGTAACCCATTCGCCATAGCGTCATCCGCCGCCGCCGCCCACCAATGGGCTCGACGCACGCGAGGCCGCGCGCTCTTCCAAGGTGCGGGCCTGCTCGCGCAGGTCCGCCATCAGGGTTTCCGGAACCGCAGCCTTGGTGGCCACGCGCCGCGCCTCGGCCTCCCTGCCTTCCAACAGGAGCAGCAGGATGTAGTTGTTGCGCGAGAGCTCGGCGCCGTTGTCGAGCTGGAAGGCCGTGGCCAGATGCAGCCGGGCCTCTTCCAGCTCGCCCTGCCGCATCAGGGCGTAACCCAGGTCGTTGCGGATACGGGCGTCGGTCGGCCGCGATTCCACCGCGCGCCGCAGATAGCGCGTGCCCAGCTCGAGATTGCGCGGGGCGTAGATCAGGCCCAGCCCGTGTTGCGCGCGTCCCGCGTACTCGGTGTTCAGCAGGCCTTCGTAGAGGGTCTCGGCCTCCGCGGTCCGTCCCAGCTTGCGCAGGATCTCGGCGCGCAACAGCCGCAATTCGCGGCTGCTGCCGAACTCCTTCTCCTGCGCCTCCAGGTGGGCCAGGCCGGCGTAGAGCCGATCCTGTTCGATCATCTCCTGGATCAGGTCGGTGTGCAGGCGCCGGTTCTCGTCGGGGCCGCGGGCGGCGTCCAGCAGGGCCTTGTCGGAACCGCCCACCGGCGCCCGCGGCGCGGCACAGCCGGCGGATATCGCGACCGCAGCGAGAACGATGCCTGCCCGGAATGCGCTCATAGCGAGGACAGCCCCGCGAGGATGGACATGAATGCCGGCCCCACGATGATGATCAACAGCGCCGGAAAGAAGCAGGCGACCAGCACCACCGTCATCTTGCCCGAGAGGATGTTGACCTCCTCGCGCAGTTCCAGGGTGCGGCGCTCCTCGATGGTCTCGAGCACGTCCGCCAGCGGCTCGCGGATCTCGCCGCCGTAACGTTCCACCTGCCGCAGGATGCCCAGCACGCTCTCCAGCTCGGGCACCTCCATGAGCTTGCCCAGATCGTACAGCAACTGGTTGGTATCCGCGCCGGCCTCGATCTGCCGCAGCACCGGTCGCAGTTCCTCGACCAGCTCGGGCAGGGTGCCGCCGCCGTCGCGGACCAGGCTGGTCAGGGCCTGGCGCGTGCTCAGGCCGGCCTCGAACAGCAGGATCAGCAGGTTCACGAACAGCGGCACCTCGCCCCGCATGCGCTCGCGCCGACGCTTGGCGGCGATGCGCAGGACGTAGCGCGGCGCCAGGATCGCCAGGATCACCAGCACCAGCACCATCAAACCGGCCGTCGTGGCGTCGGTGGATCCCCGCAGCAACAGCCACAGCGGCACGCCGCCGGCCAGGGTCAGCAGCGGCAGCAGGACCTGCGCGGCGTAGAAGGTCGCGCGCGGGCCGATGTCCCGCCAGCCGGCCTGGGCCAGCAGCGCGGTGGTCTCCTCGGGCTTCTGCAGCACCCGCCGGTCGATGTACTGACCCTGCTCGGCCAGCCGGGCGAGCCATTCCCGCTGCTGCCCCGCCCCGCCGATGCGGCTGCCGCGCATGTGATCGGCGGTCAGGCGCCGGCCCAGGCGCTGCTGCTGCATGGCGCGCGCCACGAAGAAGAACGCCAGACCGGCCCCGAGCACGGCCAGGGCCGCGGCCAGCCCGAACAGGAGCGGTATCAACCCGCTCACAGGTCCGCCTCCTGCACCGAGGCGAGCATGCGCCAGATCAGGATCACGCCCAGGACCTGCAGGCCGACGGCGACGCCGATGGCGATACGGCCGCCGGTACCGTCCAGCATCTCGGCGTAATAGCCGGGATTCATGCTGTAGAAGAACACGCCGATGCCGATCGGGATGGCGGCGACCACCCAGGCGGAGAAGCGCGTCTCGCCGGTCAGGGCCTTGAGCTCGCGCGCGGCGGCGTCGCGCGAACGAATGGCCTGGCTCATGCTCTTGACGACGCGCCGCATGGAACCGCCGTAGCGCCGGTTGACGCGCGCTGCCAGGGCCATGATGTGCAGGGAACGTAGCTGCTGGACCTCGGCGGCCTCGATCAACGTGCCGTCCAGCGGCGCGCCCAACCGCACCCGCCGCGACACGCTCAGGAACAGCGAGCGGATCGGGTCCACGCTCTCCAGGGCGGCGTTCTGCAGGGCCTCCTCCAGCGTGTTGCCGGCGGTGAGGGCGCGCAGCACGTATTCCAGGAAATCGGGGAGCTGCTCGTTGATCCGGCGGCGCCGGGCATTGATGCGCTGTTGCAGCAGCAGCGCCGTGACCGCCGCCGCCGAGACCGCGATCAGCACCGCGGCGGCGGCGTTGACCAGCAGCAACAACAGGAATACCAGACCGGCCACGCCCAGGGCGACGTTGGCGTTGCGCGGCGACAGGTCGACGCCCGCCCCCCAGAACCGGCGGCACAGATAGCGCGTCAGCGGGTTGCGCACCTGCTGGAGCTGGTGCATACCGGCCAGCTCGTCGATCGCCTCGCCGGTGCCGAGCCGGCCGACGCGCTCGGCCAGGGCCTCGTTCTCGCGCCGGGCGCGGCCGCTGGCATAGAGTGCCAGCCCCGCCGCGAGCAGCAGCAGGGCCAGGATGGCGAACAGCAACAGACCGGTCATGGCGCGCCCTCCGTGCGCAGGTCGCGATGGCTGTCGGCCTCGGGATCGTAGGCGAACAGCTCGGTCATCTCCAGATCCTCGCCCACGACCTCGCCGACCCGCTGCACGGACATCAGCCGCCGCCGACCGTCGGACAGGCGGGAGACATGCACGATCATGTCCAGCGCCGAGGATATCTGATGCAGCAGGGTCCGCTCGTCGCCCATGAAGCCGGCGAAACCGGCCAGCAGTTGCAGGCGGTGGATGGCGTCGCGCGGGCCGTTGGCGTGCAACGTGGTCATGGAGCCGTCGTGACCGGTGTTCATGGCCTGGAGCATGTCCAGGACCTCGTTGCCCCGCACCTCGCCGACGATGATCCGGTCCGGGCGCATGCGCAGGGCGTTGCGCACCAGGTCGCGGGCCGTGATCTCGCGCTCGCCCTCGAGGTTGGGCGGACGCGTCTCCAGGCGCACGACGTGCTCGTGGTGCAGGCGCAGCTCGGCGGCGTCCTCGATCGTGATGATGCGCTCGTCCTCGGGGATCCACTGGCTGATCAGGTTGAGAAACGTGGTCTTGCCGGAGCCGGTGCCGCCGATGACCAGGATGTTGTTCCGCCGTACCACCCGGTCCTGCAGGAAGGCCAGGATCTCGCGCGACACCGACTTCAGGCGTACGAGGTCATCCTCGGTCAGCGGGTTGGCGCGGAATTTCCGGATCGACACGCAGGGCCCGTCCAGGGCGATCGGCGGGATGATGGCGTTCACGCGGCTACCGTCCGGCAGGCGCGCGTCCACCATGGGCGTGGATTCGTCGATGCGCCGGCCCAGCGGCGCCAGGATGCGCTGGATCACCCGGATGACGTGGGCATCGTCGTTGAAACGCACGGCCTCGCTGCGCAGCACGCCGGCGCGTTCGGTGAAGACCTGGTCGGGACCGTTGACCACGATATCGTTGACGTCCTCGTCGTCGATCAGGTTCTGGATCGGGCCGAAACCCACCAGCTCGTCCAGGGTGTCCTCGGCGAGCAGGTCCGCCTCGCGCTGGTTGACGGCCAGGCGCTGTTCCTTGACGTAGGTCCGGACCTGGCTGCGGATGAAATCGCGCGACTTGCCCCGCGACCACTCCTCGATCTGGATGCCGCGGTCCTCCAGCAACCGGATCAGGTGCTGGTGCAGCCGCGCCTTCAGCGACTGGTACTCGTCGCTGAGGCGGAAGCGCTCGGTGTTCTCGACGAGGGATGCCATTCCGGGACCTCCGGCGGCCTAACCGAAGAGCCGGCCCAGGAGACCGCGCCGCTGTTCGCGCACGAGACTCTCGCCGGTCCAGCGGGCCAGCAGCTCGCGCACCTCGCGGCAATAGTTGTCCTTGGGCGTCTGGTCGTAGAGGGGCTCACCGGCGTTCATCGCCTCGATCCGCGCCTGCGTGCGACCGGTGAACCGCGCCTGCAGCGGCAGGTCGAGCAGCGTGGCGATGCGCTCGGGATCGAGACCGACCCGCTCCTGGTAATTGTCGATCGCGAGTTCCACCCGGTCCAGCGGGCAATCGACCTGGCGCAGCGCGTGCAGCAAGTGCTTGTTCTGCCGGCTCTGCAGCACCGACTGGTTGGACAGCAGCATGGTCTTCTCGGCGCGCGTGATCACGGTGGCCAGCGCCTCGATCCCGACACCGGCGTCCGCGGCGACGATCACCTGGCTGAAGATGCCGGCGAAATTGTCCAGCAGCAGCCCCAGTTTTTCCGGATCGATATGGGGCGGGCCCACCACCTCTTCCGGCAGGCCCAGCACGTAGAGGCGGTCGCGATAGCGCGAGAAGGCGGTGTCGGCGAGGGTCTCGTCGCAGCGCTCGGCGTCGCGCAGGGCGTCCAGGGCGGTATAGCCCTGGTCCACGTCCAGGAACACCAGCGACGATCCGCCCGGCGTGCTGAGATCCAGCAGCAGGACCCGCCGGCCCTCGCCGGCGGCCTCCGCCAGCGGCAGCGCCAGGTGCTCGGCCAGGAAGGGCACGCCCGGCACCGGCGTGGTGCTGACCACGGCGTAGGTACGGCCCGCCCCGCGGGCCTCGGGGGCCGCCCTCGGCGCCCGGCGCATCACGCGCTGGACCAGCTCGCCCAGGTTGGCGTCGTCGCGGCGGCGCACCAGGTAATCGCGCACGCCGGCCCGCATCGCCGCCAGCACCGCGTCGGAAGCCTCGCGATCGCCGACCGCGATCACGGGCAGGTCGGGGTGCCGCGCCAGCAGTCCCTCGACCAGGCCCGCGCGTTGCCGCGCCTCGGCTTCCTCGAACTGGACGAACACCACGCCGATATCGGGCGTGTCGCGGACCTCGGCGGCGAGCCCCTCGGCGTCGCGGGCATCGGCCGACAACAGGCTGAGCTCGCCCTCGAGGCAATCGTCCAGCCAGTCGCGGTAGGCCGGATCGTCGGCGACCAGAAGTGCGTATTCCGCCATCGGATTACCGCGTGAAGCCGGTGCTGCCGCCGCTTCCGGGCTCGAACTCGCCGGTCTCGTGCAGGAACAGCTCGGTGGGACCCGGGTCGTAATCCTCGTATTCGTCGCCCGGCATGGGCACCTCGGTGCCGCGCTTGAGCGGGGTGACGAGATGCGGGGTGACCACCATGATCAGCTCGCGGTCCTGGCGGTCGTAGCTTGTGGAGCGGAAGAACGCGCCCAGCACGGGGATGTCGCCCAGGCCGGGCACCTTGTCCACGGTCGCGGCCAGATTCTGGTCGACCAGACCGCTGACGATGAAGCTCTCGCCGTCGCCCAGCTCGACCGTGGTGTCGGTGCGCCGCACGCGGATGCCCGGCACGGTGATCCCCTGCAGGGTCACGCCGGAATCGAAATCCAGCTCGCTGACCTCGGGCGCGACCTTGAGGACGATGCGGTCCTCCTGCAGCACCGTGGGCGTCAACGCCAGCCGGATGCCGAATTCCTTGAATTCGATGGTGATGGAGGTGGCGCTGCCGCCGCCTCCGCCCTGGGTGACCGGGATCGGGAACTCGCCGCCGGCCAGGAAGGTGGCGGTCTGACCGCTCATGGCCACCAGCGAGGGCTGCGCCAGGGTGCGCATCAGACCGCGCCGCTCCAGGATGCTAAGCAGACCGGCGGTGTCCTGGTCGCTGTCGGACAGCAGCAGGTTGAAGGCGTCGCCGATGGGCTGGAAGCCGGTGCTGCTCTGCAGGTTGATACCGCCGCCCTCGTTGCTGATCCCGCCGGAGGAGCCGGGCGGCGACACCCGTACGGCCTGCTCGCCGGCCGGGTTGCTGATGAAATTGAAACCGATCTGGCGCAGCGCGCTGCGGCTGACCTCGGCGATGCGGATGTCGGTCTGGACCTGGGTCTTGAGCGCGGCGCGCTTGTCGTCGATCAGCACGTCCGGCAGATCGCCGGAAGCGACCACGATGGCATAGCGGGTGGGCTCGTCCGCGCCGCGTGTCCACACGGTCAGACTGGTATCGCCGCGCTTCTTGCCGGTGAGCATCACCTCACGAACGCTTAGTACGTTGGCGCCGGCAATCTCGGGATCCCCCATCGCGACCCGCGTGATGCGCGAATCCGTGCGGATCAGTTCCTGCTCGCCGACCCCGACCTGCACGACCTCGGCGCGCGCGAGAAGGGGCGCCGCCAGCAGGGCGAGCGCGAGGATGGATCGAGTGGTGCGTTGTCTCATGATATGCGTCCCTTCTCCGGAAGCGGGGCGTCGATCGGGCTCAGTAGGGGCGGCTGATCCGCTGGGATTCGGTCCCCATGTAGACCTCGATGATCGCGCGCGGCGGCGGCTTGGGCCGGTCGGCGTCGTCTCCGCGCCTGTCCTCGATCTCCGCCAACTCCCGGAGCGTAATGACCTTCTGCTCTTCCTTATCGTCCTTCTCGTCCTGCTCGCCGTCCTGGCCCTTCTCGTCCTTCGCCGCGTCACCGGCCGCGGCCTGCCCGGTCGGCGCCAGGGCCTCGGGCGCGTCGCCGTCCGCCTCCGCCGCATCGCCGCCGGCCGTCCGCACCCGCGGCCCGTCACCGCGCAGGGCCAGACGCAACTCGCCGAGACTGGCCCCCAGCATGACCCGCGTGGTGTCGTCCTCGGGCACCGCGAGCACCGCCGTGCGTTGGCGCCGCTGGCGGCCCTCGTCACCGCCTTGGGCGCCCTCCTCGTCGACGTTGATCAGGCGCTCCTCGTAGCCGAGCACGCGCGCCTTCTCGAGCAGGACCCGGGCCTGGCTCTCCTCGACCTCGCGGCCGGAGGCGCGGATGTAGACCAGCACGTCCACCATGTCCCCGGGACGAACGAAGCCGCCGACCGCGATCACGTCGGAGATTTCCAGCGACATCGCCTGGGTACCGGCCGGTATCGCCTGCGCCAGGATATTGGCCGTGCCGAAGGCCTCTTCGGTCACGGGTGCCCCCACCGGCACGCTGCGCAGCGGCGTGCGGCCGGCGACCTCGCCGACGTCGGTGTAGTACTGCGGCGGCTGCACGGAGATCGGCATCAGGGCCACCGCTTCCTGGGGGATCGGCTGGTACGGGGCGATGCGCTGGGTGGCCACCACCGCCAGCACCTGGTTTTCGCCGGGCTGCGGCGGCTGCTGCTCGGCCGTGTCCGGCGCCTGCGTCAGACCCTGGCTGAAGTAATACGCGACGAAGCCGAGTACGGCCGCCGCCACCACCAGAATGACGGCGAGTGTCTTGAGCGCGGTGCTGCTCATTGCTATCTCCCGAGGGCGCTGGTTTCCATGCCCATTGTTGTCGCGCTGGCACCGCTGCGGGATGGCCGGGGAGACTCACGCCCCGGCGGTGACGGCCCGATCCCCCGCAAGTGCCGTAACTACCTTGATTTAAAACCTACAAGCCTACTTCCGCAACCCCGACGAGCGTGGCCGGCAGGGGCGGCACGGCCCCCACGACGGGCAGGTTGGCCTGGGGCAGCAGCGCGCTGCCTCCAGTTGACGTAAGCGGCAAAGTCACCTGAACACGAATCCGGTCATTTCCACCCACAGGGTCAGGAAAGCTGACGAGAGTGCAATTGTCGTCAAGCCCCAATTCAGAGGCGTTTGGCAACCAAGTCAGGCTTGCGCATGCAGCTCGTTCGGCCTCTTGCCGTGCCGAATTCATATAATTATCGGTCAATGGATCTACTGCCACCGCGACCTGCGCGCCCTCACGGGCGGCGTGAGTAACCGCAGCTTTCAACAAGAAAACGTAGCCGTAATAAATGGTACCTACCAGGATCGCTAGCAATATTGGCAATACGAAAGCAAACTCTACTAATGCCGCTCCGGCTTGACGCTCAGACGTGCAGCGCAGAGCACATCTATTCATATCAACACTCTCGCAACACCAACACCCCTCATAGTCGCCGGCAGCGGTAGGATGGCGGGAGTGGGCAATCCCCAATTTGAGAAGGGGTATTGAATAGTCACACGGAGTTCTTGGCCAATTGCCGATCCGACTGGCTCAACTAACTCGACCTGAACGCCGTTCATCACGCCAGGCAGAAAACCAATCACGTCTTGGATTTCAGCTCTTGCGAGTTCTTCGGCATGTTGCAGATAAACGGACTCATCTAACCTTGGATCAACACTTACAGCGATTTGAGCACCACGTTCTGCACCATATGCGACAGCTTGCTGCGTGACCAAAACAATGCTGTACAACACGATACCGTAGAGCAAAAGCAATACAGCCGGCAAAATGAAAGCAAATTCAACCAGCGTGGCGCCGCGGCTTCCATGCCGCGACGCCACGCCCATCAGTCGGATATCATTGAATCGCATAGCCTAGTGGCCTGCATATATCCAATTCAGCGGCTACATGTTCGAAATAATTTCTCAGAAACATAAGATAATCTTCGAACATGAGAACATGCGCCCAGTCTACTCAAGCTCCCCACCAACAGTATCGAAGAACGAAGTCAAGTCCCCAGTTATCGCCATAGATCCTACTAGCACTACAAGAGCGATCGCGGCGATAATTAGTGCGTATTCGATCAGCGTGGCTCCACGCTGGCGATTATGAAAACCACCATTCGCACGCATCATAATAAGCATCAAGTTCAGCATGACTCCCTCCATAGTTGCATAATCATTTGAATAACTGTTCAGACCGCTACGCAGTTATGCCACACTTTGCGCTCTGCATTCACGCTCGCGTGCGGACGAACGGCCTAAACAGTGCCTCGACGACCGCAGTTTGGCAACAGATTGTTATCCTATGGCGACTTACGCTGTCGGTGATCTCCAAGGTTGTTATCGGCAGTTTCTGACACTGCTTGAGCGCCTGGACTTCAACCCGGAGCGCGATCGGCTGTGGCTGGTGGGGGACCTGGTCAACCGCGGCGAGGGCTCGCTCGACTGCCTGCGGGAGGTACGCCGTCTCGGCGACGCCGCGGTGACGGTCCTCGGCAACCACGATCTCGCCCTGCTCGCCCTGGCGCAGCATCCCGACGCCGAGGCGCGGGCCAACCCCACGCTGAAACCGATCCTCACGGCACCGGACCGCGAGCCCCTGCTGGAATGGCTGCGGCACCGGCCCATGCTGCATACCGATCCCGACCTTGGCTGGACCATGGTCCATGCCGGGCTGCCACCACAGTGGGACCCGGCCATGGCGCGCGCCCGCGCGGCCGAGGTCGAGGCTGCGCTGCGGGGCCCCGATTACCGGGCCTTCCTGCAGCGCATGTACGGCGACACACCGGACCGCTGGCGCGACGACCTGCGCGCCTGGGACCGCCTGCGGGTGATCGTCAACTGCCTGACCCGCATGCGCTTCTGCCGCACCGACGGCAGCCTCGACCTCGGCTACAAGGGCACCCTCGAGGACGCACCCGACGACCTCGTCCCCTGGTTCGCCCTGCCCGGGCGCGCCAGCCGCGACCGCCGGGTCGTCTTCGGTCACTGGTCCGCCCTGGGACGAGTAGCGTGGCCCGAGCACCATGTCTGGGGCATCGACACCGGCTGTGTCTGGGGCGGCACGCTCACGGCGCTGCGGCTGGATACGGCCGAACCCGAGACCATCGAAGTGGATTGCGGCTGCTGACACCGCCGCCCGATCAGCGGGTTTTGTAAAACGTAGCGTACGCAGGCGGGATAAGCGACACGTTCCCGGCATTCCCCTGCCAAAGAGCACGACGGCGGAAAGCGCCTCGCACACGGCCAGCCAGAAAATCAACCACAGAGGCGCACAGAGGGACACAGAGGAAACTGACTGTTGTCCCGGAAGCCGCAAAGAAGCCTGCCCCGGACTCGATCCGGGGGCTATCCGGGATCCAGGGAAAGATTCGTCGAACCAGGGATTGTCGGGATACCGGATCCGGCACGAAAGCCTGTCCCGGACACGATCACGGTTTTCAAGCGGAAGAGGCGGATAGTCCGCCAAGGTCCGTTGCCAACCCGGCAGTTCGGTCGCCGGGGCGCTGCGCGGTCAGCGCCGTGCCGAGTCAAAGCATTTGTTTATCCACAGATTACGCCGATTAACGCAGATTGGTTGGGACTGATCTTCAATCTGCGTCCATCTGTGTCATCTGTGGATTATTTCTTCCGGGAACCGCCCACCAAGGTCCGTTGCCAACCCGGCAATTCGGTCGCCGGGGCGCTGCGCGGTCGGTGCCGGGCCGAACCAGGGCATTTGTTTATCCGCAGATGAACGCCGATTAACGCAGATTGGTTAGGGCTGCTCTTCAATCTGCGTACATCGGCGTAATCTGTGGATTCTTTCTTCCGGGAAGCGCCTCGACAAGCGCCCATCAAAAACCCCTGCGCGCCTCCGTGCGCCTCTGTGGTTTCATGTTCCGCCAATCAAAGCCCGGCCCCGGACGGCGGGAGCTTGGCTACTGGCCAGACGGCTCACTCATGCCGGTTGATCTTGTAGACACTCTCAGGGCCCCGCGACCGGCCGCCGCTCCACCACCACGGCGTGCCGGTCCTCGTGGACCACGACGTACCCGGAGTCGGCGCGCAGCGCCGCGGCCAGCGGCCGCCGGGTGGATACCAACACGACCGCCACGTCCCAATCGTCCAGGAATGCCCGCCAGCCGTCCCGTCCCTTGATCGCCGCGAACCAGTCGAGCACGAAGTCCTGCGGATAGAAATCGAAACGGGTATCGCCGAACACCGGCCTGTCCGGCGCATGCAGGAGTGCGCAACTGCCGGCGACCTCGTCGCTGAACCAACGGATGTCACGCGGGTAGGTCGTATCGAGATAGCGGATCGCCGGCCGCAAGTCGTCGCAGTGCGCGATCCGGACGGGCCGCTCCAGGGGTACGACCCAGGTGGCGAGCGCCAGCGCGGCCAGGGCCAGTGCCGGCAGCAATACCCGGTCGGCGCGGGCCAGCATCGCCAGGGCGGCGCGGATACCCGCGAGGTGGTGCGGGTACGCCTGGACGGCGCGCCACAGACCGGCCGGTACCACCAGGACGTAGAACAGCCCCGCCCACACCACCATCCGTAGCGACAACGCCGCCAGGGCGGCGAACACCAGCAGGTGCAGGATCTCGTGCCCGGCATAGCCCCGGCGGCCACGCAGCAGGTCCAGCAGGAACAGGATCAGCAGCGCGCCGGCCAGAACGAAGGGGGCGCTGCCCATGTCCGGCGGCGCCAGCTCCGATATCTGGCGGTTCATGGGAGTCTTGAGCGACAGCCCGGCGAGGTAGACGTAGATGCCGGGCCCGTAAGGGTTCACCAGCGTAGCACCGAACGCCGCCAGGGCCGGCGCGGCGTACGCCCGCGGGGCCGGGTGCCGCTGCCGGGCGTCGCCGAGCGCGAACAGCCCCAGCGACAGCAGCCCGAGAACCACCCCCAGATGGGCGTTGGCCCAAACCACATACAAGCCGGCCAGGCAGGCCGCGAGTGCCGGCGTGCCGAGACCGCCCTCGCGCCAACGGGTGACGAGCAGGTACTGGACCAGCAGGCCGGCCGTGGTGACGGCCATCGGCCGCAGCCCGAAATTCACCCCAACGGGTACCAGCACCAGGCTGCCCAGGACCGCGGTGAGCAGCACCGGCACACCCCGCCGGCGGGCATGCCAGGCGGGCACCAGCACGTACAGGGCGATGGCGAGCAACGACAGTCCGGCCACGGCCCCGGCCCGGCCCAGCCACTGATAGGCGGCGGCCGAGCCGGCCTCGAAAAGCCACTGGTAAAGCACCCATTCGCGGTCGGGATGGGTCCAGGAGAATAGATCGGTGGCCGGCAGCCGCCGTGCTTCCAGCAGGTACAGACCGGCACGGTAAAGCCAGGCCCAATCGGGCGTGAGGGCGTGGTCGGTCATCTGGGCGCAGAAGAACGCGAGCGCCCGCAGCAACAACCAGAGCAGGGCCGTGGCGAGCGCGACGGTCAAAAATACCTGCTCGCCATCCTCCAGCCATCGTCCCCGACGCTTCACGAAGGGCCTCCGCGCCGGCTCAGCGATTGGGTCCGGCGCGCGGACCTGGCGATCACCACAGGGTCTGAACGTGGGGATAGTCCTGCAATTTGCGGTCGCGGGTAACCAACGGCACGCCAAGATAACGGGCGGTCGCGACGATCAGCCGGTCGGCCGGGTCCGGATGCAGACCATCCGGGAGGCGCACGGAACGCAGGGCTAGATGGTTGGTCACCGGCACGCACTCGATCCAGGGTACGGCCTCGGAATGCGCGACCCAATCTTCCACGTCCATGGTTAATTCGAGCCGTCCCTTGTCTACCAGCATCGCCACTTCCCAGACGCTGATGCTCGACAGGTAGACCGGCCCGCCCTGCTCCCGCGCCCGCGCGAGCACCTCGGCCGCCGGGGCGGACAGGCGATCCGGATCGGCGACCCACCAGATCCAGGCGTGAGTATCCAGCAGGATCAACGCAGGGCGTCCCAATCGTCCTGGGCGACCGGGGCCTCCGGATCGTCATAGCGCTTCACCGAGCCGCGCAGGGCCTGGAACGGATCCTGCGCGCGTGCGCGGTAACGCACGATCCGTATGGTGGGCCGGCCGCGGTCGGAGACGACCAGCTCCTCCCCCGTCTCCTCGACGCGCCGGAAATACTCGAGCGCCCGGGGTTTGAACTTGGCTTTCGAGACACGCATGACGACCTCCGCCCTTCTGGTGACCATGGTCATATTACCATGACCACAGGGGCGGTGTGCGGCGGGGGTACGGGGCGACGCGGCATCGCCTCGCACCCCCGTCCGGCATACGTCAGTGCGCCTTGGACCGGCTCTCGTCGATATCCTCCAGCCGGTTGTAGCCGCCTTCCGGCTTGGGATAGTTCATGAAGAAGCAGGCCAGCGCCGGCAGCACGAAGATGGCGCCGAGCATGTTGGCCGTGAAGATGAAGATCAGCAGCACGCCCATGTCGATCTGGAACTGCAGATCCGAGAACAGCCAGGTGGCCACGCCCATGCCCAGGGCGATGCCCGTGAACACCACGGCCTTACCGGTCTTCTGCATGGTCCGGAAATAGGCGTCCCGCAGGGACAGGCCGAAGTCGCGCACGCCCTCCTGGAAGACGCTGTAGACGTAGACGCCATAGTCCACGCCGATGCCCACGGCCAGCGCCAGCACCGGTAGGGTGGCGACCTTGAGGCCGATGCCGGCCAGGGTCATCACGCCGTAGCCCATGATCGACACCAGCGACAGCGGTGCCACGATGCAGATCACCGCCGCCAGGCTGCGGAAGGACAGCAGCATGAGGATGAAGATCACCAGATAGACCCAGAGCAGGATCTCGATCTCCTTGTCCTCGATCACCTCGTTGGTCGCCGCCATCACGCCGACGTTGCCGGAGGCCAGCGCGAAGTCCACCTCGGTGTCCCGGTTCTCGGGCTCGTTGCGGAACTTCTTCACCTCCTTGACGATGTGCTGGATGGTCTCCGCCTTGTGGTCGGCGGTGAACACGATCACCGGCATCACGCTGCAGTCGGGCAGCAGCAGGCCGGTGGACGACGGCACCGGGGTGATCGCCTGCGACAGCACGTAGCGGTTGCGCGGCAGGATCTTGAACTTGAGCCAGCCCTCGTTGAAGCCGGCGTTGATCTGCTTGGCGACCTGCCCGAGGGACATGGTCGACATCACGCCCTTGGTGTTCTGCATGCGCCAGGCGAAGCGGTCGATCTCCTCCATCACCTCATAGTTGATGCAGGCCTCGGGATCGGTCTCGGCCATGACCTTGAGCTGGTCGGTGCCCAGGGAGAAGTTGTTGACGATGACGTGGTTGTCCCGGTTGTAGCGGGAATCCGGCCGCAGCTCGGGCACACCCTCGGTGAAGCTGCCGATCTGCAGCTCGTCGTACTTCCAGACCGCCCAGCCCAGGGCCACGCCGCAGACCAGCAGCACAGGCACGGCGTAGGACGGCCGGGTGAAGTTGGAGACCCAGTGCCAGACGCCGTCGTAGAAGTGGTCGCGGGCGAGCTGCTTCTGCTTGAAGGCCTCCGGATCCTTGATGCTGATGTAGGTGAGCCAGATCGGCACCATCACCTTGTTGGTGATGATGATGGCGAACATGCCGAAGGCGGCGTTCAGCGCCATCTCCTGCACGATGTCGATCGGGATCAGCAGGATGGTCAGGAAGCCCGCCAGGTCGGTGACCAGGGCCGTGGTGCCCGGGATGAACAGGCGCCGGAAGGTCACCAGCGAGGCATCGAAGTTGTTGCGGTTGTTGTCCGCCATCTCGTGGACCCAGGCGTTGACGTACTGCACGCCGTGGGACACCGAGACCGCGAGCACCAGGAACGGCACCAGGATCGCGAACGGATCCAGGCCGAAGCCGGCCGCCGTCAGGAGCCCGAACTCCCAGATCACGCAGATGATCGAGGCCACCAGGACCACCGCCGCCAGCTTGGGCGAGCCCAGGTAGGCCCAGAGCAGTATCGCCGTGAGCACCAGGGTGATGCCGAAGAAGACGAATACCTTGAGGGCGCCGTCGACGATGTCGCCGACCACCTTGGCGAAACCGATGATGTGGATGGAGATGTTCTCGGTCTCGTACTGGGCGCGGATTTCGTCCAGCCGCCGCGAGACCTCGACGTAGTCCAGCTCCTCGCCGGTACGGGGATCGATGTCCAGGAGCTGGGCCTGGACCATGGCGCCGTCCTCGTCCTCGGCCACCAACCGGCCGATGATGTCCGCCTTGCCGGTATTGGTCTCGACGAGATCGAACATCTCCTGGGTCGGCTGGTAGTCCGCGGGGACCACGTTGCCGCCGGACAGGCCGCCTTCCACCACCTCGATATAGCGTACGTTAGGCGTGAACATGGACTGCACCCGCGCCCGGTTCACGCCCGGCAGGAAGAAGACCTCGTCGGTGACTTCCTTGAGGGTCGCCAGGAATTCCTCGTTATAGATCTTGCCCTCGCCGTGCCACATCAGCGTGACCAGGATCACGTTGGCGCCGCCGAGGTCCTCCCGGTATTCCAGGAAGGTCTCCATGTACGGATGCTCGGTCGGGATCGACTTGAGGTAACCGGCGTCGATCCGCGTCTGCGAGGCCAGATAGCCGAACATGACCGTGAGCACCAGCAGCACCGCCATGCTCAACCAGCGCTTGCCGTAGATCAGGGGCTCGATGGCACGGAGGATATGTTGTTGCGTGATCATCCGGAAACTCCTAGGAAATCGTTGCGCTGGAAGCTGCGGGGCAACCGCGGCCTAGTCGGCGCGGCGGTAGAGGAAGGCGCCGTTGTCGCCCACGAACACCAGATCGCCGTTGTCCAGCTCGGTCACGTCCGAGAGACTGCCCTCGCGGGTGTTCGCCAGCGGCTCGACGTCGGGGCCGCGGTCCCGGCTCTCCCAGATCACGCCGTTGACGCCGACCAGCACATAGCCCCCGCCGGCCAGGGTCGTGCCGCCGAACAGGCTGAGCACGGAGGGGGCGTTGTCCACCACCTGCCAGGCGGATTCCTGCGCGCGCGCCTCGGCCTGCTGGCGCTCCGCCTCGGCCTTGGCGGCTTCCTTGTCCTCGGCGGTGGAGGTCTCGCCGCCGCCCGAGGACATGGTCGGGGGCGTCTTGAACTTGTAGCCGAGATCGGTATCGGCGGGCAGTTCGGCGGCCTTGGCGATATCGTCGATGACGAAGGCATGCCCCCGCAGGCCGTACAGCAGCAGGCCCCTCGGGCCGAGCTGCTCGACGCCGAAGTAGGTGCCGGAATACGGTCCCTCGATCAACTGCCAGGTCTCGCCGCCGTCGGTGGACTTGGACAGCAGGCCGGTCTCGCCGGCGATCACCAGGGTGCCGTCGTCGAGGCGGGTGATGGCGTTGAGGTGCCACTCGCCCATGGACAGGGTCGGCTCGTACTCGGTCCAGGTCTCGCCGCCGTCCTCGGTCTTGTAGAACATGTCGTAGGCGCCGATGGCGAGACCGCGCTCGCGATCGAAGAAGAGCACGTCGAGGAACGGCTGCTCCAGCTCCGGCTCGTAGTTCTGCAGCTCCCAGGTCTTGCCGCCGTCCTCGGTGGCGATGATGGTCGCGGCATGCCCCACGGCCCAGCCGTGCTTGCCGTCGACGAAATCCACGGCGGTGAGCGTCGCCCGCACCGGCACCTTGCCCTGCTCCCAGGTCAGGCCGTCGTCGGAATGCAGCGCATGACCGCGGGCGCCCACGGCCACGACACCGTCGCCGGTGTTCTCGACATCGAGCAGCAGCTCGTAGGGGGCGCGCGGCATCATCTCGGCCGGCATCGGATTGTCCGCGTCGGCCCCGTACTCGCCGTTCTCCTGGGCCGCGACCGGCAGCGACCCGCCGGCCAGGGCCAGCATCAGGCCGAACGCCGCCCAGCGGTGGCACGGGCGGCTGGTGGTTGCGCCGAAGCTTTTCATGATGCGATCGCTCACTCTGCTATGGATCGATACCCACCGTCGCCGCCGGCCGTAAGCGGCCCGCGGTGCGACGTCGTCTGCGATTGGGGAAGGCGGAAGCCGCCGGCGGATGCGGCGGGACTGACGGACGGCGTCCCCTGCTGTGGTACTCATTCCCGACTCCAGACAGGAAAGGAACGCGCCGTCTCCTGGTACGGCTCCTCCCGACCCGCAATCCGGCCGATGCCCGGCCTTCTCGCAAGCTTGTTGTTGTACGTTTCTCGTGTCGCCGGCCGGCCCGCTCGATCGGAGCCGGCATACGACAAGCGTATTTGCCGCTATTACTAACAGACCCCCCGGACCGGCGCAAGGCGCCGCACGCTTGCGCGGCGGCGCCTTGCATCGGCCTCAGAACCGATACCGGAGACCCACCTGGGCATAGTCCCGGTCGGCCATCAGGTTGAACGGCTTGCCGCCCCGGAACACGGCATAGCCGACGGCGGCGCTCCATCGCTGGCCGTACCGGATCTCGATGTTGGCGATGTACTGCTGCCGGCCCTCGATGAAGTTTTCGCCCGGTCCCGGCGCCGTACCGTCGACGTCGTGCCCGAGGATGATCGTGGGCTCGATGCTGATGCTCGGCAGGATATTCTCGTAGCGCAGTATGGCCACGATGCGGTAGCCCCAGGAGAAGGCGGTGGTGAAGCCGTCCTTCTGCTGCGTGGGATTGAAACGCACGCCGTCCGCGCCGTCCATGGGACTGGTATCGGCCGGGGCGCAGACATCGCCGGCGGCCACGCCGTCGACCGAGGGCGTGCCGGTGCCGTCGGTGCCCGGACTGGCATGGGTAAAGGTGCCGGGGCCCTCGATCTGCAACTCGCAGCGGTCCGGGAAATCCAGGATCTGGGTGGCGCCGACCTCGAACAGCATGATGATCTGGTCGGTGCGGAGCCAGTTGCCGGGGCCGATGATATAGGTGGCGCCGAGGTTGTACTGCAGCACCTGGAAACGCTCGTAGCCGCGGATGTATTCGCCCGGCGTCAGGTATTCGGTGCCGCGATAGCGGGAGACGAAATCCGGGAACGCGCGGCGACGGCCTGACAACTCCGCGAGATCGGCCCCGGGCACGCCGATCACCGTGCCGTCCTCGGCGCTGCCGGGGGCACAGGTCTCCGTGGGGGCGTCGCAGCCGGGCGGTGCGGCCACGTTGAGGGCCGCGAAGGCGAGGTCGATATCATCCACCTGCAGCGGCAGGTTGGGCCGATAGGCGATCTCGCCCTGCATGGAGATGTCGCCGAAGCTGGTGTTGAAGCTGATCCCGAACATCTTGATGTCCTCGGGATACTCGAGCTGGGCCTCGGGCGAATCCAGACGATAGGCGGAACCGGTATCGCCGCGCCCGTCGCCACCCGCCACGCCGGCGAGACCGCTGAGCACGTCCAGGACCTCGGGCGGCAACGTCGTCCCGCCCAGGGAGGCGGACGTCAGGGCATCGGTGAAATAGGCGACATCGCTGTCCGGGCACGAACCGAGCACGCCGAGCAGGCCGACGGTGCCGCCGCGGGTGGGCTGCAGCCGGCCGGTGGTGCCCGCCGCCGCGCAGCTCGGCTGGCCGGCGTAGAAGCTCAGGTACGGCAGCCGGCTGTGATAGTTGGCGTAGTAGAACCGGAACTCGGTGCCGTTGTTGAAATCCGGGGCGAACCAGGTCAACGCGACACCGTACTGGCCGCCGTCCTCGGGCTCGGCCGGGTCGCGCAACGGTATGGTGGAGCCGGTGTTGGCCACCGCCGACAGCAGGGTCTGCTCCAGGCGCTGGATGCCGTAGTCGCTGTCGCCGATGGGTTGGCCCGCGCCCTCGCCCGACAGTTCGCTGTCCGGGTCGAAGGTGGGATCCTCGGGGACCTGACCGAAACCGATGTTGAGGGTCCGCGCGGTCTGGCCGTTCTCCAGGAAACCGGCCTCGCCCACGCCGAGGTCGACGGTGGACAGGAAGGTGCCCTGTGCCGGGATCTCGGCCCCCTGCCAGGCGTACTGATAGAAGGCCTCGATGCTGACGCTGTCGGTCAGATAGGTCGCCACCTTGAAGGCGTCGGTGGCCACCAGGACCTCGTCCAGCGCCAGGAAGCCGGGACGGTAGAGCGCCGCTTGGTTGGGCGGATTGATGCTGTTGAGGCTGTTGACCGCCAGCAGGGTGGACTCGCCCCAGTTGATGCTCTGGCGACCGACCTTGATATCCAGCCGGTGGCCGTCGGTGAAGGGCAGTTCGACGAAGCCGCTCAGGTTGAAATCCAGCAGCCGGAAACTCCGGCCCTTCAGGGTCTCCAGGTTGCCCTGCTTGGGCAGGTCGTCGAAATCGATGGTCGCCGCCTCGCCGCGGGCCTGCGACGCGGTCGTGACGTTGCCGTCGATGGGCGAGGCGGTGTCGACCGTGACCACGTTGGGGTAGTACTGCCCCTTGTCGTCGTTGGTATGGTCGTAGAAATACAGGTAGCGGGTGAAGAACTCCCAGCGCCCCCACTCCAGCGACAGGTCCTGCTTGACCTGGGCCAGGCTCTGGGTGACGTCGTACTGGTCGAAGTTCAGGTTGCCGTCGTCGTGGTTCGCCGAGTGCGCGCCGGGCGCGTCCACGCCCGCCTGGTTAGCCGCCGGCCCCTCGCCGTTGGCGGCGGTCAGCCCCGGGAACAACAGGTCGTTGCCGGTGATCTCGCGCGCCGCGTGTCCCTGGCAGGATGTCGTGGACGGCGGCCGCTGCGGAAAGCTGCCCAGTGGCGACGGGCTGCTGTTGCAGACGTTCGGGTCGAGGCTCGCCTTGCTGACAAGGTGGTCGGCGCGCTCCTCCATGCGCCACTGCGCGGCGAGCTGGAACTCGGTATTGAGCGAGCCGGAGATGCCGCCGAAATAGTCGAGATCGAAACGGATGGCCTGGGCCGGTGCCGCGGACAGCACCATGATCGCGGCGCACAGCACGCGCGCGCGTGGGGTTCCCCTCCGCATTGTGTCCTCCCTTTCCCTGCGCGTGTCACGCGCACTGAACCGCTCGCCGCGCGTTGCGCGGCACACGTGTCCCCTCCGTGGTCCGGGCCGGGGCCCGGCGCTGCGGTCTCGCTGGATATCGTTCTGTTTGAATCTTGTTGTGCGGCCGGCGCTTGCCGCCGGATCGGCATTCACCGATCGCCGCTGTAGGCGAAGGTTAGCGTCGCCCCCCGCACGACGCAAGGACGCGGGGCCGACCGAAGGCCGCGCGGGGCCGCACTAACGGCGGCCCCGCGGAATCCCGGCATTCAGAACTGGTAACGGATGCCGAGCTGGAAGAAGTCGCGGTCGGCGAGCTGGTTGTAGGGCTTGGCGCCGCGGAAGATGGTCACGCCGGTGATCACACTCCAGCGCTGCTGGTAGCGCATCTCGACGTTCAGCGAGTACATCTGCCGGCCTTCCATGAAGTTCTCGCCCGGCCCCGGCGCGGTGCCGTCGACGTCATGCGCGATCACGAACAACGGCTGGAACGAGATGCCCGGCAGCACGTTCTCGTAGCGGATGATGCCGATCACGCGCCAGCCCCAGGAGAAGGCCGTGGCGAAGCCCTCGGTCTGCTGCGTGGGATTGAACCGGAGCTGGTAGGGCCCGCAGATGGTGCTGTTGGCCTGGCCCAGGTCGTCGCGGCCGGAATCGCCCTGCGGCTTTTGATCGTCCGGACAGGGTTGGGCACCCGTGCCGTCGTTGCCCACGCTGGCGTGGTTGTACGTGCCCGGACCCTCGATCTGCAGCTCGTCCTTCTCCGGGAAACCGAGCACGTGGGTCGCGCCGACCTCGAAGAACAGGATGATCTGGTTGGACTTGATCCAGTTGCCCGGGCCGATGATGTAGGTGCCGCCGAGGTTGTATTGCAGCACCTGGAAGCGCTCGTAGCCCTGGATATACTCGCCGGCGGCCACGTCGCCGGGCTCGCGGCCGCGATAGCGGGTCAGGAAGTCCGGGAAGGCGTTGCGCCGGCCGACCGGATCGGACAGCACCACGTTTTCCGGGACCTGGGCGGCACTGAGCTGGTTCGCGAGCTCGGTCGGGTTCAGTCCGGTATCCGCGAGCGCCCCGGTCAGGCTGTCGACGAGGCCCTCGGCCACGGCCGTATCGACGCCCAGCAGGTTGCCGACCACGCCGACCACGTCGCCGCCGTCGCCGATCGCCTCCAGGACGTCGCCCACGGCGGGGATGCCGATCTCGAAACGGTCATCGTAACTCGCGGGCACGCAATCCTCGCCGCGGTTGGCGCCGGTGCAGCCGACCGGCGCCGAGGGCTGCAGCGCGGCGAAGGCCACGTCGATGTCATCCACCTGCAGCGGCAGATTGGGCCGGTAGGCCACCTCGCCCTGCACCGAGATATCGCCGAAGCTGGTGTTGAAGCTGATGCCGTAGAGGTTGATGTCCTCGGGGTATTCGAGCAGCCCCTCGAAGCTGTCCAGCACATAGCCCTCGGCGCAGGGGCCGGTGCCGGGCGGCGCGTCCGCCGGGCAGGGCTCGCCGTTGGGCTGGGAGGCGCTCGGCATCTGGTCCAGGTTGGCCGCGTTCAGGAGTTGGCCCAGGGAGGTCAGCGCCGCGCCGCCGGCGTCCTGACCCACGCTCTCGCCGGCCGCGCCCAGGAAATGGGCGAAGTCGGCATTGGGGCAATCCAGGGACAGATTGAGCGTGTCCACCGACGTGTTGCCGGTGGGCGCACTCTGCCAGCAGGATTCGTCGCCGGCGTAGGCGGAGAAGTACGGCAGCCGGCTATGGTAGTTGGCATAGTAAAAGCGAAGCTCGGTGCCGTTGTTGAAGGCGGGCAGGAACCAGGTGTAGGCGAAGCCGTACTGGCCGCCGCGCGATGCGTTCTTCTCGTGGACCGGCACCTCGCCGTCGATATCCGCGATCGCGGTCAGCAGTTGCTGCTCGACGCGGGCGTTACCCTCGGGGTCATCCGCGGTCTGGGCGAAGTTGGGGGCGATATTGTTGTCGTCCGCGCCCAGGGTGACGTCGATGAAGGACAGGAAGCCGCCGCGCGGCGGTATCTCCACCTTCTCCCAGTCGTACTGGTAGAACATCTCGAAGCTGGTGTTGAGCGTCAGCGGCATGCTGACCTTGATCGCCCCCACCGGCTCGAACACCGTTGCCAGCTCCAGGAACGCCGGCCGGTACAGCGCGTTCACGTTCGGCGGATTGATGGTGTTCAGCGAATTGACGACCAGCAGCGTGGACTCGCCCCAGTTGATGGTCTGCTCGCCGATGGTCAGCTTGGCGTCGTTGCCCAAAAACGGCACCGGGAAATAGCCGGAGACGTAGAAGTCGAGCAGGTCGATGTCCTGTCCCAAATACTCGTTCCACTTGTCGCCCGACTCCCGGAACACCGGCCGGCCGCTGGTGGGGAAGCCGTACTCGCCGCTGTCGCGGCGGGCGTCGTCCTCGGCGCGATCGGCCGGGGTGTAGAAGTTGGGGTAGTACTGCTCGCGGTCGTAGTTGGCGAAATCGTGGAACGCGTTGTAACGCCCGAAGAAGGTGATATCGCTGAAGAAGAACAGATCGCCGGCGAAGTTGAGTTCCAGGTCCTGGGTCACCTGGAACGGGGCCTGCGTGACCTCCCACTTGTCGTAGTTCAGGTTGCCGTCGTCGTGGTTCATGCTCTGGATGCCGGGGGCGTCCAGGCCGAGCTGATTGACGAAATTGCCCTCGGCCTCCAGGCCGAGCTGGGCCTGCCCCATCTCCTCACCCACCTCGGGCGGCGTGGACAGGTGCGGCTGGCAGGCCGAACGGCAGACGTCCGGGTTGAGGTTGGACACGCCGATCAGGTTGGGATCGCGATCTTGGATGCGCCACTGGGCGCCCAGCGAGAAGCTGGTGTTGAGCGTGCCCTCTATGCCCCCGAGAAAATCCGAATCGAAGCGGATGGCTTGCCCGTCCGGCGCGTGCAGTGCCGCGAACAGCAGCCCCGCGACGGCCCCCAGACGGATCGATACACGTCGGCATCCCTGCATGGGATTCTCCTCCTCCCTAGGCCCTGGCCGGGCTGCTCGCGCGCTCCCCGAAAACGTCGCGCTCGCTCTCGCAATGGCGGGGAACGGCGGGGAATACGCCCGCTGCCCCCACACCCGACCGGTAACGGACCGGCGAATCGTTTATGTACGAATAATCTTACGGCGAATATCTTTTCATTCGCCTGCCGCCAGTTGATATCAAACCATGTCGTGCATGGCAAGCACGCCGACCGGCGCACGACGGCCGTTCGCCCTCAGAACCGGTACTGGATACCGAGCTGGAAGAAATCCCGATCCGCCAGCAGGTTGTAGGGCTCGGCGCCGCGGAAGACGGTGATGCCGCCGGTGACGCTCCAGTTCTGGCGATAGCGCATCTCCACGTTGAGCACGTACATCTGGCGCCCCTCCAGGAAGTTCTCGCCCGGCCCCGGGGCCGTGCCCTCGACGTCGTGCGCAATCACGAATATCGGCTGGAACGAGATGCCCGGCAGCACGTTCTCGTAGCGGATGATCCCGATCACTCGCCAGCCCCAGGAGAAGGCCGTGGCGAAGCCGTCGGTCTGCTGGGTGGGATTGAAGCGCGCCTGGAACGGCCCGCACAGGGTCGTGTTGCCGCTCTCCTGCGCGGACGTGCCCTGTTGCACGCCGTCCGGGCACGGCGGCGCGCCGGTGCCGTCGTTGCCGACGCTGGCATGGGTATACGTGCCGGGCCCCTCGATCTGCAACTCGTCCCGATCCGGGAACCCGAGCACCTGCGTGGCGCCGACCTCGAACAGCAGGATGATCTGGTTGGACTTGATCCAGTTGCCCGGCCCGATCACGTAGGTGCCGCCCAGGTTGTATTGCAGCACCTGGAAGCGCTCGTAGCCCCGGATATACTCGCCCGGCTCGACATCCCCCGGCTCGCGGTCGCGATATTCCGTGAGGTAATCCGGGAAGGCGACCCGGCGGCCGGGCGGGTCGGACAGCATCACGTTCTCGGGTATCGCCATGCCCTGGAACTGCGCCGCGAGCACCGCCGGATCGAGGCCGGCGTCGGCCAGGGCGGCGGAGAAGTCGTCCACGATGGTCTCGGCGGTGGCGGTGTCCACGCCCAGCATGCTGCCGACCAGGCCGACGGTATCGCCGCCATCCGCCATGCTCTGCAGCAAATCACCGACGGCGGGGAAGCCGATCTCGTAGCGCTCGTCGAAACTGCCCGGCACGCAATCGGGACCGCGGTTCTGCTTGGCGCAACCCAGCGGCGCCACCGGCTGGGCCGCCGCGAACACCACGTCCACGTCGTCGACCTGCAACGGCAGGTTGGGCCGGTACGCCACCTCGCCCTGCACCGCGATACTGCCGAAGCTGGTGTTGAAGCTGATGCCGAAAAGCTTGATGTCCTCGGGGTATTCGAGCAACCCCTCGAAGCTGTCGAGATCGTAGAGTTCGGCGCAGGGGCCGGTGCCGGGCTCGGCATCGGCGGGGCAAGGGATCCCCGCCCCGCTCTCGCCGATGGCCTGGTCCAGCTCCGCGGCATTGAGTGCCTCGCCCAGCGCGGTGGCCGCCTGGGCCCCCTGGGCGCCGCCCTGATGCTCGCCCACGGCGCCGAAGAAATGCGCGAAATCGGCGTTCGGGCAGGCGTTGGTCAGGTTCTGGGTGTCGATGCTGGTGTTGCCGGTGGGCGCCGCCTGGAGACAGGACTCGTTGCCGGCATAGGCCGAGAGATACGGCAGCCGGCTGTGGTAGTTGGCGTAGTAGAAACGCAACTCGGTGCCGTTGTTGAACGTCGGAAGGTACCAGGTATAGGCGAAACCGTACTGTCCGCCCTCGGAAGCATCGCGTTCGCGCACGCGGATATCGCCGGCGACGTCGGCGACCGCGGTGAGTAATTGCTGCTCCAGTCGCGCATTGCCGTCGCGGTCGTCGCCGACCTGGCCGAAGCCCGGATTGACGATGTCGTCGTCGCCGCCGAGCGTGACATCCTGGAACGACAGGAAACCGCCGCGCGGCGGTATCTCCACCTTCTCCCAGTCGTACTGGTAGAACATCTCGAAGCTGGTGTTGAGCGTCAGCGGCATGCTCGCCCGGATCGCCCCCACCGGCTCGAACACTGTCGCCAGCTCCAGGAACGCCGGCCGGAACAGGGCGTTCACGTTCGGCGGGTTGATGGTATTCAGCGAGTTGATCACCAGCAGCGTGGATTCGCCCCAGTTGATGGTCTGCTCGCCGATCGTGACCTTGGCGTCGTTGCCCAGGAAGGGCACCGGCACGTAGCCCGCGACGTAGAAATCCAGGATGTCGAGATCGCGGCCGAGCAGCTCGTCGTAGCGGTCGTCGGCCGGTTCGAACTTGGCCGTGCCCACGGTCGGGAAGCCGAAACTCGGCGCCGTGGGATCGTCCGCATAGACACAGGACGTGCTCGGATCGGCGTCACGGCACGCGTCGTCCCGGGCGCGGTCGGCTTCCGTGTAGAAACCGGGATGGTAGATGTCGCGGCCGTGGTTGGCGAAATCGTGGAAGGCGTTGTAGCGGCCGAAGAAGGTGACGTCGCCGACCGGTCCGACTTCGCCGAAGTTCAGCTCCAGGTCCTGGGTGATCTGGAACGGCGCCTGGGTGATTTCATACTGGTCGAAATTGAGATTGCCGTCGTCGTGGTTGACGCTGGCGGCGCCCGGCGCGTCGACACCGATCTGGTTGACGGCGTTGCCTTCGCCTTCCAGACCTAGCTGAACGCGCCCGTCGACGTCGCCGGGCGCGGTCGAGGCGTGCGGCTGGCAGGCGGAGGGACAGAGATCCGGATCGAGGTTGGCCTTGCCGATCAGGCCCGGATCGCGGTCCTGCAGCCGCCACTGTGCCCCCAGCGACAGGCTGGTGTTGAGCGTGCCGCTTATCCCGCCGAACCAGTCCGACTCGAATTGCAACGCCCGGCTATCGGGCGCGTAGCTCGATAGTGCCACGCATCCGGCCAACGCCAGGACACGGATACGGATACGCGCGTACCTCTTCCCCCGCATCGGGCTCCCCCTCTTGCCCGTGTCGGGAACGCACGGTCCCTGCACGACCCCGACCGATTCCCCTCCGGGGCCCTCACGGACCGATCCGTATGCGCCCCGCCTTTCTCGCAACCATCGGCGCGTGCCGACGATATCTCGTTATGTACGAATTATCTTACAACAGGAATGGCAATATTCCGCAACCGGGCCTTGAAGGCCCGGTCACGGCGGTGCCGCGGGGACGATCCGGCGGGTTATTCGAAGTCGCGGACGATGCTGAGGAGATAGGTCGTATCCAGCTCGTCGACGCCGGGCTCGGGGTTGTTGTCGTATTGATGCCCGTACTCGGCACGCACCTTCCACAGCGAGCCGGTGCCCAGCGGCAGTTCGCCGCCCAACAACGAATCGATACGGAAATTCTCGCTGGGCTCATCGTCCACCTGCGGGATCACGGTCAGTTCGTGGGTGAACCGGAACCAGTCCGTGAGCACGCGCAGGTAGTCCCAGCCGAAGGTCATGACGATGCTGGAATCGTTGCCACCGTCGTCGTAGGCCTCGTGCTCGTAGCCCAGACCGAGACGGCCCTTGAAGGTGTGGTTCTTCTCGCGGATGAAGAAGTAACCCGGACCGAGCGTGGCCCGGAACCGCAGGTCGATGTTCTCGAATTCGTCCTTCTCGATCTCGGTCTGCCCGAACAGGAAAAAGCGCCGGGTGAAATCGCGTTCGAGTCGGGCCTTGGCGATGGTTTCGTTCTCGGTCTGCTCGCCGTCGTCCCGCTGGCGCAGGGTGCGCAGCGACAGGCTCAGGCGATCGCCGTTGGTTTCCCGCAGCGCTTCGGCCCGGAAATTGATGCTCCGGCTGTCGGTGTTGCCGGAGGAGCCGGAAAGCCCGAACGCCATGCGACCCGACCAGGGATCGCGCGACAACCGTTCACGCGCCTCGACCAAAGCGGGGTCCGGGGCACCCAGGTCGCGGACGCCCGCGATATCGGCGGGCATCAGCTCGCGCGTGCCGAATCGCTCGCTGACCAGGCGTTGCCCCCCGGTCTCGTCATACGCCAGTCGCACGCCGAGCTCGTCGCCGCCGTCGAGTACGACGGTATGGGGCTCGTCGGTCCGCACACCCGTGACCTGCTTCTGCGGAATCTCCAGTTCGCCGGCGAACTTGGTGTCGAAACGATAAATGCCGTCCCGCAGGGTCAGGAGCGAACCGTTGACGACACTGCCGTCGCGCAGATAAAGCGTGTCGGCGCTCGCCTGACCGGCCGCGAGGAGCGTCAGCAGGACGAAAACGGTGCGATAGCGGATAGTCACCAGATACCCCCGGATATGCAAGTTTGGAATGTCGCGACAATGGCGTCGACGCGCAACAAAAAGGCCGGCACTGGGCCGGCCTTTCTGACTTCCGGAACATGCCCGGCGTGTCAGGCCTCGGCGGTCGCCGCGCTTGTGCCCTCGCCCTCGGTCTCGGTCTCGGGGTCGGGCCGGTCGACCAGCTCGACATACGCCATGGGCGCGGAGTCGCCGGGCCGGAAGCCGCACTTGAGGATACGCAGGTAGCCGCCGGGCCGATGCGCGTAGCGGGGCCCGAGATCGGCGAAGAGCTTACCCACCGCCTCCTTGTCGCGCAGGCGCGAGAAGGCCAGCCGACGGTTGGCGACGCTGTCCTCTTTCGACAGCGTGATCAGCGGCTCCGCGACACGGCGCAGTTCCTTGGCCTTGGGCAAGGTGGTCCGGATCAGCTCGTGCTTGAACAGGGACGCCGAGAGATTCCGCAGCATGGCGCGGCGGTGACTGGCATCACGCCCCAGGTTAGTGCCGCTCTTGCGGTGACGCATGCTCCGCTCTCCTCAGGAAGTCGTGGTGGCGTTCTCGAGCTCCGCCGGCGGCCAGTCTTCCAGGGTCATCCCCAGTTGCAGGCCGTGCTCGGCGAGCACTTCGCTGATTTCGGTCAGCGACTTCTTGCCCAGGTTGGGCGTCTTCATCAGCTCGGTCTCGGTGCGCTGCACCAGGTCGCCGACGAAGTGGATATTCTCCGCCTTCAGGCAGTTCGTGGAGCGCACGGTCAGGTCCAGCTCGTCGATCGGCTTGAGCAGGATCGGATTGACCTCCTCCACGTCGCCGCCGCGACCCGTGTCTTCCTGCGCTTCCAGGTCGACGAAGACCGAGAGCTGGTCGTGCAGGATGCCGGCCGCGGTACGCACCGCCTCGGCGGGCTCGATGCTACCGTTGGTCTCGATGTCCAGGACCAGCTTGTCCAGGTCGGTGCGCTGCTCGACGCGCGCGCGATCGACACTGTAGCTGACGCGGCGGATCGGGCTGAAGGAGGCGTCCAGGCGCAGGGCGCCGATCTCGCTCGCGCCCGTATCCTCTTCGCCGGGCTCGGCCTTGCTCTGGGCCGGCTGGTAGCCGCGCCCGCGCTTGACCTTGATGCTCATCTTGAGCTCGCCCGAGGTCAGGTGCGCGATCACGTGGTCCGGATTCACGATTTCGACGTCGTGGTCCGTGGTGATGTCGGCGGCCGTGACCACTCCCTTGCCGGACTTCTGCAGATGCAGTTCGGCCTCTTCGCGGCTGTGCATGCGCACCGACACGCCCTTGAGGTTGAGCAGGACGTCGATCACGTCCTCCTGCATGCCCTCGACGGTCGAGTACTCGTGCAGGACGCCTTCAATGCCGACCTCGGTGATCGCGGCGCCCGGGATCGAGGACAGCAGGATGCGACGCAGGGCGTTGCCCAGCGTGTGGCCGTAGCCGCGCTCGAGCGGCTCCAGCGCCACCTTGGCGCGGCGCTCGTTGACCTGCTCGACCTCGACCAGGCGCGGCTTGAGCAATTGATTGGCAGCTGACTGCATGTCGTTGGGACCTCTCGCGGATGGCGGCGGTGTTTACTTGGAGTAGAGCTCGACGACCAGGCTCTCGTTGATGTCCTGCAGGATCTGATCCCGATCCGGCACCGTCTTGAAGGTGCCTTGCAGCTTCTTGTCGTCGACCTCGAGCCACTCGCCGATACCAAGCTGGGTGGCGACCTCGACCGCGGTCCGGATCCGCGACTGGTGCTTGGCCTTTTCACGGATCTCGATCACATCGCCCTCGGACACTTGGTAGGAGGGCACGTTCACCGGATAGCCGTTGACCGCCACCGCCTTGTGGCTGACGAGCTGACGCGCCTCGGCGCGCGTGCTGGCGAAGCCCATCCGGTACACGACGTTGTCGAGCCGGCGCTCCAGCAACTGCAGCAGCGTGGTACCCGTGGCGCCCTTGGACTTGGACGCCTTCTTGTAATAGTTCCGGAACTGACGCTCCAGCACGCCGTACATATGCCGCAGCTTCTGCTTTTCACGCAGCTGCAGGGCATAGTCGGACAGGCGCTGGCGGCGCTGCGGGCCCTGGGCGCCCGGCGGCGTATCCAGCTTGCACTTGCCTTCCAGCGAACGTCCGCGCGCCTTCAGGAACAAGTCCGTTCCGGCGCGGCGGGCCTGCTTGCACTTGGGACCGGTGTACTTGGCCATAGTCGATCGAATCCTGTCCTGTTAAACGCGGCGCTTTTTAGGCGGCCGGCAGCCATTGTGCGGGATCGGCGTCACATCGATGATGCTGGTGACCTTGAAACCCGCGCCGTTCAACGAACGGACGGCGGCTTCGCGCCCCGGGCCGGGGCCCTTGACGCGTACCTCGAGATTCTTGACGCCGTACTCGGCGGCCGCCTGTCCGGCACGCTCCGCCGCGACCTGCGCCGCGAACGGGGTGCTCTTGCGCGACCCCTTGAACCCGCTGCTCCCGGACGTGGCCCAGGACAAGACGTTGCCCTGCCGGTCCGAGATGGTGATGACCGTGTTGTTGAAGGTCGCGTAGACGTGCGCGATGCCGTCCGCGACGTTGCGCTTGGCCTTCGCCTTGCGGGATCGGGTGCTACTGCCGGTGGCTGTCGCCATAATCGTGTCCGTCTATCTTCGGTGGAAGCCGCCGTGGCGGCCGGTTGCCTGTTATGCGCCGGGGAGAGCGTACGCCCTAGCGGCGGATCGGCCGGCGCGGCCCCTTGCGGGTGCGCGCGTTGGTCCGGGTCCGCTGTCCCCGCACCGGAAGACCGCGCCGGTGGCGCAGCCCGCGATAGCAGCCGAGGTCCATCAGCCGCTTGATGTTCATCGACACCTCGCGCCGCAGGTCGCCCTCGATCGTGTACTTGCCCACTTCGGCCCGCAGCGCCTCGACCTCGCCCTCGGTGAGGTCCTTGATGCGGGTGTCGGGCGCCACGCTGGCGGCCTCGCAGATGCTGGCCGCCCGGGTCGGGCCCACGCCGTACAGCGCGGTCAGTGCGACCGCGGCATGCTTGTTGATCGGGAGATTGACTCCAGCGATTCGCGCCATTCGAACGTTCTCCCCGTCAGGGATTCCCTAGATTAAAGAATCAGTGTCGCTACCGGTGACCGGCGGAAACGGGAGGAAAACCGCCCGAAAAGCCGGCCAATATACCGTCCGCGCACGTCAAAATCAATGCCAATCGGCCAGACCCGTGTCTAGCCCTGGCGCTGCTTGTGCCGCGGATCGGTGGAACAGATCACCATGACCACGCCATGACGACGCACCACCTTGCAGTTGCGGCAAATCTTCTTGACCGATGCTCTGACTTTCATTTCCTAAAAACTCCGTGATTCGTGATCCGTGATCCGTGATTGGCAAGCCCACGAATCACCAATCACCAGTCACCAATCACATGCTTAACGCAGCATCCCGGCCTTGCCGTGGGACTTCAGGTTCGCCTTCTTCATCAGCCCTTCGTACTGATGCGACATCAGATGCGCCTGTAGCTGGGACATGAAGTCCATCACGACGACCACGATGATCAGCAGCGAGGTGCCGCCGAAGTAGAACGGCACGTTGTACTGCAGGATCAGTATCTCGGGCAGCAGGCACACGGCCGTGACGTAGGCGGCGCCGGCCACGGTCAGCCGCGTCAGCACCGTGTCGATGTAGTTCGCGGTCTGCATGCCGGGCCGCACGCCGGGGATGAAGGCACCCGACTTCTTCAGGTTCTCGGCCGTTTCCCGCGAATCGAACACCAGCGCGGTGTAGAAGAAGCAGAAGAAGACGATCATGAGCGAGTAGAACAGCACATACAGCGGCTGCCCCGGCGAGATCGCGTTGGCCACCCAGTTCGCGACCGTGCCGCCCTCGCCCAGGAACCGGATCAGGGTCGCGGGGAACAGGATGATGCTGGACGCGAAGATCGGCGGGATCACGCCCGACATGTTCAGCTTCAACGGCAGATGCTGGGTCTGTGCCGAGTACATACGGCGACCGCGCTGGCGCTGGGCGTGATGCACCGGTATCCGGCGCTGCGCCCGCTCGACGAAGACCACGAAGCCGGTCACCGCCAGCGCGCCCAGCAGCATCGCGACCGCGGTCACGGGATTCATCTCGCCGGTGCGCACCAGGTCCAGCGTGCCGCCCAGGGCGGAAGGCAGCCCGGAGACGATACTGGCGAAGATCAGCATCGAGATACCGTTGCCGATCCCGCGCTCGGTCACCTGCTCGCCCAGCCACATCAGGAACATGGCGCCGGTCGCGAGACAGATCGCCGTGGTGAAGATGAAGCCGTACTGCGTCAGCCCCGGCAGGGCGATCCCCTGATTCCATAGCGCGATGCCGGTGCCGATCGCCTGGAACGTCGCCAGGCCCAGGGCACCGTAGCGCGTGTACTGGGTGATCTTGCGGCGGCCGGCCTCGCCTTCCTTCTTCATCTCCTTGAGCGTCGGCACCGTGGCCGTCATCAACTGCATGATGATCGACGCGGAGATGTAGGGCATCACGCCCAGGGCGAAGATCGACAGGCGCTCCAGCGCACCGCCCGTGAACATCACGCCGAGGTCCAGGATGGTCCCCGACTGCTGCTCGAACATGCGCGCGAGCTGCTCCGGATCGATCCCGGGCACCGGGATGAAGGTGCCGATGCGGAACACGATCAGGGCGCCCAGCAGGAACAGCAGGCGCTGCCGCACCTCCGTCAGCTTGCCGGCATCCGGCAGCATGCCGGCCATGTTGGGCTGACCCCGCGCCATGGCCTAGCCGTTCTCCACGGAGCCGCCGGCGGCCTCGATCGCCTTGACCGCGCCGGCGCTGGCGGCGACGCCCTTCAGGTTGACCGCGGACTCGATCTTGCCCGAGGCGATCACCTTGGCACGCGCCGCGTCGCGCGGCACGATCTTGGCCTGCTTCAGCGCCATCAGATCGACATCGCCGGACAGGCGGCCGAGCGAATCCAGCCGCACCTCCGCGGCCTGCGGGGTGACCGAGCGGAAACCTCGCTTGGGCACGCGCCGCTGCAGCGGCATCTGGCCGCCCTCGAAGCCGACCTTGTGATAGCCGCCCGAGCGCGACTTCTGGCCCTTGTGGCCGCGGCCGGCGGTCTTGCCCAGGCCGGAACCGGGGCCGCGACCGACGCGCTTGGCCGACTTGCGGGCACCTTCGCCGGGATGTAGGTCATTCAAACGCATGATAAAGCCTCAAATTAACCACAGAGACACGGAGGCACAGGGACAATGACAAAAAAGATGATCAGGCCTGCGTCGTAATCAGCAGTTTTCTCTCTGTGCCACTGTGCCTCTGTGGTTCATTTTCATTTAAACCTTTTCGACGTTGAGCAGGTAGCTCACCTTGTTCACCATGCCCAGGTTCTCGGGCGTGGCGTCGACGGTCACGCTGTGATGCATGCGCCGCAGGCCGAGCCCGCGCACGCAGGCCTGGTGCCTGGCCAACCGCCCGGCGGGGCTTTTGACCAGGGTCAGCTTCAGTCGTTCGGTCTTGCTCTTGGCCATGATCGCTTTCCCTAGGCGGAGACGAGCTCGTCGACGCTCTTGCCGCGCTTGGCGGCGATGTAGTGCGGATCGTGCATTTCGCTCAGGGCGTTCACGGTCGCGCGAACCACGTTGATCGGGTTGCGCGAGCCGTAGCTCTTCGCGAGCACGTTGCCCACACCGGCCACTTCCAGCACCGCGCGCATGCCGCCGCCGGCGATCACGCCGGTACCGTCGGAGGCCGGCCGCATGATCACCTTGGTGGCGCCATGCCGGCCGACGGTCTCGTGCTGGATGGTGTTGCCGGCGAGCTGCACCGATACCATGTTCTTGCGCGCGGCCTCCATCGCCTTCTGGATGGCCAGCGGCACCTCGCGTGCCTTGCCGTAGCCGAAGCCCACGCGGCCCTCGCCGTCGCCGACCACGGTCAGCGCGGTGAAGCCGAACTGACGGCCGCCCTTGACCACCTTGGCGACGCGATTGACGGCGACGAGCTTCTCGAGCAGATCGCCTTCGGTACGTTCCACCTTTGCCATAACTATCTCGGTGATTGGTGATTGGTGATTCGTGATTGGTCAGAAAGGTGGCCGGCAGGCCCAGTCACCAGTCACAGATCACGAATCACGTTCATTAAAACTTGAGTCCGTTCTCGCGTGCGGCGTCGGCCAGGGCCTTGACGCGCCCGTGATAGGCGAAGCCGGAGCGGTCGAAGGCCACTTCCTCGATACCCGCGGCCTTCGCCTTCTCGGCGATCGCCTTGCCCACGGCGGCGGCGGCCTCGGCATTGCCCGTGCTGCCGACCGCCTCGCGCAGCGATTTCTCCACGGTCGAGGCGGTCACCAGGGTGCTGCCGCCGTCCGGCGTCAGGATCTGGGCGTAAATGTGCCGCGGCGTACGGTGCACCGCGAGGCGGTGCGCTCCCAGCTCCCGGATCTTCATCCGGGTGCGGCGCGCGCGGCGCAAACGTTGAATCTGTTTCCTGTGCATCGTCGTGACCTTTCCGATGTATGTCGGCGTGCGTTACTTCTTCTTCGCTTCCTTGCGGATGATGCGCTCGTCGGCGTAGCGCACGCCCTTGCCCTTGTACGGCTCCGGCGGCCGGAAGGCGCGGATCTCCGCCGCGGCCTGACCCACCACCTGCTTGTCGGCACCCTTGACCAGGATTTCGGTCTGGCTGGGCGTCTCGACGGTCACGCCGTCCGGCACGGCGTAGTCGATCGGGTGCGAGAAGCCCAGCGAGAGGTTCAGCTTCTGGCCCTGCGCCTGGGCGCGGTAGCCGACGCCGACCAACTCGAGCTTGCGCTCGAAGCCCTCGGTGACACCGTGCACCATGTTGGCGACGATGGCGCGCACGGTCCCGGCCATGGCCAGGTTCTTCTCGCGGCCGGTGGGCTCGGCCCGGGCCACGCCCTCCTCGACCTTGAGGTCCACGCCATCGGGCAGGTCGAACGACAGCTCGCCGTTCTTGCCCTTGACCCGCACCGCGCGCGCCGCCACGGCGATCTCGACGCCGCTGGGAATCTCTACCGGTGCCTTTGCGACTCTGGACATAGTTAAAAACCTCTTACGCGACCGTGCACAGCACTTCGCCGCCGTGACCGGCCGCGCGCGCCGCGCTGTCCGTCATGACCCCGTGCGAGGTGGAGACGATCGCCACGCCGAGCCCGCCGACCACGGTCGGCAGATCGTTCTTGCCGCGGTAGACCCGCAGTCCCGGCTTGCTGACACGCTCCAGCCGCTCGATCACCGGCCGGCCCTGGAAGTACTTGAGCACCACCTGCAGGCGCGGCTTGCCGTCGACTTCCGTCACCCGGTAGTCGGCGATGTAGCCCTCGTCCTTGAGCACCTCGGCGATCGCCACCTTGAGCTTGGACGACGGCATCTCGACCTGGTCCTTCTCGGCCGACTGCCCGTTCCGGATGCGGGTGAGCATGTCGGCGATGGGGTCAGTCATACTCATATATCGATACCCACGCTGTACGTTTGCGACACGACGGTTACCAGCTGGACTTCACCAGCCCGGGGATTTCGCCGCGCATGGCGGCCTCGCGCAGCTTGTTGCGCGCCAGACCGAATTTCCGGTAATAGCCGCGCGGACGACCGGTCGCCTCGCAGCGATTCCGCAGCCGCGCCGGAGACGCGTCCCGCGGTAGCCGCTGCAGTTCCTGGACCGCCGCGTAGCGCTCCTCCATGGTCGCCTCGGGATCGCGAATGCGCTCCTTGAGCTCCGCGCGCTTGGCGGCGTACTTCGCCACCGTCTCCGCGCGCTTCTTCTCGCGTGCGATCATGCTTTTCTTTGCCATAACTCGTTACTCGCGTTTACTTGCGGAACGGGAAGTTGAAGCCTTCCAACAGCGCCCGTCCCTCTTCGTCGTTCCGGGCCGACGTGGTGATCACGATGTCCATGCCCCGCAGGACATCGACCTTGTCGTAGTCGATCTCCGGGAACACGATCTGCTCCTTGACGCCGAGGCTGTAGTTGCCGCGGCCGTCGAACGCCCGCGGGTTGAGCCCGCGGAAATCGCGGATGCGCGGCAGCGACACGTTCACCAGCCGGTCCAGGAACTCGTACATGCGACCACGGCGGAGGGTGACCTTGCAGCCGATCGGCCAGCCCTCGCGGATCTTGAACCCGGCTTCGGACTTGCGCGCACGCGTCATCACCGGCTGCTGACCGGCGATGGCCGCCATGTCCTGCATGGCGTGGTCGATGACCTTGCGGTCGGCCACGGCCTCGCCGACGCCCATGTTGAGCGTGATCTTGACCACGCGCGGCACGGCCATCGGGCTGGAGTAGCCGAAGCGCTCCATCAGCGCCGGCACGATCCGCTCGCGATACTCGGCCTTCAGCCGCGCGGTCTCGGGTGTGTTTTCCGTCATAGCTTCGCCCATGGTTACGCGTCGACGACTTCACCGGTGGATTTGTAGTAGCGCACCTTGCGCCGGTCGCCGCCCTCGCCGAGGTACTTGAAGCCCACGCGCTCGCCGCGGCCGCTGTCCGGGTTGTACAACATCACATTCGAGATATGCAGCGGCATTTCCCGTTCTTCGATGCCGCCGGCGATTCCCTGGTTGGGATCGGCCTTCACGTGCTTCTTGGCCAGGTTCAGACCCTCGACCACCACGCGGTCGTCGTCGCGGACCCGGAGCACGGTGCCACGCCGGCCCTTGTCCTTGCCGGCGATGATCACGACCTCGTCGCCCTTTCGGATTCTCTGCATCGCCATGACTAGAGCACCTCGGGAGCCAGCGAAATGATGCGCATGAACTTCTCGCGCAATTCGCGCGTCACCGGACCGAAAATACGGGTGCCGACCGGCTCGTTCTGGTTGTTGAGCAGAACCGCCGCGTTATTGTCGAAGCGGATCAGCGAGCCGTCCGAACGCCGGATGCCGCGCCGGGTGCGCACCACCACCGCCTTGAGCACGTCGCCCTTCTTGACGCGGCCGCGCGGGATGGCGTCCTTCACCGTGACCTTGATGATGTCGCCCACGCGTGCGTAACGGCGGTGCGAGCCGCCCAGCACCTTGATGCACTGGACCCGGCGCGCGCCACTGTTGTCCGCCGCGTTGAGTACCGTTTCAGTCTGGATCATCGCCTTTGATTCCTCAGCCCGTCGTCTCGAGCTCGCCGGCGGCCTCGACCACCCGGACCAAGCGCCAGGACTTGCTCTTGGAGATCGGACGGCACTCCGCGATCTCGACGAAATCGCCGGGATTGCACTCGTTGTTCTCGTCGTGCGCCACGATCTTGGTCGTGCGCCGAACGTACTTGCCGTACAGCTCGTGCTTCACGCGCCGCTCGACCGCCACCACGATGGACTTGTCCATCTTGTTGCCGATGACGTGACCCGCCAGCACCCGCTGGTTCGTGGCCGCCTGCTGCTCGCTGTTCTGCTCGCTCATGCCGAATCACCCTGCTGCTCGCCGAGCACGGTCTTGACCCGTGCGATGTTGCGGCGCACTTCCCGGAACTGATGCGACCCCGCCAACTGGCCGGTCGCCGCCTGCATGCGCAGGTTGAACTGCTCTCGCCGCAGTTCCAGCAGTTCCTTGCGGAGCTCGTCCGCCGATTTCTTTCTGAGTTCAGCCGCTTTCATGCCGTCTTCCTCAAAGAATCTTGCGGTCCACGAAGGCACAACGGACCGGCAGCTTCGCGGCGGCCAGCCGGAAGGCTTCCTGCGCGACTTCGCGCGGCACGCCTTCCATCTCGTAGAGCATGCGTCCGGGCTGCACCTTGGCCACCCAGTACTCCACGTTGCCCTTGCCCTTGCCCATGCGGACCTCGATGGGCTTCTTGGTCACCGGCACATCCGGGAACACGCGGATCCAGATCTTGCCGCCGCGCTTGATGTGGCGCGTCATCGCACGCCGCGCGGCCTCGATCTGGCGCGCGGTCACGCGGCCGCGGTCGACGGCCTTGAGGCCGTACTCGCCGAAGCTGACCTGGTTGGCGCGCTGCGCCATACCGCGGTTGCGGCCCTTCTGCTGCTTGCGAAACTTGGTGCGCTTGGGTTGCAACATGTCGTATCAACCTTGTGCCGGGGCTTCGGCCGCCTCGGCTTTCTCCGCCACGGCCGCCTTCTTGTCCGCCTCGAAAACCTCGCCCTTGAAGATCCAGACCTTGACGCCGATGACGCCGTAGGTGGTCTTGGCCTCGGCGACGCCATAGTCGATGTCGGCGCGCAGGGTGTGCAGCGGCACGCGGCCGTCGCGATACCACTCGGAGCGCGCGATCTCGGCGCCGTTCAAACGGCCCGCCACGTTCACGCGGATACCGCCGGCACCCAGGCGCATGGCGTTGCCGACCGCGCGCTTCATCGCGCGCCGGAACATGATCCGGCGCTCGAGCTGCTGCGCGATGTTCTCGGCGACCAATCGTGCGTCCAGCTCGGGCTTGCGGATTTCCTCGACCGACAGATGGACGGGCACGCCCATCTTGCGCGACACCTCGGTGCGCAGCTTGTCGATGTCCTCGCCCTTCTTGCCGATCACGATGCCCGGCCGCGCCGTATGGATCGTGATCCGCGCCGAACGCGCCGGACGATCAATCTGGATGCGGCTGACCGAGGCGTGCGAGAGCTTCTCGCGAATGAAATCGCGCACCTCGAGGTCCGTGTTCAGCGTATCGCGGTAACCGCGGTTCTCCGCGTACCAGCGCGAGCTCCACTCGGTGGTGACGCCGAGCCGGAAGCCGGTTGGATGGACTTTATGACCCATAGCTGCCTCGTTACTTGTCCGCCACGCGAATCGTGACGTGGCTGGTGCGCTTGAAAATGCGGTCGGCGCGCCCGCGCGCCCGCGGCTTGATCCGCTTGAGGGTCGGCCCCTCGTCGACCATGATCTCGCTCACCTTCAGTTCATCCACGTCCGCGCCGTCGTTGTGCTCCGCGTTGGCGATCGCCGACTCCAGCACCTTGTGCAGGATGCGGGCACCCTTGCGGGGCGAGAACTGCAGCAGCTCCAGGGCACGCTCGACCGGCAGACCGCGAACCTGGTCGGCGACCAGGCGCGCCTTCTGCGGCGAGATACGCGCGAAACGCAGTTTTGCGACTGTCTCGGTACTCATGGTGCTAGCCCTTGCGATCCCCGACGTGGCCCTTGAAGGTCCGGGTGGGTGCGAACTCACCCAGCTTGTGGCCGACCATGTTCTCGGACACGAAGACGGGCACGTGCTGACGGCCGTTGTGCACGGCGATGGTCAGGCCCACCATGTCGGGCGTGATCATCGACCGGCGCGACCAGGTCTTGATCGGACGCTTGGTCTGGGCACCCTCGGTCGCCGCCACCTTGCGTGCAAGGTGCAGATCGACAAACGGCCCTTTCTTGATCGAACGCGGCATTGACTGCTCCGCTGCTGACTCGTTTAACGCTTCTTACGCTTGCCGCGCCGCCGCACGATCATGTCGTCCGTGCGCTTGTTGGCGCGGGTCTTGTAACCCTTCGTCTTCCAGCCCCACGGGCTCGACGGGTGCCGGCCGCCGCTGGTGCGGCCCTCGCCGCCGCCATGCGGGTGATCCACCGGGTTCATGGCCACGCCGCGCACCGTCGGCCGACGGCCGCGCCAGCGCTTGGCGCCGGCCTTGCCCAGCGAACGCAGGTTGTGCTCGTCGTTGCCGACCTCGCCCACCGTGGCCTTGCAGCCGGCATACACCCGGCGCATCTCGCCGCTGCGCAGGCGCAGCGTGGCGTAATCGCCCTCGCGCGCCACGAGCTGGGCGGCGGCACCCGCGCTGCGCGCGAGCTGCGCGCCCTTGCCCGGCCGCATCTCGACGCAGTGCACCGTGGTGCCGACCGGGATGCTGCGCAGGCTGAGCGCATTACCCGCGCGAATCGGCGATTCGTTGCCGGTCTGCACGGGATCGCCCGCCTTCAGGCCCTTGGGCGCGATGATGTAGCGACGCTCACCGTCGGCATACAGCAGCAGGGCGATATTCGCGCTGCGGTTCGGGTCGTACTCCAGGCGCTCGACCTTGGCGGGCACGCCCTCCTTGTCGCGCTTGAAGTCGACCAGACGGTAGCGCTGCTTGTGGCCGCCGCCGCGATGACGCGTGCTGATCCGGCCCGTATTGTTGCGGCCGCCGGTCTTGCTCTTCTTGGCGACCAGCCCCGGATACGGCTTGCCCTTGTGCAGGTCGGCGTTTTCCACGCCGACCACGAAACGGCGACCCGGCGATGTCGGTCTGGCTTTCTTGAGTGCCATGTCTGTTCGCTCCCGTTATTCCGCGGCGCCGCCGAGGAAATCCAGCTCCTCGCCCTCGGCAAGCGAGACGTAGGCCTTCTTCCAGCCGGAACGCTTGCCCGGGCGGCCGCGAAAACGCTTGATCTTGCCCTTGACGTTGAGCGTGGTGACGCCCGTCACCTTGACCTTGAACAACTGCTCGACGGCAGCCTTGATCTCGTGCTTCGCGGCGTCCGGCGCGACCTCGAACACGACCTGGTTGTCGCTGTCGGCGACGATGGTCGACTTCTCCGAGACGTGCGGCGCGCGCAGCACCTGCAGCAGCCTTTCCTGATTCACGACAGCCACTCCTCGATCTTCTGCAGCGCATCCACGGTCACGACGACCTTCTCGGCCCCGACCAGCGAGACCGGATCCAGCCCCGCGACATCGGCGACCTCCAGGTACGGCACGTTGTTCGCGGCGTACTCGAGGTCGATGTTGCGCTCGGCGACCACGATCAGGCCCTTGTGCCCGACACCCAGGTCGTCGAGCTGCTTGAGCAGCGCCTTGGTCTTGCGCTCCGGCACCGCCAGATCCTTGACCACCACCAGACGCTCCTGGCGCAGAAGCTCGCTCAGGATCGAGCGCAGCGCGCCACGGTACATCTTGCGATTGACCTTCTGGCCGTAATCACGCGGCGACGCCGCGAAGATCTTGCCGCCACCGGTCCACAGCGGGCTGCGGATGGTGCCGGCACGCGCCCGGCCCGTGCCCTTCTGGCGCCACGGCTTCTTGCCGCCGCCGCGCACCTGGGCGCGCGTCTTCTGGGCCTTGGTGCCCGCCCGGCCGGCGGCCAGATAGGCCGTGACCACCTGATGCACCAGCGCCGGCTTGAAATCGGCGCCGAAGGTGGCGTCCGACACCTTCACACCGCTGGATTCTTTGGCTACCGCGAGTTCCATAATCGTCTCTTCGTCTTACCGCGCCTGCTTGACCGCCGGCCGGATGATCAGGTCCGCACCCTTGGCGCCCGGCACACCGCCCCGGATCAGGAGCAGGTTGCGCTCGGGATCCACGCGCACGACCTCGAGGTTCTGCACCGTGGTCCGGGCGTTGCCGAGATGACCGGACATCTTCTTGCCCTTGAAGACGTGACCCGGGGTCTGGTTCTGGCCGATGGAGCCGGGCGCGCGATGCGCCTTGGAGTTACCGTGCGTGGTCCGCTGCGAACGGAAGTTGTGACGCTTGATCACACCGGCGTAACCCTTGCCGATGGAGCGGCCGGTCACATCCACGACCTGGCCGGCCTCGAACAGATCCACCTTGAGCTCGTCACCGATACCCAGCTCGACTTCCTCGAACTGCGGCTCCGCGTCCTCGCCCTCGGCTTCCGCCTCGGCGGCGACGGCGCGCTTGACCTTGGGCAGCTCGTCGCCCTCGACACGGAATTCCCAGAGCCCGCGACCGGCCTCGACACCGGCCTTCTTGTAATGGCCCGCCAGCGGCTTGGTCACGCGCGACGGCTTGCGCTCGCCCGCGGTCACCTGGATCGCGCGATAGCCATCGGTCTCCGGCGCCTTGATCTGGGTGACGCGATTCGGCGACACCTCGACCACGGTCACCGGCACCGCCACGCCGTCGTCGGTGAACACGCGCGTCATGCCGCGCTTGCGGCCAACAAGTCCGATACTCATCTGAAACACCTTCTTGCTTATCGCCACTCGCTAGCGGGGGCGACAGTTCAAGTTGTTGGAGAGGTCCGTTTACGCGGGGGCGCTGTCGCGCCCGGTGACGATCCGGCCAGAAGGCCCGGACCGCCGATCACCTCTTCATTGCAATTTGATCTGCACGTCGACACCCGCCGCCAGGTCCAGCTTCATCAGGGCGTCCACGGTCTTCTCGGTCGGCTCGACGATATCCATCATCCGCTTGTGGGTGCGGATCTCGTACTGGTCGCGCGCGTCCTTGTTGACGTGCGGCGATACCAGCACGGTGTACCGCTCCTTCTTGGTCGGCAGCGGGATGGGACCGTGGACCTGGGCGCCGGTGCGCTTGGCGGTCTCGACGATCTCCCGCGCGGACTTGTCGATCAGACGATGATCGAAAGCCTTGAGCCGGATGCGGATATTTTGACTCGTCGCCATTTGAATTCCGTGATTCCTGAGCAGTGGCCTGTCCGGCCCTCGGGGCCGGCCGGCGTCACGTTGCCGTAACTTTCCGCACCCACCGAAGGGGCGCGAATACTACCATATCTGCCGGCAGGCGCAAGCGCTGCCGGCCGTGATTCGTGACTGGTGATCCGTGATGCGCAGCTAGCGAGGCGATTCCCGCGAATCACCCATCACGAATCACCAGTCACCGTCTTACTCGGTGATCTTCGTCACCACGCCGGCACCCACGGTGCGGCCGCCCTCGCGGATCGCGAAGCGCAGGCCCTCTTCCATGGCGATCGCGTGGATCAGCTCCACGTTCATCGTCACGTTGTCGCCCGGCATCACCATCTCCACGTCCGCCGGCAGCTCGCAGGTGCCCGTCACGTCCGTCGTGCGGAAGTAGAACTGGGGACGATAGCCCTTGAAGAACGGCGTGTGGCGGCCGCCCTCTTCCTTCTTCAGCACGTACACCTCGCACTCGAACTTCGTGTGCGGGGTGATGCTGCCCGGCTTCGCCAGAACCTGGCCGCGCTCGATGTCCTCGCGCTTCACACCACGCAGCAGCACGCCGATGTTGTCACCCGCCTGACCCTCGTCAAGCAGCTTGCGGAACATCTCCACGCCCGTGACCGTGGTCTTGACCGTGTCCTTGATGCCGACGATCTCGATTTCCTCGCCCACCTTGACGATGCCGCGCTCCACGCGGCCCGTGGCCACCGTGCCGCGGCCCGAAATCGAGAATACGTCCTCCACCGGCATCAGGAAGTCGCCGTCCACCGCGCGCTCGGGCTCCGGAATGTACTCGTCCATCGCCCGAACCAGCTTGGCGATCGATTCGATCCCGTGCTCGCCCTCGTCGCCTTCCAGCGCCTTCAGCGCGCTGCCCACGATGATCGGCGTGTCGTCGCCGGGGAAATCATAGGCGTCCAGCAACTCCCGGACTTCCATCTCCACCAGCTCCAGAAGCTCCGGGTCGTCCACCATGTCCGCCTTGTTCAGGTAGACCACGATGAACGGCACACCCACCTGGCGCGCCAGAAGAATGTGCTCGCGCGTCTGCGGCATCGGACCGTCCGCCGCACTCACCACGAGAATCGCGCCGTCCATCTGCGCCGCACCCGTGATCATGTTCTTCACGTAGTCCGCGTGACCCGGGCAGTCCACGTGCGCGTAGTGGCGCTTCTCCGACTCGTACTCCACGTGCGCCGTCGCAATCGTGATGCCGCGCGCCTTCTCTTCCGGCGCGTTGTCAATCTGGTCGAAAGCTCGCGCCTCCGATCCAAACAGCTTGTTCGACACCACCGTCAACGCCGCCGTCAGCGTCGTCTTGCCATGGTCCACGTGACCAATCGTGCCCACGTTTACGTGCGGCTTGGTGCGCTCGAATTTTGCCTTGGACATTGCTGCTTGCCTTCGTCTGGTTAGTCGATCAAACCGGGCGCGCTAGCGTTGCCACGCCCATGTGAGTCGTAATTCCGTTCGCTCGCTCGTTCGTGCCGGCGAATGGCGGGTTCGACTCGCGAACCCCCGATCCCCGTCACGCACTCTCGGGCTGTTTCTGGATCAGGGTCTCGGCGACACTGTTGGGCGCCTCCGAGTACTTCTCGAATTGCATGGTGTAGGTCGCGCGACCCTGGCTCATGGAACGCAGGTCGGTGGCGTAGCCGAACATCTCGGACAACGGCACTTCGGCGGACAGCACCTTGCCGGCCGGACCGTCACCCATGTGCTTGATGGTGCCGCGGCGGCGGTTGAGGTCGCCCATGACGTCGCCCATGTACTCCTCGGGCGTGACCACCTCGACGTCCATCATCGGCTCCAGGATCACCGGCGAGGCCTTGCGGGCGCCCTCGCGGAAAGCCATCGAGCCCGCGATCTTGAAGGCGGTCTCGTTGGAATCCACGTCGTGATACGAGCCGTCGTACAGGGTGACCTTGACATCGACCATCGGATAGCCGGCCATCACGCCGTTGTCCATGGCCTCGCGCACGCCCTTGTCCACCGCGCCGACGTATTCCTTGGGCACCACGCCGCCCACGATCTTGTTGATGAACTCGTAGCCGGCGCCGGCCTCTTCCTGGGGCTCGATCTCGAGCCAGACGTGGCCGTACTGACCGCGGCCGCCGGACTGGCGCACGAACTTGCCTTCCTGCTTGACCGGCTGGCGGATGGTCTCGCGGTAGGCCACCTGGGGCGCGCCCACGTTGGCCTCGACCTTGAACTCGCGCTTCATGCGGTCGACGATGATCTCCAGGTGCAGCTCACCCATGCCGGAGATGATGGTCTGGCCGGACTCCTCGTCCGTGCGCACACGGAAGGACGGGTCCTCCTGCGCCAGCTTGCCCAGCGCCATGCCCATCTTTTCCTGGTCGGACTTGGTCTTGGGCTCGACCGCCACGGAGATCACCGGCTCCGGGAACTCCATGCGCTCGAGGATGACCGGCGAGTCCAGCGCGCACAGGGTGTAACCCGTGGTCACACTCTTGAGGCCCACCACCGCGGCGATATCGCCGGCGCGGACTTCCTTGATCTCCTCGCGGGAGTTCGAGTGCATCTGCAACAGGCGGCCGATGCGCTCCTTCTTGCCGTCGATCGGGTTGTAGATCGAATCGCCGGAGGACAGCACGCCCGAGTAGACCCGGATAAAGGCCAGCGAACCCACGAAGGGGTCGGTGGCGATCTTGAACACCAGCGCCGAGAACGGCTCGTCGTCCGTGGCGTGGCGCTCGATCGGCTTGTCCTCGTCGTTGGCGTCCACGCCGCGGATCGCCGGCACGTCCACCGGCGACGGCAGGTAGTCGATGACGGCATCGAGCAGCGCCTGCACGCCCTTGTTCTTGAAGGCCGTGCCGCACAGGCACAGGCAGATCTCCGTGGAGAGCACCCGCTGGCGCAGGCCGGCCTTGATCTCGTCGTCGGTCAGTTCGCCGCCGCCGAGGTACTTGTCCATCAACTCTTCATTGGCCTCGGCCGCCGCCTCGATCATCTCCTCGCGGTACTTCTGGGCATCCGCCTTGAGATTGTCGGGGATCTCGCGCGCCTCGAAGGTCTGGCCGAAGTCTTCCTGGTTCCAGTAGATCGCCTGCATGCGCATCAGGTCGACCACGCCCTCGAACTCGTCCTCGGCGCCGATCGGCAACTGGATCGAGACGGGCTTGGTGCCCAGGCGCTCGCTGATCATGTCCACGCAGCGATAGTAGTCGGCGCCCAGCTTGTCCATCTTGTTGACGAACACCATCCGCGGCACGTGGTACTTGTTCGCCTGCCGCCAGACGGTCTCGGTCTGCGGCTCCACGCCGGCGTTGGCGTCGAGCACGCACACGGCGCCGTCGAGCACCCGCAGCGAGCGCTCCACCTCGATGGTGAAGTCCACGTGGCCCGGGGTGTCGATGATGTTGACCCGGTACTGCTCCGGGTACTGCTGCTCCATGCCCTGCCAGAAACAGGTGGTGGCGGCCGAGGTGATGGTGATGCCGCGCTCCTGCTCCTGCGCCATCCAGTCCATCACGGCGGCGCCGTCGTGCACCTCGCCCATCTTGTGGGAGATGCCGGTGTAATAGAGGATGCGCTCGGTCGTGGTGGTCTTGCCGGCATCGATGTGAGCCATGATGCCGATGTTGCGATAGCGCTCGATGGGATGCTTGCGGGCCATGAGAGTCGTCTCAAACGTCGTAAATTGGGGCCGCTACCAGCGGAAATGCGAGAAGGCCTTGTTGGCCTCCGCCATGCGGTGCGTGTCCTCGCGCTTCTTGACCGCGGCGCCGCGATACTCGGCGGCGTCCAGCAGCTCGCCGGCGAGGCGGTCGGCCATGGAGTGCTCGCCGCGCTTGCGGGCGGCGTCGATCACCCAGCGCATGGCCAGGGTGGTACGGCGCACGGCGCGCACCTCGACCGGCACCTGGTAGGTGGCACCGCCGACGCGGCGCGACTTCACCTCGACCGCGGGGCGCACGTTGTCCAGCGCCTGCTCGAGGACCTCCAGCGGGTCGTCGGTCTTCTTGCGCTCGGCGATCTTGGCCAGGGCGCCGTAGACGATGGCCTCGGCCTTCGATTTCTTGCCGTGGCTCATGATCATGTTCATGAACTTGGCGAGAAGATCGCTGTGGAACTTCGGATCGGGAAGGATTTCCCGCTTCGGGGCGGCGGCGCGTCGGGACATGGGCTATCTCCTTACGACTTCGGCTTCTTGGCGCCGTACTTGGAACGGCCTTGACGCCGGGCCTCCACGCCGGAGGCGTCCAGGGCGCCGCGCACGGTGTGGTAGCGAACACCGGGCAGGTCCTTCACACGACCGCCGCGGATCAGCACCACCGAGTGCTCCTGGAGGTTGTGCCCCTCACCGCCGATGTAACTCGTGACCTCGTAGCCGTTGGTCAGACGCACGCGCGCCACCTTCCGGAGGGCCGAGTTCGGCTTCTTCGGCGTGGTCGTATACACACGGGTGCATACGCCCCGGCGCTGCGGACAGCCCTGCAGCGCGGGAACGCTGTTTTTCTCCGGCTTGTCCTTGCGGCCCTTGCGGACCAACTGATTAACCGTAGCCACTGTTCGCTAAAACCTTGTTTCCAGTAATAAAATGGCAGGCCGAAACGGGCCGGCCTGCCGCGGTGAGGCGGCGGATATTAAAGTGCCGGCCGCTTCGTGTCAAGGCGCGCGCCCTCGGCGCACGTCTGTTTCGTGTGTCGCGTTTCATGCCTCATGTGCCGCCCTCGACCTCGTGACGGTCGCGACCGTCCGTCGCGAAACATGAAATCCGTGCGGCCTCGCGGCCGCACGGTCACGCCCTACTCCTCGCCTTGATCCTTGGCCGTGTCGCTCGCAGCGGCGCCATCCGAGACTTCGGTCTCGGCCTCGGCCTCCTCGGCCGACGCCGATGCCGGCGGCAGGTCGAGCAGGCCGCCGCGCTCGCGACGGCGCTGCTCGTGGTACGCCAGGCCGGTGCCGGCCGGGATCAGGCGACCGACAATGACGTTCTCCTTCAGGCCGCGCAGATCGTCGCGGGCGCCGCGCACGGCTGCCTCGGTGAGCACGCGGGTGGTTTCCTGGAAGGAGGCCGCCGAGATGAAGGACTCGGTCGACAGCGAGGCCTTGGTGATGCCCAGCAACAGGCGCTCGCACGTCGCCGGCTGCTCGTCCTTGGCCCGCACCCGCCGGTTTTCCTCCAGCAGGCTCTGGTACTCGATCTGCTCGCCCTGCAGGAAGCGGGTATCGCCCGGATCGACGATCTCCACCCGTCGCAGCATCTGCCGGATGATCACCTCGATGTGCTTGTCGTTGATGCGCACGCCCTGCAGGCGGTAGACGTCCTGGATCTCCTTGACCAGGTACTCCGCCAGCTTGGGAATGCCCTGCAGACGCAGGATATCGTGCGGCATCGGCTCGCCGTCGGAGATGATCTCGCCCTTCTCCACGTGCTCGCCCTCGAACACGTTGATCTGGCGCCATTTCGGGATCAGCAGCTCGGTCTCGTGGCCGTCGGCGTCCACGATCTTGAGCCGCTGCTTGCCCTTGGTGCCCTCGCCGAAGCGGATGGTGCCCGCGGCTTCGGCCAGGATCGCCGGCACCTTGGGCTTGCGCGCCTCGAACAGGTCGGCCACCCGCGGCAGACCGCCGGTGATGTCGCGGGTCTTAGACGACTCCTGCGGGATACGGGCGAGGATGTCGCCCACCACCGTCTGCTGGCCGTCCTCGACCACGACGATCGCCTTGGGCGGCAGCGAGTAGGCCGCCGGGATACTGGTGCCCGGGAAGTGCAGGTCCTTGCCCTTGTCGTCGACCAACTTGACCACCGGCCGCAGGTCCTTGCCCTGCTGACCGCGGGACTGGGTCTCGGTGACCACCAGGGTGGACAGGCCGGTGATGTCGTCCACATCGCGGGCGACGGTGACGCCCTCGATGAAGTCCTGGAACTTCACCGTGCCGGCCACCTCGGTCACGATCGGGTGGGTATGCGGATCCCAGTCCGCCAGACGGTCGCCCGAAGCCACGGGGTCGCCGTCCGCCACCCGGATGGTGGCGCCGTAGGGGATCTTGTAACGCTCCTTCTCGCGGTGATTGGCGTCCAGCACGCCGATCTCGCCGGAACGCGACACCGCGACCAGATGCCCGCCCTCGGCATGCTCCACGGTCTTGATGTTGTGCAGCTTGGCGGTACCGTCGGACTTGGCCTCGACGCCGTCGGCCGCGGCCGCGCGGGAGGCGGCGCCGCCCACGTGGAAGGTCCGCATGGTCAACTGCGTGCCCGGCTCGCCGATCGACTGCGCGGCGATCACGCCCACGGATTCGCCGATGTTGACCTTGTTCCCGCGTGCCAGGTCGCGGCCGTAGCACTGCGCGCACACGCCGAAGGCGGTCTCGCAGGTGATCGGGCTGCGCACGTGGATCTCGTCGATGGAATTCTGCTCCAGCGACTCCACCAGGGCCTCGTCCAGGAGGGTACCGGCCTCGACCAGCACCCCGTCGCTGCCGGGCAGCGTCACATCGCTGGCCACGACCCGTCCCAGCACCCGCTCGCGCAGGGGTTCGACCACGTCGCCGCCCTCGACGATCGGGTACATCCAGACGCCCTCCTCGGTGCCGCAGTCGTTCTCGGTGACGACCACGTCCTGGGAGACGTCCACCAGGCGCCGGGTGAGATAGCCGGAGTTGGCGGTCTTGAGCGCCGTGTCCGCCAGGCCCTTGCGGGCGCCGTGGGTGGAGATGAAGTACTGCAGGACGTTGAGACCCTCGCGGAAGTTCGCGGTGATCGGGGTCTCGATGATCGAACCGTCCGGCTTGGCCATCAGGCCGCGCATGCCGGCCAGCTGCCGGATCTGCGCGGCGGAGCCGCGGGCGCCGGAATCGGCCATCATGAAGATGGAGTTGAACGAGGTCTGCTCGACCTCGTTGCCCTCGGCATCGGTCACCGCATCGGTGCCGAGCCGGTCCATCATCGCCCCGGCGATCTGCTCGTTGGCGCGCGACCAGATGTCGATCACCTTGTTGTAGCGCTCGCCCTGGGTCACGAGACCGGAGGTGTACTGCTCCTCGATCTCCTTGACCTCGTCCTCGGCGCGCTCGAGGATCGCGTCCTTCTCCGGGGGCACGACCATGTCGTCCAGGCAGATGGAGATGCCGGCCTTGGTCGACATCCGGAAGCCCGTGTACATGATCTGGTCGGCGAAGATCACGGTCTCCTTGAGGCCGACATTGCGGTAGGCGCCGTTGATCACCTCGCTGATCTGCTTCTTGTCCAGCTCGCGGTTGATCAGCGAGAAGGGCATGCCGGGCGGCAGGATCTCGGACAGCAGGGCACGGCCGACAGTGGTCTCGACCAGCTCGGGCTCGCCGATGACCCGTTCGCCGTCCTCGCCCAGGGTCACGTCCGCGATGCGGACCTTGACCTTGGCCTGGAGATCGACGACGCCGGAATCGTAGGCGCGGCGCACCTCGGTGACGTCGGCGAAGATCATGCCCTCGCCCGTGGCGTTCACGCGCTCGCGGGTCATCCAGTACACGCCCAGCACCACGTCCTGCGTGGGCACGATGATGGGCGCGCCGGAGGCCGGCGACAGGATGTTGTTGGAGGCCATCATCAGCACGCGGGCCTCGAGCTGCGCCTCCAGGGACAGCGGCACGTGCACCGCCATCTGGTCGCCGTCGAAGTCGGCGTTGAAGGCGGTGCAGACCAGCGGGTGGAGCTGGATCGCCTTGCCCTCGATCAGCACCGGCTCGAAGGCCTGGATGCCCAGGCGGTGCAGCGTGGGCGCGCGGTTGAGCATGACCGGGTGCTCGCGGATCACCTCCTCGAGCATGTCCCAGACTTCCGGCTCCTCGCGCTCGACCATCTTCTTGGCGGCCTTGATGGTCGAGGCCAGGCCCAGGCGCTGCAGGCGCGAGAAGATGAACGGTTTGAACAGCTCCAGGGCCATCTTCTTGGGCAGGCCGCACTGGTGCAGCTTGAGCGTGGGGCCGACCACGATCACGGAACGGCCCGAGTAGTCCACGCGCTTGCCCAGCAGGTTCTGCCGGAAACGGCCCTGCTTGCCCTTGATCATGTCCGCGAGGGACTTGAGCGGGCGCTTGTTGGAGCCGGTGATGGCGCGACCGCGGCGGCCGTTGTCGATCAGCGCGTCCACCGACTCCTGCAGCATGCGCTTCTCGTTGCGCACGATGATGTCGGGGGCGTTGAGCTCCAGCAGCCGGCGCAGACGGTTGTTGCGGTTGATCACCCGCCGGTACAGGTCGTTGAGGTCCGACGTGGCGAAGCGTCCGCCGTCCAGCGGCACCAACGGCCGCAGGTCGGGCGGCAGCACCGGCAGCACCGTGAGGATCATCCATTCCGGCTTGTTGCCGGACAGCAGGAAGCTCTCGATCAGCTTGAGGCGCTTGCCCAGGCGCTTGATCTTGGTCTCCGAACCGGTGGCGTTCATCTCCTCGCGGAGCTTGGCCGCCTCGGTCGAGAGATCGAGATGCTTGAGCAGCTCCAGCACGGCCTCGGCGCCCATGCGCGCGTCGAATTCGTCGCCGTACTGCTCGACGGTGTCCAGGTACTCCTCCTCGGTGAGCAGGGTGCCCGTCTCCAGCGGCGTCATGCCGGGATCGATGACCACGTAGGCCTCGAAGTACAGCACCCGCTCGATGCCGCGCAGCGGCATGTCCAGCAGCAGGCCGATGCGCGACGGCAGGCTCTTGAGGAACCAGATGTGCGCGACCGGCGAGGCCAGCTCGATATGGCCCATGCGCTCGCGCCGCACCTTGGTCTGGGTGACCTCGACGCCGCACTTCTCGCAGATCACGCCGCGGTGCTTCATGCGCTTGTACTTGCCGCACAGGCACTCGTAGTCCTTCACCGGCCCGAAGATGCGGGCGCAGAACAGGCCGTCGCGCTCCGGCTTGAAGGTACGGTAGTTGATGGTCTCCGGCTTCTTGACCTCGCCGAAGGACCAGGACCGGATCGTGTCCGGCGACGCCAGACCGATCTTGATCGCGTCGAACTCCTCGACGTGGTCCTGGGTCTTGAACAGGTTCAGTAGGTCTCGCATGGCATTCTCACGCTGGGTGCGCCAATAATTCCTTCACGCCTCTCACCGGCGGCGAGAGGGCTTCAATCAAGTACCGTCCCCCTCTCCCCGCCGGGGAGAGGGCCGGTGTGAGGGGCAAACTCACTGCAGCCCTCTTTCGGTTTCCCCCGCAAGCAGGGGAAAGGACGCGGTGTCGCTTGCGCGACTGTCCGTCATTCGTCTTCCTCGAGCTCGATGTCCAACCCGAGCGACCGGATCTCCTTGGTCAACACGTTGAAGGACTCCGGCATGCCGGCCTCCATCTGGTGGTTGCCGTCCACGATGTTCTTGTACATCCGCGTCCGGCCGGAGACGTCGTCGGACTTCACCGTCAGCATCTCCTGCAGGGTGTAGGCCGCGCCGTAGGCCTCCAGGGCCCAGACCTCCATCTCGCCGAAGCGCTGGCCGCCGAACTGGGCCTTGCCGCCCAAAGGTTGTTGAGTAACCAGCGAGTACGGCCCGGTGGAACGCGCGTGCATCTTGTCGTCCACCAGATGGTTGAGCTTGAGCATGTACATGTAGCCCACGGTCACCGGCCGGCTGAAGGCTTCGCCGGTGCGCCCGTCGATCAGGGTCGCCTGACCGGTCTCGGGCAGGCCCGCGAGCTTGAGCATGCGCCGGATCTCGTCCTCGTGCGCGCCGTCGAACACCGGGGTGGCCATGGGCACGCCGCTGGTCAGGTTTCGGGCCAGGGTCAGCACCTCGTCGTCGGTGAGGCTGCCGATGTCCTCCTGACGCGCACCGTCGCCGGCGTAGATTTCCTCGAGGAACTTGCGCAGGTCCGACACGGCCCGCTGCTGCTCGAGCATCTCGTCGATGCGCTCGCCCAGGCCCTTGGCGGCCCAGCCCAGGTGCACCTCCAGGATCTGGCCGATGTTCATGCGCGAGGGCACGCCCAGCGGCGACAGCACCACGTCGACCGGGGTACCGTCCTCCAGGTGCGGCATGTCCTCGACCGGCACGATCTGGGAGACCACGCCCTTGTTGCCGTGGCGGCCGGCCATCTTGTCGCCCGGCTGGAAGCGACGCTTCACCGCCAGATAGACCTTGACCATCTTGAGCACGCCCGGGGCCAGCTCGTCGCCCTGGGTGATCTTCTCCTTCTTGGAGGCGAAGCGACGGTCGAACTCGGCCTTCTGGTCCTTCAGACGCTTGGCGATGGCCTCGAGCTGGGCCTGGGCCTCCTCGTTACGCAGCCGGATGTCGAACCACTTGTCGCGCTCCAGCTCGTCCAGGTAGGCGGCCGTGATCTTGGCGCCGGCCTTGAGCTTGGACGGGCCGCCGTCGGCGGTCTTGCCCAGGAGCATGGTCCGCAGACGGTCGAAGATGTCGTCCTCGAAGATGCGGAGCTGATCGTTCAGGTCCTTGCGCACCGAGGTGATCTCGTCATCCTCGATCGACAGGGCGCGCGCATCCTTGTCGACGCCGTCGCGCGTGAACACGCGCACGTCGATCACGGTACCGTCCATGCCCGGCGGCACGCGCTGCGAGGTGTCCTTCACGTCCGAGGCCTTCTCACCGAAGATGGCCCGCAGCAGCTTTTCCTCCGGCGTGAGCTGGGTCTCGCCCTTGGGCGTGACCTTGCCCACCAGGATATCGCCGGCCTTGACCTCGGCGCCGATGTAGGCGATCCCGGACTCGTCCAGCTTCTGCAGCGCCGCCTCGTTGACGTTGGGGATGTCGCCGGTGATCTCCTCGGGCCCGAGCTTGGTCTCGCGGGCCACGCAGGTCATCTCCTCGATGTGTACCGAGGTGAAGCGGTCTTCCTCGACCACCCGCTCGGAGATCAGGATCGAATCCTCGAAGTTGTAGCCGTGCCAGGGCATGAAGGCGGCCAGGAAGTTCTGGCCCAGCGCCAGCTCGCCCAGGTCGGTGGACGGGCCGTCGGCGAGCACGTCGCCGCGCTCGATCACGTCGCCCGGCTTCACCAGCGGCTTCTGGTTGAGGCAGGTGTTCTGGTTCGAGCGGGTGTACTTGACCAGGTTGTAGATGTCCACGCCCGGCTCGTTCGGGTTGGTCTCGTCGTCGCCGACCCGGACCACGATGCGCGCGGCGTCGACCTTGTCGACCAGGCCGCCGCGGCGGGCGGTCACGGCATTGCCGGAGTCGATCGCCACCTTGCGTTCGATGCCGGTACCCACCAGGGGCTTCTCGGCCCGCAGGCAGGGAACGGCCTGGCGCTGCATGTTGGAACCCATCAGCGCGCGGTTGGCGTCGTCATGCTCCAGGAACGGCACCAGCGAGGCCGCCACCGACATGATCTGCTTCGGCGACACGTCCATGTACTGGACGCGCTCCGGCGAGGCCATGGTGAACTCGTTCTGATGCCGGCAGGACACCAGCTCACTGGTGAGATTGCCCTTCTCGTCGGTCTTGGCGTTCGCCTGGGCGATCACGTAGCGCCCTTCCTCGATCGCCGACAGGTACTCGACCTCCTCGGTGACCTTGCCGTCCACGACCTTCCGGTACGGCGTCTCCAGGAAGCCGTACTCGTTGGTGCGGGCATAGACGGACAGCGAGTTGATCAGGCCGATATTCGGACCTTCCGGGGTCTCGATCGGGCAGATGCGGCCGTAGTGGGTCGGGTGCACGTCGCGCACCTCGAAGCCGGCGCGCTCGCGCGTCAGGCCGCCCGGACCCAGCGCCGAGACCCGGCGCTTGTGGGTGACCTCGGACAGCGGGTTGTTCTGATCCATGAACTGGGACAGTTGCGAGGAGCCGAAGAACTCCTTGATCGCGGCCGCCACCGGCTTGGCATTGATCAGGTCCTGCGGCATCAAGCCCTCGGATTCGGCCAGGCTCAGGCGCTCGCGCACGGCGCGCTCGACCCGGACCAGACCGGTGCGGAAGGCGTTCTCGGCCATCTCGCCCACCGAGCGCACGCGACGGTTGCCCAGGTGGTCGATGTCGTCGGTTGCGCCGATGCCGTTGCGGATGCTGATCAACTCCCTCAGCACGTCGGCGATGTCCTCGTTGGACAGCACCGACTCGCCGGTGACCTCGTCGCGACCGAGGCGCCGGTTGAACTTCATCCGGCCGACGGCGGACAGGTCGTAGCGCTCGGGGTTGAAGAACAGGTTCTGGAACAGGCCCTCCGCGGCATCCTTGGTCGGCGGCTCGCCGGGACGCATCATGCGGTAGATCTCCACCAGCGCCTCGAGCTGCGAGGTGGTGGGGTCGATCTGAAGGGTATTCGAGATGTACGGCCCGTGATCGAGGTCGTTGATGTAGAGCGTGGGCACGTCGACCACGCCGGCCTCGCGCAACTGCGCCACGAGCTCATCGGTGATCTCGTCGTTGGCGCCCGCCAGCAGCTCGCCGGTGTCCTGGTCCACGATGTTGCGGGCGAGGATCTTGCCCACGAGGTAGGACTCGGGCACCACCAGCTTGTCGACGCCGGCCTCCTCGAGCTGCTTGATATGGCGCACGGTGATACGGCGCCCTTCCTCGACGATGGTCTTGCGGCCGGCCTTGATGTCGAAGGTCGCGGTCTCGCCGCGCAGGCGCTCCGGCACCAGTTCCATCTCGACCTTGTCCTTGCCGAGGTGGAACATGTTGGTCTCGTGGAACATCTCCAGCATCTGCTCGGTGTCGTAGCCGAGCGCGCGCAGGAGGATGGTCGCCGGCAGCTTGCGGCGCCGGTCGATGCGCACGAAGACGTTGTCCTTGGGATCGAACTCGAAGTCGAGCCAGGAGCCGCGGTAGGGGATCACCCGGGCGGAGTAGAGGAACTTGCCCGAGGAGTGGGTCTTGCCGCGGTCATGATCGAAAAAGACACCGGGCGAGCGGTGCAACTGATTGACGATAACCCGCTCGGTCCCGTTGATGATGAAGGTGCCGGTGTCGGTCATGAGCGGCAGTTCGCCCATGTAGACTTCCTGCTCCTTGATGTCCTTGACCGGCTTGGGGTTGGCCTTGCTGTCCTTGTCGTAGATCACCAGGCGCACGGTGGTGCGCAGGGGCGCCGAGTAGGTCAGCCCGCGCACGCGGCACTCCTTCTCGTCGAACACCGGCTCGCCCAGGCGATAGCTGACGTACTCCAGGGCGGCGCTGCCGGAATAGCTGGCCATCGGGAAAACCGACGACAGGGCACCGTGCAGCCCGACCTCGGCGCGTCCGTTGGAGGCCACGCCCTCCTGCAGGAACTGGCGGTACGAATCCAGCTGCGTCGCCAGCAGGAACGGCAGCTCCAGGACGGAGCGCTGCTTGGCGAAATCCTTGCGGATGCGCTTTTTATCGGTGAAGGAGTAGGCCATGACAGTCAAAACCTCGTTGCGTCACGCTGCGGGGAGGCAGCGGCCCTGGGAGGCCCGGCCAACCGCCGGACCCCTTTCGCGACAAAACGGCAAAGGGCCGGCGGCGAAGGCCACCAGCCCAATCCCGGGTTCTAGTGTCGGAATGCGGTCGGAAACAAGTCTCACTCTATGATATCACCCACCGGCCGGGCTGGGAACGCGCGTCGGACATCCGCACGCATGCCGCAGCCCTGACCGCGGGAGATCGATCTTTGTGCGGCAATCAAGCCGCTCCGACCTCGTCAGAGCGCCGGGGTTCCCGAAGGAGACCCCGGCTCTCGTATCGCGCGGCCGGAGTGATTGATTTCTGGCAGCAAAAATCAATCACTTGAGCTCGACGGTCGCTCCGGCCTCTTCCAACTGCTTCTTCATTTCCTCGGCGTCGTCCTTGGCCACGCCTTCCTTGACGGTCGCGGGCACACCCTCGACCAGCTCCTTGGCCTCCTTGAGACCCAGGCCGGTGATGGCACGCACGGCCTTGATGGCGCCGACCTTGTTCTCGCCGAAGCTGGACATGACGACGTCGAACTCGGTCTTCTCCTCGGCGGCCTCGGCAGCCTCACCGCCGGCGGCACCGCCGGCGGCCACGGCGACCGGCGCCGCGGCGGACACACCGAACTTCTCTTCCATCATCTCGACCAGCTCGACGATGTCCATCACGGACATCTCGCTGATCGCCTCAAGTACCTCTTCTTTGCTAGCAGCCATTACTAAACTCCTAAAGTCGTTGTGATTCGTGATTGGTGATCCGTGATTCGCAAGAACCACTTATCCGACCAATCACGGCTCACTGATCACTGATCACGTTGATTAAGCGGCCTGCTTCTGGTCGCGGACCGCGGCCACGGTGCGGCTGAACTTGGCGACCGGCTCGCGGGTCGTGGACGCCAGCTTCCTGATCGGCGCCTTCATCACGCCCATCAGTTGCGCCAGCGCCTGATCGCGAGTGGGCAGCTTGGCCAGACGGTCGAGCTGATCCCCGGGCAGCAACTGCCCGGAGAACGAGATCGCCGTCACGTTCAGCGCCTCCGCCTGCTTGCGGAAATCGCTGATCACGCGCGCCGCCGAACCCGGATCCTCGAGCGAAAAGCCCAGGATGACGGGGCCGACGAAGGCCTCGCTCATGCACTCGTAATCGGTTCCCTTGATCGCCAACCGGGCCAGATTGTTCTTGATCACCTTCAGGTAGGCCCCGTTCTCGCGGGCCTGCAGCCTCAGGCGATCCATCTGGCCGGCGGTCAGACCGCGGTACTCCGCCAACACGGCGGAATGCGCGCGGCCGGCCACCTCGTTGACCTCCGCAACCATGGCCTTCTTGGCTTCGAAACTCATGGCCATAGCCATTCACTCCTCGTCGGTTCGCGGCGGCTCGCGCCGCCACTGCCAGTAAGACGGGCACCACTCGCGCGGCACCCGCTCAACGGCGGGCTCACGGTCGGACCGCGAACACACCGTCTGCGTCGGCCGGCGTCGATTCGCCTTTGAGCCGCGCCCGTTCGCGAACGGACGGACACGGCACCGGACGGTCTTTGACGGCACAGCCGTGACGAGTCAGCGGGCTGCGCAGCAAAGCACTCTTTTGCGTCGTGATTGGTGATTTGTGATTGGTGATTCCGGGAACCACCAGCCACTCCAATCACGAGTCACTAATCACAAATCACGCTGCCAAACCGGAATGATCCACGGTCAGACCGGGACCCATCGTGGTCGACAGCGTCACCTTCTTCAGGTAGATGCCCTTGGCGGTACTCGGCTTGGCCTTCTTGAGGTCCGCGATGAGCGCGCCGAGGTTCTCCGTCAGGGCCTGGGTATCGAAATCCACCTTGCCGATGGCGCAGTGGATGATGCCGGCCTTGTCGGTGCGGTACTGCACCTGGCCGGACTTGGCGTTCTTGACCGCGGTGGCGACGTCGGCGGTCACCGTGCCGGTCTTGGGGTTGGGCATCAGGCCCTTGGGACCCAGGATCTGGCCCAGCTTGCCCACCACCGGCATCGCGTCCGGACTGGCGATGACCACGTCGAAGTCGATCTCGCCGCCCTGCACGCGCTCCGCCAGATCCTCGTAGCCGACGATGTCGGCGCCGGCCTCGCTCGCCTTGTCGGCATTGTCGCCCTGCGTGAACACCGCCACGCGCACGCTCTTGCCGGTGCCGTTGGGCATCACGGTGGAACCGCGCACCACTTGATCGGACTTGCGCGCGTCCACGCCCAGGTTGACCGCGACCTCGACGGACTCGGTGAACTTGGCGTTGGCCAGCTTCTTGAGGGTCTCGATCGCCTCGTCGAGGGCATACACCTTGACCGGATCGACCTGCTCGCGGATCGCGGCCTTACGCTTGGATATCTTCGCCATGGCTTAGCCCTCCACCTGCAGACCCATGCTGCGGGCGCTGCCCGCGATGATCTTCACCGCCGCGTCCATATCCGCGGCGTTGAGGTCCGGCCACTTGGCCTTGGCGATCTCCTCGAGCTGGGCGCGGGTGACCGTACCCACCTTTTCCTTCAGCGGGTCGCCCGAGCCCTTGGCCACCTTGGCGGCCTTCTTGAGCAGGATCGACGCCGGCGGCGTCTTGCGGATGAAGGTAAAGCTGCGGTCGGCATAGACGGTGATCACCACCGGGATCGGCAACCCGGCCTCGGTGTCCTGGGTCTCGGCGTTGAACGCCTTGCAGAACTCCATGATGTTGACGCCGTGCTGACCCAGCGCCGGGCCCACGGGCGGACTCGGATTGGCCTGCCCCGCCGGCACCTGCAGCTTGATATAAGCCTGGATTTTCTTAGCCATTGCTACTCCTTGCGGGTGCAAACGCCTGACACGAAGGTCAGGCTCCCCGGTTCAGTCCCGGAAAAGGGAAAACGGGAAACGGAAGACGCCGAATCCATGCCTTCCGTCTTCCGTTTTCCGTCTCCCGTCTTCCGTACCTACCCCTTCTCCACCTGCGAGAAGTCCAGATCCACCGGCGTCGACCGCCCGAAGATCATGACCGCCACGCGCAGACGGTTCTTGTCGTAGTTGACCTCTTCCACGACGCCGTTGAAATCGGCGAAGGGGCCGTCGATCACACGCACTTCCTGACCCGGCTCGAACAGGGTCTTGGGGCGCGGCTTCTCGACGCTCTCTTCGACGCGGTTGAGGATCGCCGCGGCCTCCTTGTCCGAGATCGGCGCCGGCCGGTCGGCCGTGCCGCCGATGAAACCCAGCACCTTGGGCACGTTCTTGACCAGGTGCCAGGTCTCGTCGTTCATCTCCATCTGCACCAGGACATAGCCGGGGAAGAACTTGCGCTCCGTCGTCCGGCGCTGCCCTTCCTTGACCTCGACGACCTCCTCGGTCGGCACCAGGATGTCGCCGAAATAATCCTCCATGCCATGACGCTTGACATGCTCCGCCAGCGACTTCTTGACCTGGTTCTCGTATTGCGAATAGGCGTGAACCACGTACCAATGCTTGGACATCACCAACACCTTGAACTAGCGACCGACCTAGCGGCCGGTGAGCAGTTTCACGCCCCAACCCAGGACGACGTCCAGGGCCCAGATGAACACGGCCAGGACGAGCACCACGACGATCACCATCAGCGTGGTCTGGATCGTCTCCTGGCGATTCGGCCAGACCACCCGGCGCAACTCGGTGCGCGATCCCTGTATATAGGCCCAGCCGACCTTGCCGATCGCGCTCTGCAGGGCGATCACCACGGCCACCGCCGCGCCGGCCAGCATTCCCAGGACCCGCACGAGATCGCTGTACTGGGTCTCGAACCAGTAGTATCCGAAAATGCTGGCCCCCAGCACCGCGATGGCCAGCCACAGCAGCGCCGTGTCCAGCGCGGATCCGCCTTGTTCCTCCTGGGATGCCACGATATCTGCCTTTGTCTAGGGGTCGGCCGACGACCGAATGGCAGGCCAGGAGGGACTCGAACCCCCAACCTGCGGTTTTGGAGACCGCTGCTCTGCCAATTGAGCTACTGGCCTACGGAAAAGGTGGCGGATAGTACCACAATGGCCGATGGGCGCAAGGCCCATCGGCCGTGATCGGTGACTCGTGATCCGTGAGTGGCGGCCGACTCTGGCGAATCACCCGTCACCCATCACGAATCACTAGAAAATCACTCGGTGATCTTCGTCACCACGCCGGCACCCACGGTGCGGCCGCCCTCGCGGATCGCGAAGCGCAGGCCCTCTTCCATGGCGATCGCGTGGATCAGCTCCACGTTCATCGTCACGTTGTCGCCCGGCATCACCATCTCCACGTCCGCCGGCAGCTCGCAGGTGCCCGTCACGTCCGTCGTGCGGAAGTAGAACTGGGGACGATAGCCCTTGAAGAACGGCGTGTGGCGGCCGCCCTCTTCCTTCTTCAGCACGTACACCTCGCACTCGAACTTCGTGTGCGGGGTGATGCTGCCCGGCTTCGCCAGAACCTGGCCGCGCTCGATGTCCTCGCGCTTCACACCACGCAGCAGCACGCCGATGTTGTCACCCGCCTGACCCTCGTCAAGCAGCTTGCGGAACATCTCCACGCCCGTGACCGTGGTCTTGACCGTGTCCTTGATGCCGACGATCTCGATCTCCTCGCCAACCTTGACGATGCCGCGCTCCACGCGGCCCGTGGCCACCGTGCCGCGGCCCGAAATCGAGAACACGTCCTCCACCGGCATCAGGAAGTCGCCGTCCACCGCGCGCTCGGGCTCCGGAATGTACTCGTCCATCGCCCGAACCAGCTTGGCGATCGATTCGATCCCGTGCTCGCCCTCGTCGCCTTCCAGCGCCTTCAGCGCGCTGCCCACGATGATCGGCGTGTCGTCGCCGGGGAAATCATAGGCGTCCAGCAACTCCCGGACTTCCATCTCCACCAGCTCCAGAAGCTCCGGGTCGTCCACCATGTCCGCCTTGTTCAGGTAGACCACGATGAACGGCACACCCACCTGGCGCGCCAGAAGAATGTGCTCGCGCGTCTGCGGCATCGGACCGTCCGCCGCACTCACCACGAGAATCGCGCCGTCCATCTGCGCCGCACCCGTGATCATGTTCTTCACGTAGTCCGCGTGACCCGGGCAGTCCACGTGCGCGTAGTGGCGCTTCTCCGACTCGTACTCCACGTGCGCCGTCGCAATCGTGATGCCGCGCGCCTTCTCTTCCGGCGCGTTGTCAATCTGGTCGAAAGCTCGCGCCTCCGATCCAAACAGCTTGTTCGACACCACCGTCAACGCCGCCGTCAGCGTCGTCTTGCCATGGTCCACGTGACCAATCGTGCCCACGTTTACGTGCGGCTTGGTGCGCTCGAATTTTGCCTTGGACATTGCTTGCCTACCTTTATCTTTCCAAGAACCCTTAACCCCCTCTCCCCTTTGGGCAGAGGGCTGGGGTGAGGGGGAAAATTCACCGCACCCCCTTTCGGTTTCCCCCGCTTGCGGGGGAAAGGACGAAGTGTCGCTGCGCGACAACTATGTCATGGAGCCCAGGAGCGGACTTGAACCGCCGACCTCTCCCTTACCAAGGGAGTGCTCTACCGGCTGAGCTACCTGGGCGTTTTATCAAATTACAGGTTACAGGGGACAGGTTACAGACAATATGGAAAGGCGCCGGCTGCTGCCCCATCCGCTCTATACCTGTCCCCTGTAACCTGTAACCCGTAACCTGAGTGCCTGGAGCGGGCGACCGGAATCGAACCGGCATCATCAGCTTGGAAGGCTGAGGTTCTACCGTTGAACTACGCCCGCGATTCCCAGGGGCCAGGTTACAGGTCACAGGGAACAGGGAGGAAACCGGCGCCAACGCCGCCAACCCTGCAACCTGCCCCCTGCAACCCGCACCCTGAATCATCTGGTGGAGGGGGAAGGATTCGAACCTTCGAAGGCTAAGCCGGCAGATTTACAGTCTGCTCCCTTTGACCGCTCGGGCACCCCTCCGCTCCGGGAACTCGCGGCACGTCCGGCTCGGATGCACGGACGGCCCGAAGGCCCCAAAGAGCCGCGTATTCTTGTGAATCGGCAAGGCAATGTCAACCCGCGCGCGCCCATGCCCCGCATGGCGCCGGCACGGCCTCAGGCATCGTCCGTATCGCGCTCCGCTTCATGAAGCACGACGCGGTTGCGCCCTTCCCGCTTGGCCCGATAAAGCGCCACGTCGGCCGCCCGCATCAAAGCCTCGGCGCGTGTGCCATGCGCCGGGAAGACGGCCACCCCCACCGAGACGGTGACGTCCTCTACGGACTGGCCCCGGTATTGCACCTGCATGTTCTCGACCCGTTCCCGGAGCGACTCGGCACGATCCCGTGCCGTGGCGGCATCGGCATCCGGCAACACGATCACGAACTCCTCGCCGCCCGCGCGGCAAACGATATCGGAGTACCGCACGCCGGCATTCATGGCCGCCACCAGCTTCTGCAGCACGAGGTCGCCGGCGCCGTGACCGTAGCGGTCGTTCAGGGCCTTGAAGTGATCGGCGTCCACCGCGAGCAGGGACAAGGCTTGCCCGGCACGCGCGACCCGCACGAGTTCGCGCGCCAGGGTCTCCTCCAGGTAGCGCCGGTTGAAGGCCCCGGTGAGGGGATCCCGGATCGCCTGTGCGCGCAACCGCTCCGCCAATCGGAGATTGGCCAGTTCCAGCGCGAGATACTCGGCGACCGTGGTCGCAAGCTCGCGCTCCTGGCCGTCGATCGCGCCGCCCTCGCTCCGGCCGACGTGCAACACCCCCAGCATCTCGTCCTGGCTGACCAGGGGCACGCAGAGCGTCGCGCCCGATGCCGGATCCGCATGTCCGCAGAACAACTCCGGCGAATCGGTGGCCGCCTGGTAGACGTGACCCGAACGCACCGCCCGGCACTCATCCAGGGTGAACATGGCGGGCGGCGACGCCGACCAGCCCCAGGAGGCCACGCATTCGGCAATGTCGCGCGACGGCGCGATGACGTACACCGCGCCATGCATGCCGGGCAGCAGGCGACCGCAGCAGCGTTCGACCACACGATAGGCCTCCTCAGGGTCGCGGGCAGCGCCGAGCATGGACTGCATGGCATTGAGCACCCGCGTCTCGTCGCGCCGGCGCGCAAGCTGGCGCGCCATCTCGTTGAAGCTCGCGGCCAGCGAACCGAGTTCGTCGACACGGTCGATCCGGACCTGCGTGGTCAGACGGCCCGACGCCACGTCATCGGCGCCGGCCCGTAGGGCACGCACGGCACGGATAACGTCCAACGCCATCAGTAGCAGCAGGACCAGGCCGAGGGCACCCGCCACCGGCGGCAGCACCACCGCAAACCATTCGGCGTTGGTCATGTACTCGCGACTGCGTTCGGTCAATCGACGATAACGGGCCTCCTCCCCGCGGATCGATGCCTCGACCAAGCGCCGCATCTCATCGACCAGGGCCTTGCCACGTCCCGACGCCACGAGTTCCGCCGCCCGCGCCTCGCGGCGCCGGGCCTGCTCGATCAACGGCAACAGGGCCGTCGCGAGACGGCGTCCGCGCCGCAACAGCTCATCGCGATCCGCCCGGGACCAGGCCTCGCGGAAGACTTCCGCGAAACGCAGCACGCGCCGCCACTCCTGCGCGGTGCCGCCACCCAGGCCGCCCGCGGCCGCCTCGTCGACCCGCGCCATCAGCGTGGACACCATCTCGTCATCCGGCAGCGCCCCGCCCTCGTCGAGCCGCTCCAGCACGCCCCGCACCAGATAATAGGCCGCGAACCCCTGGCTGAACTGGGTGCCCGGCGACTCGCTGCGGTCTCGGATCACCGGCTCCGCGATCTGCTCCTGCCACTCGGCGAACAGGCGTGCCACCTCGTCCAGACGTCGGGTCTCGCCGTCGTCATCGAGCTCGCGGATATCGGCCAGGATGCGTTCGAAATTATCCGTGGCCTCGCGGTAAGGCGCCAGAAACTTCTCCTGACCGGTGATCGCGAAACCGCGTTCGCCGGTCTCGGCATCGAGGATCGCATTGAGCAGTGCCTGGCGCAGGGATATCGCGCGGATGCTCTCCTCCGCCTGAGCCGACTCCCGCACGGCCGCTTCCAGGGCGAAGTAGATAAGCGCGGCCGATAGGGCCAGGATCGTGGCAGGCAGCACCAACCCCAGCAGAATCTGCGTCCGCAACCGCAGGTATCGCCAGAAATAGAGGTACTTCCGCATCCGTCGTGCCTCGGTCCCCGAAAGCACGGCGAGCGATCCCTCGCACCGCACCCAAAAGCTTACATACCCTTAGGATCACATCTTACATGGGGGCCGGTACAGGGACATCTCGGGGGGATGGGAGTTGGCGACAGGAGTCGAACCTGCGACCGATTGATCGCAAATCCGCGCCGGCGGTCGGCCAGGCGGCTGCGGGGCAGCTTGGACGCGGATCCGATCGGACCTGATTAGGCCGACTCACGGCGTCGGTTCCAGGCGTGCGCATTGTCTCGCGGCCGGATGCGGCCACCGAGTTCCTGTCTGACCGCTTGGCCCTATATCGCGATACATGGCCGGGCGGATTTAACGTCCGTAACACGCATGCCACATCCTCGATGAGATCGAACACTATGGTCATGCGCAAGCACACGCCGCCCGCCATGTCATGGAAGCGCCCAGATGCTTCGGCTGGGCTCTCGCCTGCTGATGCAGATGACCAACTGGCGCGTTTGGCACAGTGAATGGACGGGCGCTTGCGGCCGGCGCGGCGAGGGCGGCCGAGATAACCTCGAGAGAGAAAATGACGTGATCAGTAAAATGGTGCCGTAATTCGAGGTGCACAATTTCGTGGTTTTGGCCTATCCGGCGAAGGATGCCCGAGCCAGCCTGAACAGCACCGGCCCCGGAGCACGGGACCGGTCTTTATGAGGACTCACAATCATGAGCGTACTTGATCGTTTCCGGCTCGATGACCGCGTCGCCATCGTCACCGGCGCCTCCAGCGGGCTTGGCGTCGCCTTTGCCAAGGCGCTGGCCGAGGCCGGCGCGGATCTGGTGCTGGGCGCGCGCCGCGAGGGAAAGCTGGCCGAGACCTGCAAGCTGGTGGAAGCCGCGGGCCGGCGGGTTATCGCCGTGCGTACCGATGTCACCCGTCCGGAGGATTGCCAGGCGCTGGTCGATGCCGCGATGGACGCCTTCGGCCGCGTGGACATCCTTGTCAACAATGCCGGCATCGGCACCGCCGTGCCGGCGCTCAAGGAAACGCCCGACCAGTTCCGTTCCGTGATCGACCTCAACCTCAATGCCTGCTACTGGATGGCCCAGGCCTGCGGCAAAGTGATGCAGCCCGGCAGTTCGATCATCAACATCAGCAGTGTGCTCGCGCTGACCACGGCGGGGCTGCCGCAATCGGCCTATGCCGCCAGCAAGGCCGGACTCATCGGCATGACCCGCGATCTGGCACAGCAATGGACGGGGCGCCGGGGTATTCGCGTCAACGCCCTGGCGCCGGGTTTTTTCGCCTCGGAAATGACCGACCAGTTCGATCCCGACTACGTCGAACGACTCAAGCCGCGCATTCTCGCCGGCCGCTTCGGGGACACCGAAGAACTCGCCGCGGCACTGTTGTTCCTCGCCAGCGACGCCGGCGGTTATGTCACCGGGATCACCTTGCCCGTCGAGGGCGGCATTCTGACCACCTGAAAGGTAAAAAAGGCGGCTACAAGCCGCCCTTGTTGGCGCAATGTTGCATCCAGATGTCATTAGGTACACTGCTTCTAGCTGCCACAGGTAGCCAGGGGCGGTTACCGTCCATATGCACAGGATCGTGTCGAGGGGGCAGGAGCGTCGCACCGGCGCCGCCAGGGAACAGTGGACAAGCGCGCACTCAGCGAACGTGATATCTGCAGCAAGTTCATCACTCCCGCCCTGGAGCAGGCCGGTTGGGACAAGATGCTGCAGATTCGCGAGGAAGTCTCCTTCACCCGGGGCCGCATCATCGTGCGCGGCAAGATGGTGGCGCGCGGCCAAGCCAAGCGCGCGGATTATGTCCTCTACTACAAGCCGAACATCCCCATCGCGCTGATCGAGGCCAAGGACAACAACCACAGTATCGGCGACGGCATGCAGCAGGCGTTAGGCTATGCCGAGACCCTGGACGTGCCGTTCGTATTCAGCAGCAATGGCGACGGCTTCGTCTTCCACGACCGCACCGGGACGAACACCGAACGCGAGCAAACCCTCACCCTCGACGAGTTCCCGCCCCCGGATGATCTGTGGGCGCGCTATCGCGCGTGGAAAGGACTGACGCCGGATGCCGAACGCATCGTGCTTCAGGACTACCACCAGGACAGCAGCGGCAAGACGCCGCGCTACTACCAGATCAATGCCATCAACAAGGCCATCGAGGCCATCGCCCAGGGCCGCGACCGCATCCTGCTGGTCATGGCCACCGGCACCGGCAAGACGTACACCGCCTTCCAAATCATCTGGCGGCTGTGGAAGGCGGGGCAAACGAAGCGCGTGCTGTTCCTGGCCGACCGCAACGTGCTGGTCGATCAGGCCATGGTCAACGACTTCCGGCCGTTCGGCGCGGCCATGGCCAAGCTGTCCACCAGGGCCAGAACGATAGAGCGCGAAGACGGCACACAAACCGAGTTGACTGCGGGGGTTGATCGGCAACGGCGCATCGATACCGCCTACGAGGTCTACCTCGGCCTGTATCAAGCCATCACGGGCCCCGAGGAACGCCAGAAGCTCTACCGCGAATTCTCGCCCGAATTCTTCGATCTGATCGTCATCGACGAGTGCCACCGCGGCAGCGCGGCCGAGGACTCCGCCTGGCGCGAGATACTGGAGTACTTCTCCGGTGCCACGCAGATCGGTTTGACCGCCACGCCCAAGGAGACCAAGTACATCTCCAACATCGAGTACTTCGGCAAGCCGGTGTACACCTACTCCCTGAAGCAGGGCATCCGCGACGGCTTCCTGGCGCCCTACAAGGTGGTCAAGGTGCACATCGACCGCGACGTGGAGGGCTACCGCCCGGAGAGGGGCCAGCTCGACCGCTACGGCGAGGAAATCGAGGACCGCATCTACAACACCAAGGATTTCGACCGCACCCTGGTCATCGACGACCGCACGAAGGTGGTGGCGCAGAAGGTCACCGCCTTTCTACGGGAAAGCGGCGACCGCTTTCAAAAGACCATCGTCTTCTGTGTGGACCAGGAGCACGCCGCCCGCATGCGCCAGGCCCTGATCAATGAAAATGCCGACCTCGTCGCCGAGAACAGCCGCTACGTGATGCGCATCACCGGCGGCGATCCGGAGGGCCAAGCGCAACTGGACAACTTCATAGACCCGGAGTCGACCTATCCGGTCATCGTGACCACATCCCGCCTGCTGTCCACCGGCGTGGACGTGCAGACCTGCCGGCTCATCGCGCTCGACCGCGAGATCGGCTCCATGACCGAGTTCAAACAGATCGTCGGCCGTGGCACCCGCGTGCACGAGGACACGGACAAATACTATTTCACGTTGATCGACTTCCGCGGCGCGACCAGCCACTTTGCCGACCCGGATTTCGACGGCGAGCCGGTCCAGATTTATGAGCCCAAGGACAACGAGCCCGTCGCACCACCGGACGTGGAACCACCGCCACAACACGACGGCGAACCCTCGCCTTATGAGATCGGCCCCGGGGAGCAGCTCGTTGCCGGCCATCCAGACGACGGCGCCTCAGTACGGGACAAGCCGAAAAAGGTCTACGTGGACGGCGTGGGCGCCAGCATCGTCGCCGAACGCGTCGAGTACCTCGATGAGCACGGCAAGCCGGTCACGGAATCGCTGCGCGACTTCACCAAGCGGGCACTGAAGAAGCGTTTCGCCAGCCTGGACGACTTCCTGCGCCGCTGGAGCGCGGCCGAGCGCAAGCGGGCGGTGCTCGACGAGCTTGCGGCCGAGGGCCTGCCGCTGGATCCCATCATCGATGAACTGGGCGACGGCCTCGATCCCTTCGATCTGATTTGCCACATCGCCTTCGACGCCAAGCCGCTGACCCGGCGCGAACGCGCGGAAAACGTCCGCAAGCAGGACGTATTCGCCCGCTACGGCGAGCAGGCACGCGCCGTGCTCGATGCCCTGCTGACCAAGTACGCGGACGAGGGTGTGCTCGACATCGACGACCCCCGCGTGTTGAGCGTCCCGCCGCTGAACGACCTCGGCACCCCCGTGCAACTGGTCAATGCGTTCGGCGGCAGGTCCGGCTTCGAGCGGGCCGTGCACGAACTGCAGGCAGCCCTGTATCCGGACGCCGCATGACACCAGAGGCATCGATAGCGGTCATCACTTGATGTATATTTTGATGACTTCCTGCAACAGGAGCAGACATGCGCACCACCGTGAACATTGACGAGAAACTGCTCGAAGAAGCCCAGCGGATGACCGGCATGACCGAGCGCACAGCACTCATCAACGAAGGCATACGCGCCTTGATCGCGCGCGAAAGCGCACGGCGACTGGCTCGCCTGGGCGGCAGCGACGCCGGTGCGAAAGCGGGTCCGCGGCGACGCCCACAGCCCGCATGATCATCGTCGATACCTCCGTCTGGATCGATCACTTGGCCAAAGGCGTATCGCAACTGGCGGACAGCCTCGAAGCGGAACAGGTCTTGATACATCCCTTCGTCATCGGCGAAATCGCCTGCGGCACGCTCAAGAACCGAACGGAAGTGATCGGCTACATGGAAAACCTGCCACAGCCCACGGTGGCAACCCACGAGGAAGTCCTCACCTTGATCGAGCAGCGACGCTTGATGGGACGGGGCATCGGCTACATCGACATACACCTGCTCGCCTCGGCACTGCTCACGGATACCGCCCACCTCTGGACCCGCGACCGTCGGCTGCGGGAAACGGCGGCGGAACTCGACCTCGCACATAGGCCCCATCGATAACCATGAGTGTTCGCACCCTCGTCAAATCCATTCAGGACATCATGCGCCAGGACGCCGGCGTGGACGGCGATGCCCAGCGCATCAGCCAACTCTGCTGGATGTTCTTTCTCAAGATCATCGACGATCAGGACCAGGAATTGGAGCTGCTAAGGGACAACTACCGCTCGCCGATTCCCGAACGCCTGCAATGGCGCAACTGGGCGGCCGACCCGGAGGGCATGACCGGCGAGGAACTCATGGGGTTCGTCAACAACGAACTGTTCCCCACCCTCAAGAACCTGCCCGTCTCGGACCGACCCGGCGACCGCCGGCGCGTGGTGCACGGCGTGTTCGAGGACGCCTACAACTACATGAAATCCGGCCAACTGATGCGCCAGGTCATCAACAAGATCAACGGCATCGACTTCAACGACCTCAAGCAGCGTCAGCACTTCGGGGACATCTACGAGCAGATCCTCAACGACCTGCAATCGGCCGGTAACGCCGGCGAGTACTACACGCCGCGCGCCGTCACCGCCTTCATGACCCAACAGATCGACCCGCAGCCCGGCGAAACGTTGTTCGATCCCGCCTGCGGCACCGGCGGTTTTCTCACCTGCGCCATCGACCACATGCGCAGCCACTACGTGAAGCGCCCCGAGGACGAGGCCAAAATGCAAGGCGCACTGCGCGCGGTGGAGAAAAAGCCGCTGCCACACATGCTGGCCACCACCAACATGCTGCTGCACGGCATCGAGGACGCCAGCTTCGTACGCCACGACAACACCCTGGCCCGGCCCTACATCTCCTGGGGCAAGTCGGACCGGGTGGACATCGTGCTCACCAACCCACCCTTCGGCGGCAAGGAGGAAGACGGTGTTGCGACCCATTTCCCGCAGCAGTTCCGCACCAAGGAAACCGCGGACCTGTTTCTGGCCCTGATCGTCCGGCTATTGAAACCCAGCGGCCGTGCCGCCGTGGTGCTGCCGGACGGCTCGCTGTTCGGCGAGGGCGTCAAGACGCGCCTCAAGGAACACCTGATGGAAGAGTGCAATCTGCACACCATCGTGCGTTTGCCCAACTCCGTGTTCCGCCCCTACGCCAGCATCGGCACCAACCTGCTGTTTTTCGAGAAGGGCGAGCCCACGAAGGAAGTCTGGTACTGGGAACACCAAGTGCCCGAGGGCCAGAAGGCCTATTCAATGACCAAGCCGATCCGCCTGGAGCACCTGGCCGACTGCGCCGAGTGGTGGGGCGGCCCGAAACGCAGAGGCCGCGAAGAAGGCCCGCGCGCCTGGAAGGTCAGCGCCGAGGAGATCAAGGCCCGCAACTACAACCTGGACATCAAGAACCCGCACACCGAGGAAGAAGACCACGGCGACCCGGAAGAACTGCTGGAAGAACTCAACAACGCCGAGGCCGAGATCCGGGCCCTGCGCGACCAGCTCAAATCGATACTCGGCGAGGCCTTGCTGCGATAAGCGACCGGGTAGGTATACTGTCCGTTAATGATAGGTCGTGTAGTCGCGTGTCCGAACGGAGCAATCCGATGACTGAGCACAACAGAGTTCAAATTGATCCAAACATCTGCCACGGCAGGCCCGTAATCAGGGGCAAACGCGTACCCGTATCGGTCATCGTCGGAAGCCTCGCGGGCGGCATGAGCAGCGATGAAATCCAGCGGGAATACGACGTCAGTGAAGAAGATATTCAGGCCGCGTTGGCATTCGCGAATGAGCTGGTAGAGCAGGAATCATTTCATAATCTACCGCAATCGGCCGCATGAAATTCCTGCTGGACGCGAATATGCCGCGTTCGGCTCTGCACGCTTTAGTCGATGCCGGATATGAAGTATCACACGTCCGAGACCTAGGGCTGGGCGATGCGCCCGACGCCGAGATAGATCAATTTGCGCTAACCCAATCCTGGGTCCTTGTTACGCGGGATACGGACTTTTGCGACGTCCGCACCTATCCGCCAGAGTCCTCGCCGGGTCGGCTGGTACTTCGCTTACCGGATACAACCGTCGCCAGCGATATCGCTGACCTTGTTCGACGTTTTCTACTCAAACCGGACTTGGTTGAACAATTACCCGGGCATTTAGCCATTCTGGATAACAAGCGGATCCGTTTCCGACCTGCCCTCACCACGCATGACACCTGACCGTCTGCTGGAACTCTACGACCGCATCAGTGAAGCACCGGATGCCGTCAGTCGGTTGCGGCGGTTCGTGCTCGACCTAGCCGTACGCGGGAAGCTGGTGGAGCAGGATCCGGAGGATGAGTCGGTACTTGATCGCCTGCCGGCCCAGGCACACACGCATTCGTCAGCTGACCTTCCGAAAGGGTGGCGCCAAGCTAAGGCCGGAGAATTGTTGGAGTTCCAATACGGAAAAGGGCTGAAAAAGAGCGACCGTCTGGAGTCAGGTCCTGTCCCGGTCTACGGTTCTAACGGGATCGTAGGATTCACCGACACTCCCTTAACTTCCTCGCCTTCAATCATCGTAGGCCGCAAAGGTTCAGCGGGCGCGCTAAATATATCTGAAGGTCCCTCCTGGACCACAGATGTCGCGTACTTCATTGAGGAGCCCGATTTTTACGCCTTGCGCTTCCTTTATATTGCGCTTTCTACACTCGGCTTGGATGCGCTCGGGAAAGGCGTGAAACCGGGTTTATCTCGTACTGACGCATACGAGTTACTGCTGCCGGTTCCTCCGATCAGCGAACAACACCGCATCGTCGCCAAGGTCGACGAACTGATGGCCCTCTGCGACCGGCTGGAAGAAACCCACAACACCCGCGAAGCCACGCGCGACCGCCTGATCACCGCCAGCCTCGCCCGCCTAATCGCCCCCGACACCGACGAGCCGACCTTCCAGTCCCACGCCCACTTCGCCCTCGACACGTTCCCGGCCCTCACCACGCGCCCCGACCAGATCAGGAGCCTGCGTCAGACAATTCTCGATCTTGCCGTGCGCGGGAGGCTGGTCGAGCAAGACCCGGAGGATGAATCGGCATGGGTACTGTTTAACCAATTGAAAAGAGCCAAAGAAGAGGCATTCACGGCAGAAGGGCTTCGCAAGCGCCCACCGGTCAGTAAGTCTGCCCACGAACTGGGGCCTGTGCAGATGCCTAAGAGCTGGGCACAGGCAACATTCGATGACCTACTAGTTATTGTTAGCGGTGTAACGAAGGGACAGAGAGTATTCGACCACGATGCTATCGATGCTAATTACATGCGCGTCGCTAATGTGCAGCGTGGATTTCTAGACCTATCGGTTGTGAAATCAATCAAGGTCCGCGTTTCCGATATTGTCCGCTATCGACTGGAGACCGGGGACGTATTGATGACTGAAGGTGGCGACTGGGACAAGCTCGGCCGCGCAGCTGTTTGGCGAGGTGAGCTATCGAACTGTATTCATCAAAATCATATCTTCCGCCTGCGCCCGCCCTCCAAAGATCTACTACCGGAATGGGTTGCGCTCTACGCAAACAGCGCGGTTGGACGGTCATTTTTTGCGGAAGCATCGAAGAGAACTACAAATCTCGCATCTATCAACATGACGCAACTCCGCAGCTGTCCCATACCGCTTCCACCGACGGATGAACAACGTCGTATTATTGAGAGGGTTGATGAACTGATGGGCCTCTGCGACCAACTAGAATTCAGCCTCGCCAAAGCCGAAGCCGGCCGCACCCGCCTGCTCGAAACCGCGCTTTACGAGGCGCTTAAAAATCCACATCAGAAGACCGCTAAGCGGCATGATGCCAGTCCGCAACGCACTCGGGAAGCTGGACGCGCGGCCGCACGCGCTAACTGAAAGTCAGGGGCCGAGTGAACAAGCAGCGCTGGAAGAGATGATTGTCGCTGCGCACAGTATCCTCTCGTACGAGCATGAGCATCATTTTGTACTGCCATATTAGTGATAGTCTATACCGCAAGCGGTTTTGACCCATCTTTAAATAATTCACTAAGCCGCTATACGCCGCGAGCAGGGGGAGATGATGACACACGATCGAATCGAAATAGCGCTTGCCAACCTTGTTCTGAATCGCTTAAACGATCGGCACGGCGAGTTGGAATCTGAGCATGAGTGCATTACCTGGATGCTGGAAAATATCGGTGATCAGATCATAGCGCTCGCGCGCGACATTGCGACACACGGCTTGAGTCCTCTCGATGGCATCTTGGTTCTTCCCGATGACGAGGTGGAGGGCGATTACATTGTTTGGGAGGGCAATCGCCGCATCACGGCGCTGAAGCTGCTCGATGACCCCAAGCGCACCATTGACAAAAGCTATCGCAAGAAATTCGCCGATATCCGGAAAAATGCTACGGTCGAGATACCCGGCGCGGTTGAATGCACCGTTGCCACTTCAGTCGAAGAAGCGGAGCGTTTGATCGAGCTGCGGCATCAAGGCCCGCAAAGCGGCATCGGCACCGTGCCTTGGAGCCCAGGACAAAAAAGCCGGCATCAGCAACGTCTAGGCAAAAAAGGGCGATATGCCTTTTCACAGGCTGTTATTGATGCATTTGCGGACAAACTGGACCCAGAGATTGTAGAAAAGGTGGAGTCCGGGGACTTCGCAATCTCTACCCTCGATCGTTTACTGCGCAACGCCGAAGTACGTGATTTTTTGGGTATCACCAGCGAGGACGGAATCCCACGCCGTACGTTGCGGCGCGAAGAAACAGTTAAAGGTCTTCGCCGCATGGTGAGCGACATCGCAGCCGGCCTACCGGTTGGCCGAGTTTACGACGCCGAGCGGCAGAAAGCCTACATCGATAGCTTCGAGAACGATGAAAAGCCGGACCACAGCAAGTCCCTGAATGATTCCGTGCAGCTGGAACCTGTTATACGCAAGCCAGGCATCGAAGAGAAGTCCAAAAAGAAACGACGCAAGCCGCACCGTCACGAACGCATGCGTGTCATACCCAATGAGACAAAGCTCAAGATTAGTGACAGACGACTGAACAGTATTCACTGGGAGCTTTTGCAGCTGGAAATCCCGCGCTTCGGCAACGCCGCATCCGTTCTTATGCGCGTGTTTCTGGAACTTAGTACGGATGCCTATCTGGACACCCAGGGCATCACGTATAACTCGACTGACTCACTGTCGAAACGTGTACAAGCTGCCGTGAAACACCTTCGCAGTAAGAATTGGCTGACAAATAACGAAGCAAAAGGTATAAATTCCGTAGTTTCCGCCAAGGAATCCCCATATTCGATAAATTCCTTCAATGCCTACGTCCACAACAAGCACTTCAATCCCAGCAAGGAGTATCTAATCGACGGCTGGGACAATATGGAGCCCTATTTTATTGCTATTTTCGAGCACCTCTAGCGAAAGTATGACAACAGCTACGATTTCTCATAGCATCCATAGTACGAGGTAGGGGATGCGTTACTACACACCACTACGCTATCCAGGAGGCAAGGCCAGCCTAGCACCGTTTATACGAGATATCGTGCTAGCAAATCGAATTTCTGGAGGCACGTATGTGGAACCATTTGCAGGCGGTGGAGGTGTTGCACTAGAGCTACTCATGACCGGCTGTATGCGCCGTATCATCCTTAATGACATTGATCCTGGCATCCACGCTTTCTGGTGCTCTGTACTTAATGCGCCTGGGGCATTAATCGAACGGCTACAGACGGTACCGCTGACCATCGACGAATGGCATCGCCAGCGCGAGATTTTAGAAACTGAAGGCCATGGCGATATATTGGCACTTGGCTTTGCTGCACTGTATCTAAACCGTGTCAATCGTTCCGGCATACTGCGTGGCGGCATTATTGGCGGCCTCAGCCAAACGGGTCGCTGGCTGATGGATGCTCGCTTCAATCGCCAAGCCATCGCCCAACGAATTAGCCGCGTGGCACAGTATGCCAACAAGATTGCCGTGTACCGTGAAGACGCTGAGCACTTCCTTGCCAAGTTAGATCTGCCAGAACGGTCACTGCTGTATATCGATCCTCCCTACTACCACAAGGGCCAGCGTTTGTACCGCAATCATTACGAGCATGCCGACCACGCTCGCGTAGCCGAGCTAGTGCAATCTCGTCTTGACCATCCGTGGATCGTCTCCTATGACGACACTCAGGAAATCGCAGAACTTTACCGCCGCTGCCGACAGGCCCATCTGCACCTGCGGTACAGCGCTCAAGTTAAACGACACGCCAGCGAACTCGTTATCTTTAGCGACGATTTGAGTATCCCTGACCGAGAAGAACTCGCCAGTTGAACACGAATTATGACGGTTTTGCCGCAGAGGCGTTTGTAATCTGGGAGCAGTATACGTAACTATCTCTTCTATTCCTCAGTCGTCGAAAAAGGCTGAAGATGAATATACTGTCCCCGTAAGTGCCCCGCCATCTGTGAAGCTCAGGCTACGCTCGAACACATATGCGTTTTCGAGATTGTCCGGCCGCGCCGGGTCCGGACGCGGCACATCTAGCAAGTCACAAAGCTCAGCCAGGAACAGTTGGTAGTTCGATCGCTCAGCGCCTCCCGAAGGCGACCACCGTTCGATAAAGCTATTCACATGATTGAGCTCAGGCCCGTCCATCATATCAAGCCTATTTATTAGTATTTTTATCGCACTCTATGAACTTCACGCTTAGTGTGTTTATACAAATTGAGCGGAATGTCTCGAACCATCGGTACGGAAAAGTATGCATTGGCAATCCGTAGCTGCGCCCTAGTAATGTTCGCCTGCCCTGGAAGTCATTGTATTTGTCAAATATTTTTGCTGTTTAATCAGGCACAGCGCCTATTATCTTGGCGTTTAGGATGTCCTAGCGTAACTCATTTAGAACTATCATCAATATAAGCTGCGATAACTGAGTAGTCATCCTTTGGTTTTGCATTATCCAAATAAGCTTTAATCATCCCAACAAATCCCGAAACGTCTTGGCATTGATCTGCTATAGAACGGATTTGAGGTTTGTTGATGACGCGATGAACACCGTCCGAACAGAGCATAATAATGTCACCGGCTTGGACTTCGAAATTACAGTCGTAAATAGTAAAATCACTGCGTGGCGATAGCGCTGATAAAAGCACGTTTGGTCGGGGATAATTTTTAGCTTGCTCGCGAGAGATTATTCGCTCACGCAATAGGTGGTGAAGTTCGGTCTGATCTTCGGTCCGACTTACGAGTCCTTTCCCGCGTAAATGATAGATACGGCAGTCCCCCACGTGAGCAACTGAGGCCATGTTGTCAGCTAGCACGCAAATTGTGAGTGTTGTGCCTAAGTTTAGTGAGGTGCCATTCTTCTGTGATGCCTGCCTCAGAAGTTCGACGATGTGGAGAAATAGCTCTTCGCGACCTGTTTGACGCCCGGCACGACACCATTTTTGCACAGCCTTTATCGCGGTGTGAGATGCTAAACGACCAGCGTCATGCCCCCCCATACCATCTGCTAGGGCAAGGCATACTGCTCCGTCGGCGCAGGTTTCTACAATAAGGGCGTCCTCGTTTGCATTTTTTTTGCCAGCGCATGAGAACGTGTCTGTGGTGACGACCATCTGACTACTTAGCTAAATGGCTCTGGACAAGGGGATGAAGCCGTGTGCGTGATGTGTTGATTGATTTTTCTACGTGAGAAATGAGCTTTTCTATGTCTCGTTGCTGGACCTCCACCTCGGTCAGAAAACGCGCTATTACTGCGTCGTCAGCATCAACTCCCGCAAGCCGCATGAAGCGTTCTTCAACAGCCCATCTGTTGTGGCTTACACCCAGAATCAGCACGGCCAATATTATTGTTGCCCGAAGTTCTACATCCCCTCGATCGTAGAAAGCTTGAGCTTTAGCGGCGAGCACATCACAATACTCAAAAGGGAAACTGTCAGTCGAAATGTATTCGGCGCAGGCGATTCCAAATGCTTTAAATACCGGCGGGGCCGTATTTGCCAAATGTTCGATATGCGGTTGGCGGAGTACGCGATATATATTGTGGTTGCTTTGCCCTCGGTGCTCATTTTCTTCTAGTGCCGCATACACTGAGTCCCACTCTTCATCCGAAAGCTCGTCCTTATCCCTAAGGAGCTGGACGGCTCTTTCTTCACGGTCTGAGCCGAACCGGAGTTCTTGTGCATCCAGCGCCTCGTAAAGGGCTTCGCGAAGTTCCGCTACCGATCCGAACCGACGCACTGCATTTTTTTTGGTGCAACGCTCGATGATCGGCCCTATTGGAGGGGGCGCCGAGACCTCCGTATATGGGATGCGCGGTTCACCGTTAAAAATATCGTGTAAAATCGCGCCAAATGAATAGATATCCGCCTGAGTTGTAGCCCGCCTAAATCCCCCAAGGAGCTCGGGCGCAGCGTAGTGGATGGTGCCGCCGCCTGCATTCGTGCCTGTCAGCGTGGTCGAGTCTGTATTGCCGGCCGTCATCAGACCAAAGTCCGAAATTGCGTAGCGTTCGTCGCCATCACGCGTAATGCGGAGGACATTCTGCGGTTTTAGATCGCGGTGTACATAGCCATGATCCGCCAGGGTTTCCAGGCCGGCCAGGATGTCAAAGAGAGGCTTCCCAGGATCGCCGCCCAGCGTACGATCTTTCTGGAGTTCGTCCTGTAGAGAGCAGTCCGCCAACTCCAAAACACAGTAGGGCGGATTATCGTCTAGATTGAAGTCTATTACGCGAAGAACGTTCGGATGGTCTATAGCGCTTTGATAGCGGACTTCACGGCTGAAGCGCTTCTGCAGCTCCTCGGCGGACACTTCCCGCAGGATATTGTCCAAAGGCTCCAGGGTCTTTAGCGCATATTCGCGACCATCATTGCCTTTGACCTTATAGACTTTACCAAACCCGCCCTGGCCTAGCTCTTCCAAACGTGTATATGCCATGCGTCCCGCCTGCCGCGACATGTCCAGATAATCAAAGGGGTCTATCGTACTCGAGGATTCACCGGGAGGCGATCATGGTTCCCGCCGTCACCAGCACAGGCGTCGTATTGAGCTAGGGAAGTTCAAGTTCATCCCTGAAGCCAAGCGCTCGCACTGAGATTCGAACTCGCACCCGCTTGCAGGATTCGGATTCTGAGGCAGGGACTTATCCACTTTCGCTTGTAGCTCTATGGTAGCACTAGACTGTCCGTTAAGAGAGGGGGCAGGGTCAGGTCTTGCAATCAAGCATTGCATTTGCCGTTCTTTGGCCAAACGCGATATTGCAATTCCGGGTTCCGGCGACTACGGGTTCCGGGGATAGTTTATTTTTCTCGTCGGTCACCGACGGGGTACCAATACCCCGCTGTCACGGCGAATCGTATCCCGCCATGGCACCCGGGTTCAAAAACTGCCTGCCCCAGAACAGCCTGGTATCGATGCCGCTCAGCCCTGCTTCCGCGCAGACATCGTTCCAATGGCAATGAATGCCTTCAATCTGCTCATCGATGATACCCCTGGCTTCCTCGTCCGATAGCAAAAACTGCGGCGCGGCCCGCAGGCACACGGTCAGGCGGCTGAGCCGGTTGTCGCCGTGGATCAGCATGGCCTGCGTGGCCTCGTTGCCCGCGCGGTTTTGCGGGCAGATATCGTAGGCGGGGGTCAGGCTCAGTCGCTCGCCGTCCCAAAAGGCCGCGTGGTTGCGGGCGTGATCGTCGGTGTTGCCGCACAGGACGTTGAAGACCAGGCGCCCGAACAACTCGCACAGGGTGGCTTTCGGGTCCGTGAAGCGGTGCCGGATGATCTCGGCAAGCCGTTCGTAACTGGCGTAACGGGCCATCATTTCGTCGAGTTCGAGCAGGGTCAGCGCCGAGACCATGGCCTTGCGGCGCCACCCGTCCGCCGCTTTATCGCGATCGAATCGTTCCACCAGCAGCACATCCTTGCCGGCGGCCTGCACGAGCCTCACCGGCGCAACCTTCAAACCCAGCAATGCGGCCAGACGCATCGCCACGTACTCGACTTTCACCACCGAATACCAATCCGTGCTACTGGAAAACTTGGCGACGTACTTGCGTCGCTCGTCTTCGATCATGGCCTTGGGCCGGGCACCGCCCAGGGAGGTGCCGTGCAACAGGGCACGTTCCAATTCCGGCGGCATGGGCAGGCCCTTTTCGACACGTTCAGCCGCTTCCAACAATGCTTCCAAGCCAGCCTGCCCGTGCTCGCGAGGCATATACTCGGTCGGCGAGCCCTGGAAATCCAACGCCCCTACGCGATCGGAGCCGGATTCCAGAAGGTACGTCAGTTCATCCAGAACGGCGGTATCGACGTCACGGCCCCGCACACCCAGCAGCCGGTTGATGATGACGCGTCGCCCCCAAGCATCTGGGGCAGCATCGCGCAGGCATCCGGGCATGGACAGGCCGGGCGGCAACGGCAACAGACCGGGTCGCAATGGCAGTTCCGGGAGATAGAGCGGAATGGCATCGTCTCGCGCCAGATAGCTACGGCCATAGTTGAACTGCAGACCACTCGCCGTTGACGCCAGCCGGCCAGCTACCACCGGTTCGGTTCGGCCGGGAAGCCAGACCCAGACGTAGACTTCGTTCTCAGAAGTCATCCTTCGGCTCCGCCGGCCGCTTGCGAACAGCCCCGGGCAGCAGACGCAGCTTCTCGGCCATCTGCACCGCGCGCGCCTGCAGTGCCCCGGGCTCCGCCTCGAACAAGGGAACACCGACAATGGCGGCCAACTCGAACGCGACGCCAAGCGTGACCCGCGGGTCACCCTTTTCCACGCGGTAGAGCATGTCGCGAGAAATACCCGCGCGCTCAGCCAATTCTGCGGTGGTCATGCGCCGCTCCAGCCGATGGGCACGAATCTGCATGCCCAACAGGCGGATAGCCTGTTGTGTGTAGGCGGAATACGCACGAGTATTGGCCCTGGCCATACGGCTTAACGAACATGTCTTACAAGTAAGACATTAGGCTACATATGTCTTATGTATAAGACAACAACCAAGGCGCGCCATCTGGCCGTGTTGGAGAATCGGCCGGGGCACCGGCGGATAGGGCGCGTGCCGGCCATTGTGTCCAGAAAGGACCCTGTCGTGAATGGAGCTGGCGACAGGAGTCGAACCTGCGACCTGCTGATTACAAATCAGCTGCTCTACCAACTGAGCTACGCCAGCATGTCCCTGCGGACAACGCCCGTTGCGGGCGGTCAGGCGCTATTGTCGCCCGCGGCGGCCAAGCGTGCCAAGCCTTCCAGGACCAGGGTCGGCACCCGCTCCCAGGCCGTGTCGAGATGCGGTGCCAGCAGGTCGGCCTCGCCACCGGTCAGCAGCAGGCGCTCGGGCGCCAGAGCCCGGCGGGCGTTGCCGATCAGGCTCAGGGCCGACTGCAGGGTGCCCAGGGCCACGGCAGGATCGGTGTCGTCGGCGAGCCAGGCCGGCTCGAACTCCCCCGGCTCGGCCCGTACGCGGGTCCCGCCGGCGATCGCCGCGCGCATGGTGGCGACGCCCGGCGTGATCAGGCCGCCGCGGTGCCGGCCGTCCGCGGCCACGAAATCCAGGGTCAGGGCGGTACCGGCGTCCGCGATCAGCACGGAACCGGCGCCGCGATGGTATCCCCCGATACAGGCCAGCCAGCGATCGACCCCCAGCCTCTCGGGCCGGGCATAGGCGTTGCGCACGCCGCAGGCGCGGGCCGTGCTATGGACGACGCGCGGCGTCAGCGCCCACCGGTCGCCGGCGTGCGCGGCTAGGCTCTCGACCGCCGCCGAGTCGGCGACGCTGGCGACCCACACCGCGGCCGGTCGTTCCGCCGGCAGCCGCGCGGACCAGGCAGGGTCTTCGCGATGGGCGATCGAGCCCGAGTCGCGCAGGCGCTCGCCGTCGGCCCGGGCCCATTTGACGCGGGTATTGCCGATATCTAGCAGCAGGTTCATCGCCGGGGGCGCAGACTCAGCTCACCCGCATAGAAGCGCCGCGTCTCGCCGTCCACCTCGGCCAATAGGGCGCCGTCGTCGGCGACGCCGACCGCCCGCGCGGCGATCCGCGACTCGCCCGTCTCCAACCAGACGTCGCGGTCGCGCAGGGCATCGAACTCGGACCAGGTCTCGCGGAACGGCGCGAAGCCGCGGGAGCGGAAATCCGCCGCGGCGCGCAGCACGGCGTCGAGCAGCACCGCCGCGAGGCGGTTGCGCTCGGGCAACGGCGACGCCAGGTCCGAGAGACGCGCCGTGGCCTGATCGACACCGTCGTCCGCACCCGGCGCGGCGTCCACGTTGAGCCCCACACCGACAACGATGCGGCAGCCGCCGGCCGCCTCGCCGCGGTGCTCGAGCAGGATGCCGCCGAGCTTGGCCCCGTCCGCGACGAGATCGTTGGGCCACTTGACCCCGACCGTCCCGGCACCCAGCTCGCGCAGGGCCCGCGCCAGGGCGATGCCCACCGCTGGCGACAGGGCACCGACCGCCGGCGGCGCGGGATCGAAGCCGCAAACCACGGAGAAGTAGAGATTGGCCCCGAACGGCGAGGCCCAGGCACGCCCGCGCCGGCCCCGGCCGCCGGTCTGGTGCTCGGCGAAACAGGCCGCGTTGTCGACGTCGTCGCGCCGCAGCAGGTAGCTGCTGGTGGAGTCGACGCTGGCCAGCACTTCCAGGTCCTCCAGCACGGCCGCCGCGGTCGCCGAAAGGTCGGACCGGATCGCCGCCGCGTCCAGGGGCCGGTAGCCGCCGGGCAGCCGATAGCCGCGCCCGCGCACCGATTGCACGGGCGCACCCAGGTCGCGCGCCGCCTGGACCTGCTTCCATACCGCGGCGCGGGAGACGCCCAATGCCGAAGCCAGGGCGGTGCCGCTGTGCCAGGCGCCGTCGGATAACAGCTCCAGCAGCCTCATCGCGGGCGTCGCAGGATCATGGCGCGCTCGAAGCGGTTCTCGTCGCCCGCCAGGGTGCGCTGCAGGTTGCCGCGGTGAGTATAGACCGTGAGCGCCCACATGACGACACCGAACAGGGACTCGGCGGCGATGCCGTGCCACAGGACCAGCGCGCCGGCCACGATGGTCATGCCGAGGACGGTCGCCAGACCGACATAGCCGGTCAGCCCCAGACACAACAGCCAGACCGCGAGCGCGGGCAGAAGCGCGGCCGGCGCCAGCACCAGCAGCACGCCGATCAGGGTGGCGGCACCCTTGCCGCCGGCGAAACCGTAGAACACGGGGTAGACATGGCCGATGACCGCGGCCGCGCCACAGGCGAAGGCCAGCCACTGGAACGGCGCCAGCAGCGGCAGGAAGGCCGCCGCCAGGACGCCCTTGGCGAGATCGAACAGCAGCACGGCCGCGCCGTAGCCCCGCCCGCCCGTGCGCAGGGCGTTGGTGGCGCCCGCGTTGCCGCTGCCGCTCAGGCGCAGATCCTCGCGGCCCAGCAGCCGCCCGATCAGCAGGCCGCCCGATAGCGAGCCCAGCAGGTAGGCCAGGAGCACGGCGACGGCGGCGGCGATGTATTGGACGGTCATGGGCGGCGTGTCGGCGGGCGTGGGCTATTCCACGTTCACATTATAGGAAAAGTCGGTTTTCTCCGGCACGGCGCGATGACCGTAGAGCCGCCGTATCTCCCTGCCGTAGCGCCGCGCGATGGCGCGACGGCGGACCTTGTCGGTCGGGGTCAGCAACGCGTTCTGAACCGTCCATTCGTCGGTGGTCACGCTCACGCGCCGCACCTGGGCGTGCGCCGGGTAGGCCTTGAGCTGACGCGCGGCGCGGCGCAGCATCTCCCGTTCCAGGCGCGGGCTGGCCAGGCAACCGGGCTCGTCGGCGCTCAGGCCCAGTTTCTCCAACTCTCCGGCGACCAGGTCGGCGTCGCATTCGAGGATCGCGGCGAGATAGGGCCGCGCCTCGCCGACGATCACGGCGTGCCGGATCATGGGATCGAGCGTCAGCGCGGCCTCGATCGGCTCCGGCGATGCCTTCTCGCCGGTCGCCATCACGATCACTTCCTTGACCCGACCGGTCAGGTACAACCGCTTCTGGTCGAGCCGGCTGACCTTGTCGCCGGTCCGCAGCCAACCGTTGGATTCGAGCACGGCGGCCGTGGCCTCCGGATCGTTCCAGTAGCCGCGCATCACGCCGGGACTGCGGACCCAGAGCTCGTTGTCCGCGCCCAGCCGGGTCTCCACGCCGGCCAGCGGCGTGCCCACGCTGGTGGGATCGTTGTCGTCGGCCCGGTTCACGCTGACCACCGGGGACGCCTCGGTCAGCCCGTAGCCCTGCTGTACCCGCAACCCGAGTCCCAGCAGGGTGCGTGCCACCGGCTGCGGCAACGCCGCGGCGCCGGATACCGCGACCTCCAGCCGCCCGCCGAACGGCCGCAGGCAGGGCGCCGCGACCGTACGCCGCAGGAAAGGCCACAGCAGGTGCCGGAAACGGCGCGGCCCCTGTCCCTGCTGGCGCTGGAACACCGACCAGCCCAGGGCCATGGTGAACTGGACCAGCCGCCGGAAGACCCGGGGGCGGCGCCCGAGCCAGCGGTGCAACTCGGTGTAATAGCGTTCGTATATCTGCGGCACCCCGATCATGGCCGTGGGTCGCTCCTGCATCAGGGTAGGCTTGAGGAACCGCGGGTGACGGCAGAAGGACAGGGTGGCGCCGGTGATCAGCCCCCGGTAGCAATCGACGGTCCGTTCGAAGGCGTGCGCCAGCGGCAACACCGAGATCAGGCGCTCGCTGCCCTCGATCCGCACGGCGTCCGCGCAGGCGTAGGCATTCCAGACCAGGTTGGCATGCGTCAGCATGGCGCCGCGGGCATTACCCGTGGTGCCCGAGGTGTAGATCAGGGCCGCCAGGTCGTCGGGCGCGCAGCGCGGCGCCGCCGTGTCGCCTTTCGCCGGCAACCAGTCCGCGACCGCCCGCAGACGGTCGTCGCCCGCATCGTCGGCGTTGAGGGTCACCGCGCACTGGACATCCGGCAGGGCGTCGGCATCGGCGCCGGCCACCGCACGCCACCAGCGTCCTTTGGCGACCACGACCGCGCGTGCGCCGGCGTCGGCGATCAGGCGCGCGTTCGCGGCGGCGGTATCGCTGCAATGCAGGCCCACGGTCACGAGGCCGAGGGCCAGCGCCGCCTGGTCCACGGCCACCCAGTCGGGCTCGTTGCGCAACAGGATGGCCACGCGATCGCCGTGCGCCAGACCGAGTGCGGCGAAACCCGCCCGCCAACGCGCCGCCCGGGCCGCGATCTCGCCCCAGGTCAGCGTGCGCCAGCGCCGCGCCGGCACGTCGAAATAACGATAGGCGGGCGCCTTGGGCGTGCGCGCCACGCGGGCATTGAACAGTTCCGGCAGCGTGGCCGCCGCCGACGCCGGTACCCAGTGCTCGGGGCGGGGCTCGCTCATGTCAGCCACCGATCCAGGCACGCCGGCGTGCCAGGGCGGCGTCCCCGGCCCCGGGATCAGGCGCGAGATGCCAGGTATCGGCGGGCGGTGGCGCCACCGTCAGGTCCAGGCAGAGCAACTCCTCGCCGCGGACCACGTGCAGCGGCAGGGTCACGCCCGCCGGATAGGGCCGCAGGCGGGCGGCCAGCGTGCCGCCGGAGACGGTCAGGCCGGCCAGCGCCACCAGCCGGTCGCCGGGGCACAATCCCGCGCGCTGGGCGGCGCCGCCGTCCAGAACGTGTGCCACGCGGGTCGTATCCGCAGCCTCCAGCCGTAATCCCAGGGCGGACTGGGCCGCCTCGCCGGGATCGGACGGCGCCCGACGCTCGCAGCGCACGCCGAAGGGCTGCAGATAGTCGGCCAGGGGCGGATCCTCGCGGCCGTGCACGAAGCGCGCGAAGAACTCCGAGAGATCGACACCGGACGCCTCCTCCGCCAGCGATTCCAGACCGTGCTCCGGCACCGGCTCGCCATGACGGCCGTGGGCGTGCCAGGCCGCGCGCATCACGCTGCCGAGATCGACCGCGCCATCGGTCTCGGCCCGGAGGTGCAGGTCCAGGCACAGGCTGACCAGCGCCCCCTTGAGGTAGTAGCTGACCACGGCGTTGGGCGTGTTGGCATCCGGCCGGTAGAACTTGGTCCAGGCATCGTAGCTGGACTCGGCCAGCGACTGGCGGTGGCGGCCGGGCGTGCGCTCCAGCCGGGTCGCGGCACGCGCCACCCGCTCGAGATACGCCGCCGGCGTCAGCAAGCCGGCCCGGACCAGGGCGAGGTCGTCGCAATAGGAGGTCACGCCCTCGTAGGCCCAGAGGTCCTCGAAGTGCGATTCGGCGGCCAGGTCGCTCTCGGCCACGGCGCGCGGCCGGATGCGCTTGACGTTCCAGAGATGGAAATACTCGTGGCTGCACAGCCCGAGCAGGTTCAGATAGGCATCGCCACGCCGTTCCGCATCGCCGGCGGGCAGGGCCTCGCGCGGCAGCGCGAGCACGCTGCAGTCACGGTGTTCCAGGCCGCCGTAGCCGCCGCCCCCGAGCTGGGCCAGGAACAGGTAGCGCCTCACGGGCAGCTCGCCGAAGAAATCGGCCTGGGTCCGGCAAACGGCCGCGAGGTCGGCTGCCAGCCGGTCGCGATCGCAGGCGGCCTCGCCGGTCAGCACGAAGGCGTGCGGGACGCCGGCGACATCGAATTCGACACGTTCCAGCGCCGGGCCCATCGCCACCGGATGGTCGATCAGCTCGGCATAGTCGGCGGCATGGTAGGTCCCGAAGCCCGCGGCATCGGTCTCCTCCGCCGTCAGCGTCGTCGCCACGGACCAGGCACCGCCGTCGGCCGGCGGCGGCACGAGCTCCACCCGGCAGGGCCGGTCGTCCGCGCCGTGGGGACGCAGGAACACGGAAGTGCCGTTGAACAGGCCGCGGCGATGATCGAGATAGGCCGCGCGCACCGACGGGTCCAGGGCATACACCTCGTAATGCACGGTGAGCGGACCGTCGCAGGGGGCGCAGACCCAGGTCTGCTTGTCGCGCCGCTCGACCGCGACGTGCGTGCCGCCGGCCTCGGCCCGCAGGGCCTGGATGTTGCGGGCGAAGTCGCGGATCACGTAGCTGCCGGGAATCCAGGCCGGCAAGGAGAACGCCTGCCCGGCCGGGTCGGGCCGGGCCACCGTACAGGTGACGATCACCCGGTGGGCGCGCGGCTCGCTCGGCTCGAGGCGGTACTCGATTCGGCTCGGATCCTCGGACATATACGATTCAATGCCGACGGCGTCGGGGGCGCGCATTCTACGCCGGGTCCCCGACGCATGCACATTGTGGGGATCAAGCTTCTCTGCAAAACTCCGATAACGTAGGAATGAGGATGCCCGACCTGTAGGCATCGTCACGCAACCGGAATTCAGCCGCCGCCGCGGACACGGCGGCGGCCGCCGGCGTCGAGCGCTGCCGCGGCCTTGTCGGCACGGCCGGGCGCTCCGTCCGGGCATGGTTCTGAAACTTTGGAGTCCTCCCATGAACTATGACCGATGCATACGCGCCGGCGGACCGCCCCTGCCCGGCCGGCAACGCGGCGCGACCCTGATCATCGTGGCCGGTTTCCTGGTCGCCCTGCTTACCTGCATGGCACTGGCGATCGAGGTGGGCCGGCTGTATGCCGCCCACAACCAACTCCAGAAACTGGCGGACGTGGCCGCGCTGGACGCCGCGAGTGCCATCAGCGGCTGCGGCGACCAGCCGGGCGACTTCCAGGCCGCCGCGTCGACGGCGGTGAACGACAGCCTCCAGGCCAATTTCGGCGACGGCAACGATGTCATCACCCGGACCGTGACGCTCGGCAACGTCGACAGCGACGGCGGTTTCCGCAGCTTCACCACGGGCCGCGCCGCCGCGGACGCGCGCGAGGCGGACGCCGTCCAGGTGCGCCTGCAACGGCCGCTGCCGACCCTGTTGACCTCGCTGTTCGCCGGCGGCGATCGCGTGCTCACGGCGACCGCGGCCGCCGCCCGGCAGCCGGTGGGCAGTGTCGCGGTGGCCTCCAATCTCGCCGACCTGGACAGCCAACAGAGCGTCGTCCTGAATGCCGTGCTCGGCGGGTTGCTGGATACCAACCTGAACCTCAGCCTGCTGGACTACCAGGCCCTGGCCGACGTCAACGTAACCCTGGCCGACCTGCTCGACGTGACCACGCAGGCCGCCACCACCGCCGAACTCCTGGCGCTGGAGCTGACACCGGGGCAACTGCTGCAGAACCTGGGCGACGCGGTCGGCAGCACACCGGGCGGCACCACGGCCGGGAACATCATCGACGGCATCGGCGCGGGCGTCAGCTCGAACGTCGATGTCTCGCTGGGCGATATCCTGAACGTGGAAGCCGGCACCGAGGGAGCCGCCGCGGACGTGCCGATCGACGTGCTCGGGCTGCTCCCGGCCCTGGCCCAGACCGTAGGCAACAGCCGCAACGCGGCGGTGGAACTGGGATCGGGCGTCACCGATCCGTTGCTCGGGGCGCTCAGCAGCATTCCCGGCGTGGATATCGACATCGACCTGCGCCTGGGCGTGGTCGAACCGCCCCAGGCCTCCGGCATCGGTCGACCCGGCTACGACGACCCCGATGCCGGCGAGAACACGACGGATAACGGCAGCACCAACGACGGCGCCCGGACCTGGGCGAGCACCGCGCAGGTCAACCTGGAACTGACCGCCAACGCGGTCCTCAACGTCGGCCTGGTCCGCGTCGAGCTCTACCTGCCGCTCTTCGTCCAGGCGGGCCAGAGCTACGCCATCCTGGACCGCATCGCCTGCGCCGGGCCGAGCAACGCGCAACCGTCGGCCACCGTGCAGGCCAACCCCGGCCTGCTGCGACTCGGCGTGGGCGAATTCGACAACGTGTTCGACCCCAATCCGCAGGCAAGCTCGGGGGAACTGCTGGACGTACGCGTGCTCGGTTTCGCCGATTTGGTCAGCATCAACCTGCCGCAGAACCTCACGGCCGGCGCCGACCAGAGCGAGACCCCGCTCTATTACGACGGCCCGTTCGTGCCCACGCTCGACGAGCCCTCGGCGGCCAACACGCAAACTCTGGAAGCGGACACGGGGCAAAGCCTGTCCAGCCTCCTCGATTCCCTGGAGTCGGGGTTGAGCGACTATCTGTTCGAGGAGCAACCATTCGACGGGTTGCTGGGCAACCTTCTGCTCAATCCGTTGTTCACCCTGCTCAACACGCTGGGGCTTGCCGAGCCGCTGGACCTGGTGTTCTCGCTGCTGGGGTCGATCTTCGAGGGTCTCGATCTCATCCTTGAGCCCCTCTTCGATCTCCTGGGCCTCAGTCTGAGCCAGAGCGAGGTCAGCGTGACCTATGTGGACAGCGACCGGCCGGGGGTCTTCTCGATCGAGCCCGAGGAAAGCGCCGGGGATTGAAGCGGCATGATCCGCGAGGCCACGGACGGCCGGCGGGCGTTACCAGTCGCGCACCGTCAGCCCCAGTTCCCCGACCCGCGACGCCAACTGCGGCGTGGGCGAGACCGCGATGCCTGTCTCCGCCCACGCCAGCAGCGGCAGATCGGCATGAGAGTCGGAATAGGCGATCACGCCGGCACCGTCATCGCCCAACAGGGCCCGGACCCGGCGCAGCTTCTCGTGATCGCGGCAGTTGCCACCGTCGATGCCGGCCAGGCGGCCGGCCGCGTCCCAGGCCACGCGCGAACAGACGACCTCATCGATGCCCAGCCGCCGCGCCAGCGGCTCGACGTAGACATCGAAACTGGCGGTGGCCAGCACCACGCGGTCACCGTTCGCCTGGTGCCCGCGCAGGGCCTCCAGGCACCCCGGACGCAGATCGGTGTCGGCGACAAACGCCGCATACTCCGCAGACCAGGCGGCGACCTCCGCCCGACGCGTCCCCCCGAGGAAGGCCTTCAACATCGCCTGCTTGATCCGCGTGCGCCGATTCTGCCCGGCCCGCGGCAGGCTCGCCGCGAGCGGCAATGCCGGCACCAGCAGCAGGAGGCGCCAGACGCGGCCCGGGTGGCGACGCAGGTAGCCCGTGAGAAACCGCCGGAAGCTGTCGCGCCCGGTCAGGGTCTCGTCCAGGTCGAAGACGGCGACGGTCATCGCGTGACCGGGCTGCCAGCTTCCAGTTTCGCGTTGCGAGAGGGCGCCCGAGGGCCGGCTCGAAACACGAAACTGGCAACTGGAAACGGTTCGTTCAAATCCCCAGCGCCTCGACCGCCGCGACCGCCTCGCCGCGATTGACCGGCGCGCCCATCGCCGTGAGCACCGATTCCAGGGACGTCAGGCAATAACGGACATGGCGCGGCGTGGCGCTCTGCCCCATCAGCCCGATGCGCCAGATCTTGCCCGCCATCGGACCGAGCCCGGCGCCGATCTCGAGGTTGTGGTCGACCAACAGGCGCCGGCGGACCTCGGCCTCGTCGACGCCCTCCGGCACGGTCACGGCGTTGAGCTGCGGCACGCGCTCGGCGACCGGCACGGCCAACGACAGACCCATCGCCTCCAGCCCCGCGACCAGCGCCTCGTGGCAACGGCGATGCCGCGCCCAGATCGCATCCAGGCCTTCCTCGTCGATCATCAGCAAGGCTTCGTGCAGGCCGTAGAGGGCGTTCACCGGCGCGGTGTGGTGGTAGCTACGCTTCTCGCCGCCCCAATAGGCGGTCAACAACGACAGGTCCAGGAACCAGGACTGCACGGGCACGCGGCGCGCGGCCATGGCCTCGCGCGCGGCCGGCGAGAAGGTCACCGGCGACAGGCCCGGCGGGCAGGACAGGCACTTCTGGGTGCCCGAGTAGACGATATCCAGGCCCCAGTCGTCGACGCGCACGGGCACACCGGCCAGCGAGGTCACGGTGTCGGCCAACACGAGGCAGTCGTGGCGACGCGCCACCTCGGCCAGGGCGCGCGCGTCCGACAGGGCGCCCGTCGAAGTCTCGGCGTGCACGAAGGCCGCCATCTTGGCGTCCGGATTGGCGGCCAGGGCCTCCTCCAGCGCCTCGGGCGGCACGGCCCGTCCCCACTCCTGCTCCACGGTCACGACCTCGGCGCCGGCGCGCCGGGCCATGTCCTGCAGGCGGCCGCCGAACACGCCGTTGATGCAGATCACGGCCTTGTCGCCCGGTTCGAGCAGGTTCACGATACAGGCCTCCTGGCCCGCCGAGGCCGGCCCCGAGATCGGCAGCGTCATCTCGTTGGCGGTGTCGAACACGCGCCGTAGCCCCGCCTTGATCTCGTCCATCAAGCGGATGAACTCCGGATCCAGGTGACCGATGGTGGGCCGCGCCAGGGCCTCGCGCACCCGCTGGTGCACGTCGGACGGCCCGGGGCCCATGAGGATGCGGGTCGGCGGCTGGAAACTATTGGCGAACGTCATGTCGAATATCCGGCGAAACTCGAATCGGCCGCCAACATACTGGATTGCGCCGCGAGAGGCGAGGGGGTGTCGGGGCATCCGGGGGCGGTCCGCCTCGACCGTCGCGGCCGATGCGGCATAATCGTCGCCGGACACGCCGCGACACGCGCACCGACACGCCCGAACCGCCACATGCCCAAGGTCCGACCCGTCACCGAGGAACAAGCCGACGCCCTGGCCGCGCGCCTCGGCCCCGGCCTGCGCCGCGACATCGAACTCGCGCCGTTCACGACCTTCCGCATCGGCGGACCGGCGGCGCTGTTCTACGAAGCCCGCACCGCCGACGAACTGGCGACCGCGGTCGCCGCCGCGCGGGCGCTGGAGGTGGATTTCTTCCTGCTCGGCGAGGGCGCCAACATCCTGGTCGGCGACCACGGCCACCCCGGCCTGGTGATCCGAAACCGCGCGGCGCACCTGGCATTCGAGAACAACCGTCTCGCGGTCGAGAGCGGCGCCTCCATGTATCCCGACGTGATCGAGGCCGCGGTCGCCCACGGCCTGTCGGGCCTGGAACACTTCGTGGGCATCCCCTCCACGGTCGGTGGCGCCCTGTGGCAGAACCTGCATTTCCTGTCACCGCCGCCGGAGCGCGAGCGGACCCTGTTCATCGCCGAGGTGTTCGAATCGGCGGAAATCCTGTCCGCCGAGGGCGAGCGCCGCACGGTGGACCGCGACTATTTCCGCTTCGGCTACGACGATTCGATCCTCCACCACCGCGACGATCTGGTGCTTAAGGCCACCTTCGCGCTCACGCCCGGAGAACCGGCGCGCATGCGCGAGATCATGGCCGCCAACCTGGACTGGCGCGCCCAGCGCCATCCGCCGCTGGACACCGAACCCTCGGCCGGCTCCATCTTCCGCAAGATCGAGGGCATCGGCGCCGGCCGCCTGATCGACGAGTGCGGCCTCAAGGGTCTGCGCGCCGGCGGCGCGGAGATTTCGTCGCGGCATGCCAACATCATCGTCAACCGCGGCGGCGCCACCGCCGCCGATGTATGCAGCCTGATCATGCACGCGCAGAAGACGGTATATGCCGGCACCGGGCATTGGCTGGTGCCGGAAATCGGCTTCGTCGGCGAGTTCGCCCCGGTGCGCCGTCTGGCGGCGACGGACGCCCGATAAACGTCGGCGACCGGCCTTTTGTTACATTGCTGTCATATTTCCTTCACATTCCTTTGCCAATCTGCGCCTCGGCATGGCCCCGCGCACACGGGTGGCGGGGCACGGATTCCGGAAACGAGACGATCAACCGCCGCGAGGGAGCGGAGCAAATGAGCCACACCAACCGTCATCAATGGGGTATCGCGGGCCTGGCCGCGGCCGTCGCCCTGGGCCTCGCCGCCTGCGGTCAGGGCCAGGACGGCAGCGGCGAGACCGCACAACAGTCCGCCGCCGAAGGCGGAACCTTCGACCGCGATCAGATCCGCATCGTGGGCTCGTCCACGGTGTATCCCTTCGCCAGCTACGTCGTGGAGGAGCTGGGCGCGACCACCGATTATCCGACCCCGGTGATCGAGTCCACCGGCTCGGGCGGCGGCATGAAGCTGTTCTGCCAGGGCGTGGGCGAGACGCACCCGGACATCACCAACGCCTCGCGCCGCATGAAGCCCTCCGAGTTCGAGATGTGCCGCGATAACGGCGTCGAGGACATCGTCGAGATCAAGATCGGCTACGACGGCATCGTGCTGGCCTACCAGAAGGGTCAGCCGCAATGGGCGCTCACCCGCGAGCAGATCACCCTGGCGGTGGCCGACAAGGTGCCGATGGACGGCGAGCTGGTGGCCAACCCCTACGAGACATGGTCGGACATCGACGCCTCGCTGCCGGACAAGGAGATCCTGGTGATGGGCCCGCCGACCTCCTCGGGCACGCGCGACGCCTTCGAGGAGCTGGTGATGGAGCACGGCTCGGAGAACATCGACGGCTACGGCGGCGCCTACACCAAGATCCGCCAGGACGGCGCCTACGTGCCTTCGGGCGAGAACGACAACCTGATCGTGCAGAAGCTGGCGCAGAGCGCCAACGCCCTGGGCATCTTCGGCTACTCCTTCCTGGAGGAGAACAAGGACAAGGTCGACCCCGCCACCATCGACGGCGTGGCGCCGGAGCGCGCCGCGATCAGCTCCGGCGAGTACCCGGTGTCGCGCTCGCTGTTCTTCTACGTGAAGAAGGCGCACATCGGCAAAGTGCCGGGGCTCGACGCCTACGTGGACCTGTTCGTGAGCCCGCAGATGATCTCGGACGAGGGCTACCTGAAGGGTCTGGGCCTGATCTCCCTGCCGGCGGCCGATCAGGCGCGGATCCGACAGCGCTGGGAGAACCGTACCAACCTGACGCTGTCCGACCTGAAGTAGACAACCGCTATCGGGCGATTTCGGGGGGATGCCCCGTATCGCGTCCGCGGCCCGGGCAACCCCCGGGCCGTTTTTATGTCCATTGCCGAATTCAAACTGCCGCAAGGAAACCACTAACCACAGAGACACAGAGAACACAGAGGCATATGGCCATCAAGACACGACATGCATGAGGCATGCGGGCGTTAGTCGTCGTTTACCTTTTGAACTCTGTGCCCTCTGTGTCTCTGTGGTTCGTTTTTGCGGCCTCGCTATTCCCGATAAGAAGGATCGCGGCGGTCGAGCATGCGCAGTAGTCCGGGCCAGGCGAGCGAGCCGCCGAGACCGCGGGTGACCTTGTCGGCCTGCGCCTTGATACCGGCGACGATCTGGTCCGGCACTTCCGTCAGCGCCTTGCCGCCGCTCTGAGCCAGCACCTGGATGCGGCAGGATGTCTCCAGGATATACATCGCCAGAAAGGCGTCGGCCACGGTCGGGCCCACGGTGAGCAGGCCGTGGTTACGCAGGATCAGGTTGTTGGCCTCGCCCAGATCGCGCACCAGCCGCGGCTTTTCGTCCTCGTTGAGGGCCACGCCCTCGTAATCGTGGTAGCCGAGCGAGGCGATCGCGAACAGCGACTGCTGCGAGATCGGCCGCAGACCCTCGTCCTGCGCCGAGATCGCGATGCCGTGCGGCGTGTGCAGGTGCAGCACGCACTGGGCGTCCTCGCGGGCGGCATGGATGGCGCTGTGGATGGTGAAGCCGGCCGGGTTGGTCTCGTAGGGCGACTCCATGACCTTGCGCCCGTCGAGATCGATCTTCACCAGCGAACTGGCCGTGATCTCCTCGAAGAACATGCCGTAGGGATTGATCAGGAAATGGTGCTCGGGCCCCGGCACCCGGGCCGATATGTGGGTAAAGACCAGGTCGTCCCAGCCGAAATGCGCCACCAGGCGATAGCAGGCGGCCAGGTCGACCCGCAGCCGCCATTCCTCCTCGGTGACCTGGCTGCGGACATCGGTCATGTCGCGTGCGGTCGAACTCATGGGCTCCTCCGTGGTCTCTCGTCTTGTATCGCCCCAACTGTATCCCCTGCACCGTTGGCGTGCCATCGGTGTTAGCATCGGCAGCTTTCGTAAAGGCGCGCGGCCACGCCGCGTCCGAGAAATAACGCATGCGCAACCGACACGAGGACATCAGTCACATGATCGTTCCCGCCACCAGTCATTCCCGCGTCCGGCCGGCCGGCGGCCGCCGCTTGGCCGCCCTGCTGTCCACCCTGCTGCTCGCGGTGCTCAGCCCCGGGGCGTTCGCCGCGACCCTCACGGTGACCACGCTCGCCGACTCGGACACCGCCGAGACCGGCGCCTGCACCCTGCGCGCGGCGATCGCCGACGCCAATGCGGACAGTGCCGACGCCGACGGCAACGCGGATACCGACTGCCCGGCCGACGGCGCCTACGGCGACGACACCATTGTCTTCGATACGGCCCTCTACCCGGCGATCGACGATGGCGAGCGGCTGGAGCTGACCCAGCGCGAGCAACTCGTGATCGAGGACGCCGACAATGCGCTGACGATCGACGGGCGCATCGTGAATCCCGAGGACAGCGAGGAAGACCGGGACGTCGTGATCGAGGCCCTGGGCAACGAGAACGGCAACAATTTCGTGTGCGACACCGGCGACGACGAGACCCCGCGCCCGCCGATCCGGATATTCGAGGTCCGTTCCGCCGCCACCCTGACCGATATCGACATGAACGGCGGCTGCGCCCCGCCCGCCGACCCGCGGGGCGGCTCGATCCTGTTGTCCAACAACGCACCCCTGACCCTGGACGGGGTCAACATCACCAACAGCCTCGCCCTGAACGAGGATACCGGCGCCGGCCAGGGCGGCGGCATCTTCGTCGCCGCCGGCGGCACGCTCACCATGTCCGAGAGCAGTATCCGCGCCAGCGTCGCCGGGCATGCGGGCGGCGGTCTCGCCAACGAATCCACCGCGGCGATCACGGGCGGCTGCCCCGCGGCGGCCGAGTCCGACTTCTTCTCGGCCGACTGCACCATCGCCCTGGACAACACCAGCCTGTCCGGCAACGCCGCCGGCAACGACAACGACGAGGACGACATCGTGCTCGGCGACGGCGGCGGTCTGCACAGCACCGCCGGTACCGTCGCCGGCCGGGTGGTCACCTTCAACAGCAACGAGGCCACGGTCAGCGGCGGCGGCATCTGGACCTCGGGCACGGTCGAGCTGCGCAGCGCCACCATCCAGGGCAACAACGCCTTTGCCCTCGGCGAGACCGGCGACGTCGCCGGCGGCGCGGGCCTGTTCAACGACGGCGGCACCCTGCGCCTGACCTTCGCCACGGTCAGCTCCAACACCGGCATCACGACCAAGGAATTCCTGCGCGACACCGGTCATCGCGGCGGCGGCCTCGCCAGCACCGGCGGCACGGTCGAGCTGGACACGGTGGCATTGAGCTCGAACCGAGCCGGCCAGCCCGAGACCGAGAGCTCGGACGGCACCCTGCCCGAGATTCCCGGCTTCGGCGGCGGCATCTATGTCGACGCCGGCGATATCACGGTCGTCGACAGCACGGTGATCAACAACCTCGCCCAGACCGACGGCGGCGGCATCTGGAATGCCGGCACCCCGGACATCCAGGGCAGCGACGTGCTGAACAACACCGCTCGCGGCGAGGACACGGAGGATGAAACCGCGGTCACCGGCGGCGGCGGCCTGTTCAACAGCGGCGGCGGCACGATCGCCGACAGCCGTTTCTATACCAATCAGGCGAACGGCGAGAACGCCGGCGGTGCTGCCATCCTCAATACCGGCGATCTCGATATCGCCGACACGGAGATCGGCCGGAACGACGGCTTCCACGGCGCCGGCATCGACAACTCCGGCACGCTGACCCTGACCCGGGTGTTCCTGGGCGCGCCCCAGATCGAAAGCCGCAACATCGCCGAGGGCGACGGCGGCGGCCTGCGCAACCGGAGCGGCGCCGACGCCACGCTGGACGACAGCACCGTGGCCTTCAACGAGGCCGCCGACGGCGGCGGCATCTGGAATGCCGGCACCTTGACCATCGACAACAGCACGCTCTCGAGCAACGACGCCCTGGGCGGCAACGACCGCGACGGTCTCGGCGGCGCCCTGTTCCAGTCCGACGCCGGCAGCGCATCCCTGCGTTTCAGCACCGTCGCCGACAACAGCGCGAACGACGCCGGCGACGGCATCGCGCTCGCCGACGGCGGCGCGACGGTTACCGTCGAGAGCAGCGTCGTGGTCGACGCCGAGGACGGCAGCGTCAGCGCGGACGACAACAGCCTGATCAACGAGTCGGACCCCGGCCTGGACGACCTGAAGCTCTATGGCGGCGTCCTGCCGACGCATCCGCTGGCCGAGGACAGCCTGGCGCTGGATATCGGCGACGAGACGGCCTGCGGCAATGCGCCCATCGACAACCTCGATCAGCGCGGCGCCACGCGCCCGTTCGACGGCGACGGCGACGAGACGGCCGATTGCGACGCCGGCAGCTACGAGTTGACGGACGACCCCGTCCTGCGGGTCGAACGCAACGGCCCCGATGAAGTCGCCTTCGAGCAGGGCGAGGATCTCGCGGTCCTGGGCTTCACGCTGAGCAACGAAGGCGAGGACAGCGTCAGCGTCAACGGCTTTGACGTGCGACTGCTCCTCAACAGCGGTGTCGAGGCGTTGCGCCTGCTCGTGTCCAACGACCCGGACGAGCTGGAGAACCTCGATTTCGACGTCCTGCTCGACGACGACGGCGACGGCCGTCTGGACGACGGCGAAATGACCCAGGTGGGCAGCGGCGACGGCCGCGCCTTCGACTGCACCGCGCCGCAATGCGCGATCGCCGGCGGCGCCAGCGAGGACTTCCTGATCGTGCTGCGGGTACCCGAGGACGAGGAAAACGCGGCCGCACTGTTCGCGACACCGCCGGTGCTCGCCGGCGGCCTGCTCGTCGGTCTGCTCGGACTCGTGCGCATCCGCGGGCTGCGCCGCCGCGCGCAATGGCTGCTGGTGGTCGCCCTGATGACCGGCGGTCTCGCGGCCTGCAGCGACAGCAGCAGCATCGACGACATCGAGCCGCCCGCCCCGCCGGCGCCGGATCCCACCCTCCAGGGCGACCTGCGCTTCGAGTTGTACCGGCTCAACTCGCCCACGGCGGGGGAGATCGTCATCGGCGACGGCCTGCCGGTCTACGGTCCGGCGATCGACTTCCTCTGATCCGCCCGGAACACAGTCGCCGGCGGAAGCCGGGTCGGAAATCCGACCCGGCTTTTTTGTGCCCGGCACGGCTTGACAAACGCGATGAATCCAGATTCACTCCATAAAGACATGAACCCGGATTCATCTACGGAGGGCCCCGAACGCCATGGCCTACCGGGAAACCGACAAGGTACGCGCACGCAAGCGCACGGTCCGTGACGCCATCCTGGGCGCGGCGCGCGACCGCATCGCGGCCGGCGGCTACGCCGCCGCCCAGATCCAGGCCGTGGCCGAGGACGCCGGCGTGGCCACGGGCACGGTCTATCGCTATTTCGATTCCAAGGCGGACCTGTGTGCCGAGGTCTTCCGCTCGGTCGTCCGGCACGAGGTCGACGCCGTGGATGCCGCGGCGCACGGCACCGGCAGCCCGGCGCAGCGCCTGCGCGCGGTCGTCGAGACCTTCACCCGACGCGCCCTGCGCGCGCCGCGCCTGGCCTACGCCCTGCTCGCCGAGCCGGTCGATCCGCTGGTGGAGGCCGAGCGCCTGCTGTTCCGCCACACCTATGCCCGCCTGATCCGCGACGTCCTGGCGGACGGCATCGCCGCCGGCCGCTTCGCGGCCCAGGACCCGGACCTGGCGGCCGCCGCCCTGGTCGGCGCCCTGAACGAGACCCTGGTGGGCCCCCTGTCACCGAAGCCGGACACGCCGGCCTACGACCATCCCGCGAACGACGCGGCGGCCGACGACCTGGTGGAAGGCCTGACCGCCTTCTGCCTGCGCGCGGTCGCCGCGGGGAGGAGCACGTCATGAGCACCAACGCACACGAGCTGAACGGCGACCTGCCGGACATCACCCGCCCCACGCACACGGTCGAGAACCAGCCGCCGCCCCTGGAGGGCTACAACGCCTACGCCACCGACGCCGCCCTGCGCGACGCCCTGCACCGCGAAGGCGGCGGCTGGGGCGAGGACCGGCTGCAGGCCTTCGGCGAAATCGCCGGCGGCGAGCTGGTCGAGGTCGGCCGGCTCGCCAACGAGAACCCGCCCAAGCCGCGCCTGTTCGACCGTTACGGCCACCGCTTGGACGAGGTCGAATTCCACCCCGCATACCACCGGTCGATGGAGATCGCCAAGACCCACGGCCTGCACGGCCTGACCTGGACCGCGGAGCGCGACGGCGCCCAGGTGGTGCGCTCGGCCCTGACCTACATCCACAACCAGTTCGAGTCGGGCACCATGTGCCCGATCACCATGACCCATGCCTGCGTGCCGGCCCTGCGGCACCAGCCGGATGTCGCCGAAGCCTGGCTGCCGGGCATCCTGGCGAACGAGTACGACCCCGCCTGCCGGCCCGCCGGCGAGAAGCGCGGCCTGACCGTGGGCATGGGCATGACCGAGAAACAGGGCGGCTCGGACGTGCGCAGCAACAGCACCCGCGCCTACCCGCTCGGCCGGCCGGGTCCCGGCGGCGAATACGAGCTGGTCGGCCACAAGTGGTTCTTCTCCGCGCCGATGTGCGACGCCTTCCTGGTGCTGGCCTACACCGACGCCGGCCTGTCCTGCTTCCTGCTGCCCAAGTGGCGGCCGGACGGCACGCGCAACGCCATCCAGGTCCAGCGCCTCAAGGACAAGCTGGGCGACAAGTCCAACGCCTCCAGCGAGGTCGAGTTCCGCGGCGCCTTCGGCTGGATGGTGGGCGCCGAGGGCCGCGGCGTGCCGACGATCATCGAGATGGTGGCGCAGACGCGCCTGGACTGCATGCTCGGCTCGGCGGGGCTGATGCGCCACGCCACGGCCCAGGCGATCCACCACTGCACGTACCGGGAGGCCTTCGGCAGACGCCTGATCGAGCAGCCCCTGATGGTCAACGTCCTGGCCGACCTGGCGCTGGAGTCGGAGGCGGCCCTGGCCCTGTCGATGCGGCTGGCGCGGGCCTTCGACGGCACCGCCCGCGGCGACGAGCACGACAAACGCCTGGCCCGCATCATGACCCCGATCGGCAAGTATTGGGTCTGCAAGCGGGCGCCCGCGCAGATCAACGAGGCCCAGGAATGCCTGGGCGGGGCCGGCTACGTCGAGGAGCACATCCTGCCGCGGCTGTACCGGCAGGCGCCGCTGAACTCCATCTGGGAGGGCTCCGGCAACGTCCAGTGCCTGGACGTGCTCCGGGCCATGGGCCGCGATCCCGATTCCGTGGAGGCCCTGGTCGCCGAACTGCGATCGGCCAAGGGCGAGAACCGCCACTACGACGAGCACCTGGCGCGGGTGCAGGCGGCGCTATCCGGCGACCGGTCGGAGTTGGAGCCGTCGGCACGGCGTTTCACCGAATCGATCGCACTGGCACTGCAGGCGTCGATCCTGATCCGCGCCGGCAACGCCGCGGTCAGCGACGCCTTCTGCGCCTCGCGCCTGGGCGGCGACGCCGGCCTGGCCTTCGGCACCCTGCCCCCGGGCCTGGACCTGACGGCGATCGTCGAGCGCGCCGATCCCCATGTGAACTAACCACAGAGACACAGAGGACACAGAGCGAGAAAGCCGGGAATCAGGCTACAGAAGGACAAGGCGCCTGGATCACATTTGATTGTCTTGATCTTGCACGCCTTCGTGTTTCCTTCCGGCTCTGTGTTCTCTGTGCCTCTGTGGTTCTTTTGATAGAGGCACCATGTTCGAAACCCTGTCTTACGAGGCCGACGGGCGGATCGCGCGGATCACGCTGAACCGGCCCGAGCGGCTGAACGCCATCGACGGGCGCATGCCCGGCGAGATCCGCGAGGCGGTGCGACGCGCCGATGCCGACGAGAACGTCCACGTCATCGTGCTGGCGGGCGCCGGCGACGCCTTCTGCGCCGGCTACGATCTCAAGGCCTACGCCGAATCCGACCACGACTGGAACCAGGACATGCCCTGGGACCCGACGCTGGACTACCGGATGATGCGTGCCAACACCGACGACTTCATGTCGCTGTGGCGCTGCCACAAGCCGGTGATCTGCAAGGTCCACGGCTACGCGGTGGCGGGCGGCTCCGATATCGCCCTGTGCTGCGACCTGGTGGTGATGGCCGAGGACGCCCGCATCGGTTATCCGCCGGCGCGGGTCTGGGGCTGTCCCACCACGGCGATGTGGGTCTACCGGCTGGGCGCCGAACGGGCCAAGCGCATGCTGCTCACCGGCGACCTGATCGACGGCCGCGAGGCGGAACGGCTGGGGCTGGTCCTGGAGGCGGTGCCGGCCGCGGAGTTGGATCGGCGGGTGGAGAGCCTGGCGGCCCGCATCGCCGGGGTGCCCAAGAGCCAGCTCATGATGCAGAAACTGACCGTCAATCAGGCCTACGACAACATGGGCCTGAACAGCACCCAGACCCTGGCCACGCTGTTCGACGGCATCACCCGGCACTCCCCCGAGGGGCAATGGTTCAAGGACTACGCGGCCGCGCACGGCTTCCAGGAGGCCATCCGGCTGCGCGACTCCGGCGAGCCGATCCCCGGCGAGAAACCCTGGCCGGATGAAAGATGAACCACAGAGCCACGGAGGACACAGAGCAAGGGCACAAAGTGGTTCTTAATCTTTGTTGTTCGATGCCTTTTGTGATTCATTCTCGCTCTGTGTTCTCTGTGCCTCTGTGGTTAATTCACGAACAAAGGATCCGATGACATGAGTTACGAGGCGATCGAGTACGGCGTGGAGGACGCCGTCGCGGTAATCACGTTCAACCGGCCCGAGCAACTCAACGCCCTCAATGCCACGCTGCTGCAGGAGTTCCGCCGGGCCCTCGAGGACGCGGCGGCTGATGACGCCGTGCGGGCCGTCCTGGTGCGGGCCACGGGCCGCGCCTTCTCGTCCGGCGCCGATCTCAAGGAAGGCTTCGACAGCGGCATGGACACCGCCACCGCGCTGCGTACCAATTACCATCCGGTGGTCCAGGCGATGCGTTCGATCGAGAAGCCCGTGATCGCCGCCGTCCAGGGACTGGCCGCCGGTGCCGGCGCCAGCATGGCCCTGGCGGCGGACATGATCATCGCCGCCGAATCCGCGAGCTTCCAGCAGATCTTCACCAACATCGGCCTGGTGCCGGACGCCGGCTCGACCTACATGCTGCCGCGGCTGGTCGGCCGGGCCCGCGCCCTGGGTGCCGTGCTCACCGGCGAGGCCGTTCCCGCCGCCGAGGCCGAGCGCTGGGGCATGATCTGGAAGGTGGTGCCGGACGCCGAGCTCGATGACGCGGCCCGGGAACTCGCCGGCACCCTCGCCGCCCGTCCCACGCGGGCGCTGGGCCTGGCCAAGCGCATCCTCGACGAGGCCGAGGGCAACGATCTCGCCACCCAGCTTGAGCTGGAAGCCGAGACCCAGCTCAAGGTCCAGGGCACCGCCGACTTCGCCGAGGCCGTGCAGGCATTCCTGCAGAAGCGCAAACCCGAGTTCGTCGGCCGCTGATCCTGTCGGACGTGCCCCGCTCGCGGCGGGGCACGTCGTCCCCGTCGCATACCTCCCGCCCCGTCCCGTCGCCCTCGCGCCGGACGCGCGGCATCCCGTGCCGTGTTCTCGCGCCAGATTCCCTGTTACCTCCGCGGCCGCCGCGACGTCCTACGGATAGGTAAACCGAAGGCCCCGCCGGCGATCGGCGCCCGGGGCTTTGGGATCGGGGGACGACATGTCGGACGAACAAGAGCGCCACTGGGTGCAGTCGTGCTTGTTGGGGGACACCGGGAGCTTCAGTCATATCGTGGCGCGCTACGAGCGCATGGTGCGCACCATGATCGGCCGTCTCGTCGACGACGAGGATCAGGTCGAGGAGTTGGCGCACCAGACCTTCATCAGTGCCTACGAGAATCTCGCCAAGTTCCATGGCAAGAGCAAGCTGTCCACCTGGATAGGAAAAATCGCACTCAATAAAACCAGGGATTACCTGCGATCGTACAAGAAGAGAATGACCACCACGGAAGACTTTGACGATATGGAAATCGCCCAGGATGCCCCAGACTTGGAGAGCCAGGTACAGGTGCAGCAAAACTCGCGCATACTGGAGAGGGCGCTTGAACAGCTCAGGGGCAGCGATCGCGATATGATCATCCTGCGCTACCTGTACGAATACGACTACAACACGATTGCCGGTATACTCCAGTGCAGCAAGGATGCGGCCAAGGTGCGCGGTTGGCGCGCCGTATCCACGCTGCGGGGCATGCTCGCACGCATGGGGGCCGAGATATGAGTCATCGCGACCCGGGCGATGAGGAAAAGGACGGGGACGTATCACGTCCCGAAGAACTTTCCGACGAGGCCATTATCGAATGGCTCGCCCGTGACCCGCAGCGGTCCGATTCGCGCGAGTTCCGCGACAAGGTCATGCGGGACATACGCCGACAGCGGCCCAATATCCACCGGGAGGCCCTGTCGACACGGCGGCGCGGACCACTGACAGCCCTGTTGGACAGACTGCGCCTCTCGAACGTACCCGCCATGGTCGTCGTTTCGCTGATCCTGGGTTTCGTCGCCGGCTTCGTCGCCGGCGCCGCATACGGCGGCCTCACCCCCACCGGCGAGCACCCATTGGGCATGACCCCCTCGCACCCGCGGTTATCCGTTCTGACCGCCGAGCCGAACGGGCACATCGCGGAGCCCACGACTCGCGTCTCCCCCTCCGCCTTCTAGGCGCACTCGACAAGGCGGTCATCGCCTTGCCCCGGACATCATCCGGGAGTGCACGGCGATCCCGGCCATGCATCGGCACGATCGGATACCGCACCGCCGACCCGGGCCCCGGGCAGGCGGTGCGGCACACCGCCTCCGTGGTCCATTTTCTTGCCCTGGTTGGCGGGAGATGAAACCACGGAGGCGCGCCGAGGTGTTTGCTGGAGGCTCTGGATCGTGTCCGGAGCAGGCTTTGGGTCGATCCGGCATCCCGACAATCCCTGGCCTGACGAACGTGTCCCTGGGTCCCGGATAGCCGCTGCCGCGGCTGCCGGGACGACAGTCGTTTTCCTCTGTGCGCCTCCGTGCGCCTCCGTGCGCCTCTGTGGTCCATGTTCTTGCCGGCCGCTTGTCGAGGCGCTTTCCGCCGTCGTGATCCTCGGCGGGGGTAGGGGTCTTCAGGCCCGTTTTCGGCGAATCGCCGGGGATGCCGGGAACCTTTCGTTTATCCCGGCCTACGGTCTGTCTTCGCTCGCGACGTTTTGCAGACACCCCTCAGAACTGCACCCCCAGTGCCAATGAGTATGTCTCGCCCTCGAGATCGTCACCGGACTCCGGTCGTATGCGCCGGTGCGCGGCCGAGGCACTGAGATAGAGCCAGTCGCGCAGGCGCCGCTTGAGGCCGACGAACCCGCCCAGGACGTCCTCGCTCTGATCGATCTCCACATCCACGACCTCGCGGCGAGGCGGCCGCAGGAGACCGCCGTCGGTCTCGCGCACCACCTGCACGCTGCCGTCGTAGCGGTTGCGGTTGGCCCCGATGCCGAGACTGAACTGCCACTTGCTGTGCGGCGACCAGCTCAGCGACGAACTCAAACCATAGCCGGCATATTCACCCGAGAGCGTGGTCTCGGCACCTTGCTCGTAATAGACCTCGTTGCGCCATTCGACCGTCAGGAACGGCTTCCGGAACTGCAGCCGGGCGGATGCGATCCGGTCGTCGCGGTCGCTGTCCTCGAACTCGAGCCGGCGCAACCCGCCCAGCAGCATCACCGAGCTGCCGCTGCCGAGACGGTGGTACAGCCCCAGGTCGCCATTGACGACGCGGTTGTCGAGCTGCCCGCTCTCGTCGAAACGCACGTCCTGGAAACCCATTTTTACCAGCACGGCCGTGCGGCGACCGCCGACCGCGCGATACGCGCCCACATTCGCGGCGCTGAAATAGGCGCTCTCCGAGATCGTCTGGCGCTCGCTGGCCACCGCCCGGAAATCGCTGAAACTGGCATAGCCGCTCTCCAGGCTGCCGAACACCCGCGCCGCGGCGGATTCGCAGAGGCCCGCGGCCACCAACGGCAGGATCACCGCCATGGCCCTGATCGTTACGACATTCATCGTTCACCCCCGGTCGTCGATCGTTATCAGGAAGGACTCCCCCGGCGAACGCCGGGGGAGCCAATGGGGAGGAGTCTCAGGATTCCGTCGGGATTACTGGACGCCGAGGCCGCCCAGGACGCCCGCGGCGCCGTTGACGGACCCGCCCAGACCGCCGAGATTGCCGTTGAGGCTGCTGCCCAGGCTGCCGCTGACACCGGCATCCAGGCTGTTGACCAGCCCGCCGGTCAGGCCGCTCGTGACACTGCTGTCGATGCTGGCACCGATATCGGCGCCCAGCCCCGCCGTGACACCGTCGACCAGGCCGGCGCTCAGCGCCGTGGCGACATCGGCGTCGATGTCGGCCATGGCGCCCAGGCCCAGCGCCTGGGTCACCCCGGGCACCAGCTCGCCGGCCAGGCCCATCGAGGTACCGAGGCCGAGATCACCGGCCAGGGCGAGATCGCCGCCGGTCAGTCCCTCCAGGCCGAGGGCGGCATCCATCTCCGAGATCAACCCGGCCGTCGCGGCGACCGCATTGCCGGCCCCGGCTTCAGCGGCGACGCCCAGCAGCGCCTCCGCCTGGGCCACGGCCGAGGCCGTCCGCGGACTCCCGGAAGCCTGCCGGTTTTCCTGCGGCGCGGACGGTTCGGCGCTCTCCGCGCTATCGTCGGCCGGCTCGGGGCTGGGCCCGCTGTCGTCCGGCCGGGACGCCGACGGCGTCTCGTCGGACTGGCCCGACGTCAGGGCGCCGACCACCTCGAAGCGCCCGGCCGCCGCGGCCTCGGCGCCCGACCCGGCGGCCTGCACGCGCGTGGCCGACTCGGTTGCCGAGGCCGCCGACACCGAGGCATCCGGCGACGACTCCGCCGACACGGCCGAGCGATGGGCGAGCGCGGATTGGGCGCTCATGGATTGCGCGATCGCGACGCTGCCCGGCAGGGCGAACGCCACGACACCGATGAGTAGTTCTTTGCGTACGAACATTTGCTTTCCCTCCTGTTGCGGTAACGACAGGCCCATTGCCTGTATCCCGTATGACTCGACAGGAGGGCGGGAGGTAACAGACGACTCCCAAAAAAATCGCGCGCCCACAAAAAAACGCCCGCCCCCGGCGGGTGCCGGGCGGGCGGGCGTCGGCGGCGGGCGGCGGCTTATGCCGCCGTCGTCAGACGTCCGCGTAAAGGGTCTCGATCTCGTCGGCGTACTTGTCGTGGACCACGCGCCGCTTCAGCTTCATGGTCGGCGTCAGCTCACCGCCGTCGATGGAGAAGTCCTCCGGCAGCAGATGCCAGCGCTTGATGGTCTGGACGCGGGCGAGACGCTCGTTGACCGCCTCGATCTGGCGCTCGAACCAGGCATTGAACTTGTCGCAGCGGGCCGCTTCGTCGGGCGTGCGCGCGGGGCTGCCCGCGGCCTGCGCGGCCTCGGGCACCGCCTCCTCGTCCAGCGTGATCAGGGCGGAGAGGAACTTGCGCCGGTCGCCGACCACGCACACCTGGCTGACCACGGCGATCGACTTGAGCTCGCCCTCGATGTGCGCCGGCGATATGTTCTCGCCGCCGGCGGTGATGATCAGCTCCTTCTTGCGGTCGACGATATAGACGAAACCGTCGTCGTCGATCTTGCCCACGTCGCCGCTATACAGCCAGCCGTCGGCATCCAGGGTGTCCCGGGTGGCCTCCTCGTTCTTGAGGTAGCCCATGAACACCTCCGGCCCGCGCATCAGGATCTCGCCGTCCTCGGCGATGCGGATTTCAGTTTCCGGATAGGGCTGACCGATGGAGCCGCGCCGGACGGTGCCCGGGCGATTCACCGTGCCGGCACCGGTCGACTCGCTCTGGCCCCAGACCTCGTACAGCATCAGATCGAGGCTGGCGAAGAAATCCAGGGTCTCGCGCGAGATCGGCGCCGCGCCCGTGCCGCGGAAACGGCTGCGCTCCAGGCCCAGGCGCTTCTTGACCTTGTCGAAGACCAGGGCCTTCGCCAGCGGATAGAGCAGCGGCTTGCCCCGCCCCTGCTCCTCGGCCTCGGCGGCCTTGAGCCCCACGCCGCGGGCCCAGGCGGCGATGCGTCTCTGCAGCGGGGAGGCATCGGCCGCGGCCGCCTGCATCTTGTGCTGGATCTTCTCCCAGACGCGCGGCACGGCGAAGAAGGTATGCGGCCGCACGTCGAGCAGGTTGGCGCCCAGCTCGTCCAGACTCTCCGCGAACCAGACCGTGACCCCGTAGGTGATGGGACCGTGGATCGAGAACATCTGCTCGGCGATGTGCGACAGCGGCAGATAGCTGATCTGGTCGTCGCCGGGCTGGACCTTGACGATGTCCGAGACCGAGTGGGCGGTCCACATCAGGTTGGCGTGGGACAGCATCACCGCCTTGGGGCGGCCGGTGGTGCCCGAGGTGTAGATCAGCGTGGCGCAATCCTCGGGCTTCTGGTTGGCGATGCGCTCGCGCAGGGGCGCTTCCAGCGCCTCGTCGTCACCCAGCTCCAGCAGCTCGTCCCAGCTCAACACGTCTGTGTCGTCGTCGCTGCCGTACATCATCACGATGGCCTTGAGCTCCGGCAGCTCGTCGCGGACCCGCTTGAACTTGGCCAGTTGCTCGGCGTTCTCGACCACCACGATCTGGGCGTCGCAGTGGCCGGCGACATAGGCGCACAACTCGGGGCTGGAGGTGGTGTAGATACCCGCCGGCACGCCGCCGGCGGCGATGGCCGCCAGATCGGAGATCAGCCATTGCGGGCAGTTGAAGCCGATGATCGATACCGCCCGGCCGGGTTCCAGCCCCAGCTTCATGAAGCCGCGGGCGGCGCGCATCACGTCGCGGTGGTAATCATCGTAGCTGATCGCGCGCCAGGCGCCGCTCTCCTTGGTCTTGAGCGCCGGCGCCGCGCCGCGCTCGCGGACCGTGCGCTCGAACACCCCGATTACGGTATCGGTCATCGTATCCTCCTCCGGTGTGCCGGGGCGATGCATCGCCGCCCCTGTGGTTCGCCGCCGTCCTCCCGCCGGCGAGCGGCCGGATAGCGGAAGCGATCGGTTCGGCACGATATTAGCAAAAAGTGACAAATGGTCTAATCCGGCCGCGGCCGGGAGGAAACGACATGACCCGACTCCGCTACGAGAACGTCCTGATCGACCTCGCCGGGGTGCTCTACGACGGCGACGCGGCGATCCCGGGCGCCGTGGATGCCCTCGCCCGCCTGCGCGCCGCGGGCTGCGGCATCTGCTTCGTCACCAACACCACCCGCCGGACACGCGCCGCGCTCGTCGAACGGCTGATCGCGCTCGGTTTCGACATGGCCGCCACGGAAATACTCACCGCGGCGCGCGCCGCGCACGACCTCGTGGCCCGCGAGGATCTGACGCCCTGCCTGCTGATCCATCCCGATCTCGCACCGGAGTTCGAGGACATGCCCGCCGGCGAGCCCGATGCGGTGGTCGTCGGCGACGCCGGCGACGCCTTCACCTATGCCCATCTCAACCGGGCCTTCCGGGTGCTGATGGCCAGCGATTCGCCGCGCCTGATCGCCATGGGCGACAACCGCTATTTCGCCGACGAGGACGGGGCGCTGTCGCTGGACATGGGTCCCTTCGTCCATGCCCTGGCCCATGCGGCGGGAATCGAACCCGAGGTGGTCGGCAAGCCGGCCGCACCCTTCTTCGAAGCGGCCCTGCACCAGCTCGGTGCGACCCCGGACGAAGCGGTCATGATCGGCGACGATCTCGCCGGCGACGTGGGCGGCGCCCGGGATGCCGGCCTGGCCGGCATCCTGGTACGCACCGGTAAATTCCGCGCGGAAGACGAACGCGATCCCGACATCCGACCCACGCACGTCGCCGACGATTTCGCCGCGGCCGTTGCATGGATCCTGGGCGAGGAAACATGACCCGCCCCGGTGGACAGGCCGCCCGCGGCACGGGACACTGACCGCTGATGTCCGCACCCCTGATGCCATGAACCGATTCGCCGCCCTGACAGCCCCCATCCTGTTCGTCCTGGCCGCCACCACCGCCGGCGCCGCCGTCACCACGGAAACGGTGCGCTACGAGATCGACGGCACCGAGCACATCGGCTATCTCGCCTACGACGATAGCGTCGACGGGCCCCGTCCCGGCGTGCTGGTGATCCACGAATGGTGGGGCCTGAACGACTATGCCAAGCGCCGGGCCCGGGAGCTCGCCGGCCTTGGCTACGTGGCCTTCGCGGCCGACATGTACGGTGGCGGCCGCACGACCGGCGACCCGGAACAGGCCGGCGCCTGGTCGGACGCGGCCAAGCCGCACCTGCGCGAGCGTGCCGGCGCGGCCCTGGCGCGCCTGGCCGAGACCCCGCGGGTCGATGCCGGACGCCTGGCGGCGATCGGCTTCTGCTTCGGCGGCACCACTGTCCTGCAACTCGCCTACAGCGGCGCCGATCTGGATGCCGCGGTGAGCTTCCACGGCCACCTGCCGACGCCCGCCGAGGACGACGAGATCGGCGCTTCCATCCTGGTGCTGCACGGGGCCGCCGACCCCTACGTGCCGCCCGCGGACGTCACCGCCTGGGAGAAGGCGATGAACGCACGTGCCGGGCTCGACTGGCACCTGACCGCCTACGGCCACGCCGAGCACGCCTTCACCAACCAGGGCGCCGACGAACACGGCCTGGACGGCGTCGCCTACGACGCCACCGCCGCGCGCCGCGCCTGGGCACACATGCGTGTCTTCCTGGAACAGACCCTCGACGCCGGAGACGCCCCGTGAGCGCGCCGGTCTGCGTGATCCCCGGCGCGGGGCCGGGCCTCGGGGCCGCCCTGGCCCGTCGTTTCGCCGATGCCGGCTACGCGGTGGCGATGCTGGCGCGCGACCCGGACCGGGCGGGCGAGTTGGCGGCCGGGATCGGAGGGGCACGGGCCTATGCCTGCGACGTGACCGACCCGGCGGGCATCGACCGTGCCTTCGAGGCCATAGAGAACGACCTCGGCCCCGCGGACGTACTGCTCTACAACGCCGGCAACGCCGCCTTCGGCGCTGTCGACGAGATCGAGCCGGACGCCTTCGAGACAGCCTGGCGGGTCAACACCTTCGGCCTGTACCACTGCACGCGCCGAGTCCTGCCCGGCATGCGCGCGGCCGGCGGCGGCTGCATCCTGGTGACCGGCGCCACCGCCAGCCTGCGCGGGGGCGCCCGGTTCGCCGGCTTCGCCGCCGCCAAGGCCGCCCAACGCAGCCTGGCGCAGTCCATGGCCCGGCAACTCGGCCCCGAGGGTATCCACGTGGCCCTGGCGGTGATCGACGGCGTGATCGACACGCCACGCACCCGCGAGATGATGCCGGACCGTGCGGAGGACACCTTCCTGGACCCGGACGCGATCGCCGAGAGCTACCTGCACCTGGCGCGGCAGCCGCGCCCGGCCTGGACCTTCGAGCTGGACCTGCGACCGCACGCGGAAAGCTGGTAGTCACCGGCGCCGGGACACTGCGCGGTCGGTGCCGTGCCGAACCAGGGCATTTGTTTATCCGCGGATGAATGCCGATTAACGCAGATCGGTTAGGGCTGTTCTTTAATCTGCGTCCATCGGCGTCATCTACGGATTCTTTCTTCCGGAAAGCGCTTCGGCAAACGGCCAGCCAGAAAATTAACCACAGAGGCGCACGGAGGCACACAGAGGGAACTGACTGTTGTCCCGGACACGATCGCGGTTTTCAAGCGGAAGAGGCGGATAACCCGCCAAGGTCCGTTACCAACCCGGCAATTCGGTCGCCGGGGCGCTACGCGGTCGGCACCGTGCCGAGTCAAGGCGCTTGTTTTATCCGCAGATTGACACCGATTAACGCAGATTGGTTGGGCTGCTCTTTAATCTGCGTACATCAGCGTAATCTGTGGATTATTTCTTCCGGGAACCACCCGCCAAGGTCCGTTACCAACCTGGCAATTCGGTCGCCGGGGCGCTGCGCGGTCGGCACCGTGCCGAGTCAAGGCATTTGTTTATCCGCGGATGGACGCCGATTAACACAGATTGATCGGGCTGCTCTTTAATCTGCGTATATCTGCGTCATCTGCGGATTATTTCTTTCAGGAACCACCCGCCAAGGTCCGGTTCTGGCTCGGCGTTTCGGTCGCCGGGGCGCTGCGCGGTCGGCGCCGTGCCGAACCAGGGCATTTGTTTATCCGCGGATGGACGCCGATTAACGCAGATTGGTTAGGGCTGTTCTTTAATCTGCGTATATCTGCGTAATCTGTGGATTATTTCTTCCGGGAAGCGCCTCGGCAAGCGGCCAGCAAGAACCTCTGCGCGCCTCCGTGCGCCTCTGTGGTTTCATCTCGCGCCACCAAAGCCTGGGCCCGATCGGCGGGAGCTTGGCTGCTGGCCAGACGCCTCACTCATGCCGGTTGATTTTGTAGACACCTTCCTAGAAATCGTCGAACCGCCCGCCGCGCCCCGACCCACCGGCAAAACGACCGGCCCCCTCGACGGCCTGTTCCAGCACGCGCACGCCGCCCTCGAACTCGCGCGCGATCGCGGCGGTCTCGCCGAGCGACCATTGGTCCAGGGCCGACAGGCGGTCGGCACGCATGCAGTCCTGCGGGAAGCGGGCGAGATCCGCGGCCAACGCGCGCGCCTCGGCCAGTGCCGTGCCGTCGGCAACGACCCGGTTCGCGAGCCCCCAGTCGAGGGCCTCGCGAGCGGACACGCCGCGCCCGGTGAGGATCATGTCCAGGGCACGCGACTGGCCGATCAGGCGCGGCAACCGCACGGTCCCGCCGTCGATCAGCGGCACGCCCCAACGGCGGCAATAGACCCCGAACACCGCACTCTCCTCGGCCACCCGCAGGTCGGCCCAGCAGGCCAGCTCCAGGCCGCCGGCCACGGCATGCCCGGCGACCGCCGCGATCACCGGCTTGGTCAGACGCATGCGCGACGGTCCCATCGGACCGGGACCGTCCACCTCGGTGCGATTGCGGCGCTCGCCCGAGGCCACGGCCTTGAGGTCGGCGCCGGCGCAGAAATGGCCGCCGCTGCCCGCCAGCACCGCCACCGCGAGCTCCGGATCGGCCTCGAATGCCTCGAAAGCGTCCACCAGGGCGTCGGCGGTGGGCCGGTCCACGCAGTTGCGGACCTCGGGCCGGTCAATCAGGACGGTCAGGACCGCCCCGTCGCGTTCCGTCGTCACGGTGCTCATGGTTTCGCCTTCCCGTCCGCAGCGCCGAAGCGCTTGAAGGTGACGCGGTCGTTGGTGAAGACCACGGTGATCGCGCGATCGCCGTCGCGCCAGGTCGCGGTGGCCCCCGAGACGCCGCCCAGGGCGACGCTCTCCAGATCGTCCGGCTCGCCCAGGATGGCCACGACCTCGTCCTGGCTCATGTCGTTCTCGATGCGCTCGAAATGGGCGCGGTCGACCCGGCTGCCGCAGCCGGCCACGATCAGGGCCAGAACGACCGGGAGGGCGAATCGCGTGAGTCGATGCATGGTGTTGCCGTCCCTATTGTCGGCCGCGCGTCAGACCGCGCGCCAGGGTGAATCGATATCCTCGCCGCGGGCCCGGCCCTCGGCGCGCAGCTTCAGCAGGTGGGCATAGACCTGATAGGCCGCCACCGGCCGCAGCGGCTCGGGCACGTCGGGGTAGAGCCGGGCGACGATATCGTCCACCCCGATCCCGGCCGGCTCGGCATCGAGTACCGCCCGTACCTGCGCCTCGCGTTCCAGGCGATGCGTAATCACCTCGTCCAGCACCGCGACCGGCGGCCGCATCAGCCCGCCGTGGGCGGGGGCGAAGGCCGCGATCGGCTCGCGCTTGAGCCGCTCCAGCGAGGCCAGGTAGGCGATCATGTCGCCGTCCGGCGGCGCGATCACGACGGTCACCCCCGCCATCACGTGATCGCCGGCGAACAACAGGCCCGTCTCTTCATGCAGGAAACAGAGATGGTCCGTGGTGTGGCCGGGCGTGTGCAGGCAACGCAGACGGTAGTCCGCGCCCCGCACCTCGTCGCCCTCGTCGAGAAGCTCGTCGGCCCGGAAGTCGCGGTCGCGCACGCCCTGCAGCGGCGTCGGGTGTGCGTGTATGCGGGCGCCGGTGCGCGCCGCCAGGGCACGGGCGCCGCCGGCGTGGTCCGGATGGTTGTGCGTGACCAGGATACGGCGGACGGGACCCGGCGCGGCCGCCAGGATCGCGTCCAGGTGGCCGGTGTCGTCCACCCCGGGATCGACGACCGCGACCTCGTCCCCGCCAACCACATAGGTATTGGTGCCGGGGCCGGTCATGTAGCCGGGATTGGGCGCGGTGATCCGGCGCACGCCGGGCGCTAGGTCGACCGCGCGGCCGGGTGTGAAGTCTTCGTCGCTCATGCGCTCGGCGGCCGGTCCGGGGCGACCGTCGGCACCCGCTTCATGGCGTCCAGCTCGGCCAGCAGGCTGGCGCTGTCCGGGAACCGCCGCAGTAGCTGCAACTGCATCTCGGTGGGCAGGATCATCCGCAGCTCGCCGCGCCTGTAGCACCGCAGGGCATGACCCGGCGTGGTCCAGTCGCCGGCGACCGCCTCGACACCGTCGTGGGCCGGGCGCTGGCGGGACGGCGCCAGGGCCGCGAAGAAGCGTGTGCTGTAGCGCCGGGGCGGACCCTTGGGCGTGATCCAGTGGCCGTAATAGCGCAGGCGCGTGACCGGCAGGCGCAAGTCCTCGGCCTCCAGGATGGCCGCCAGGGTCGTCTCGCCGGCATGCAGGGCGGTGCGTGCCGCCGCCAGACGCCGCTGCAGGCCGGGGTCGTCCCAGTCGGGTTCCCCGCCGGCGGCATCGGTGGCGATCAGCAGGCCCGCCTCCTCGAAGCTCTCGCGCAGCGCCGCGACCCAGAAGGCCAGACCGTCTTGCGGCAGGCCCAGCCGGGCGCTGGCGGCGGCATCGTCGAGACCGTCGCAGCGGGCATAGACCGTCGGGTCGGCATCGGCGGAGTCCACCGCCCCGCCCGGAAAGACATGCGCGCCCGGCACGAAGGCGGTCCCGGTCCCGCGCTTGAGCATGAAGGTCTCCAGTCCCGCCGCGCCGTCGCGCAGCAGGACGAGCGTCGCGGCGTCCCGCACGGGCACCGCCTTGTCCTGGGTCGCAGCCATGGCCGCAAATTACCACGGCGACCGCGGCGCGGCCACGGCGCCCCGGTTGCATCGGACATGCGCGCGGCTATCCTCCCAGGCGGGTTTCCAACGGTGCGCGACGCCCATGCCCCCGGAACGCCACGATCCCGCCCGGCAGGTTTTCGTCTACGGCACCCTGCGCCGCGGGTGCCGTAACCACCACTTGCTGCGGCGGGCGCGTTACCTGGGGCGCCACCGCACGCCGCCGGCCTACACCCTGTTCGATACCGGCCCCTATCCGGCCGTCGTCACCGGTGGCCGCACGCGGGTCGTGGGCGAGGTCTATGCGGTCGACGGCCGCACGTTCCGGGCCCTGGACCGGCTGGAGGACTATCCGCGCAGCTATACCCGGCGTCGGATCGACACGCCCTACGGTCCCGCCTGGATCTATCTCTGGCGCTTGCGGATCGACCCCGCCTGGCCCGCGTTGGCCGGCGACTGGCGACGGCGGGAGATCGTCGGGACGCCCTAGCTATTGCGTGTCGCGGGCGGACCGGTCCCGGACTTCGGCCTTGGTGCCCGCATAATATTCGCGGGTGCCCATCAGGTGATCGAACCATGGCCGGGTGACGCACCAGTTGGCATTGGGATTCGGCCCCATGTGGTGATCGTAGTGCCAGGGCAGGTGCTCGCGCGCCCACTCGGGATCGAGGTGCGCCTTCCTGTGCAGGCGGTAATAGCGCCAGCCGGACCACCAGAGAGTCGCGACGAAGAACGGCGCGACCGGCAACAGCGGCGCCACGGCCGCGCCCGCCCCCACCAGCGTCGCGACCTCGCGGCCCTGGGCATGCCGGCCGATGGGGAAACGGCGATAGCCGGGGTCGGCGAAATCGTGACGCCGCGCGGCCCGGTGATGCTCGTACCAGTGGAATCCCCAGAAACTGTCCCGGCGTTTCCCGAAGCCGTGCTGCACGTACTTGTGAAAGGCCCACTCCGTGGCGTTCGCGGTGATCAGGCCGATCGGTATTCCCAGCATGCATTCCTCCTTGGCGCGGATACCGTCGCGGTCAGTTTAGCGCAACCATTACATCAATCAATGTAATAATGGGGAAGGCCGATCCGGTATTGCGTACCATGCGTCGGTGGCCCTGCCCGGACGGTCCCATGACGAATCAGGCCAAGCCGCGATCGCCGAGCCCCGTGCGGCATCTCTACGACCTGGCGACGGGCGACGAGGACGCGCGCGTCTGCCGCGACATCTCCGAGGCCCAGTGCCGGGACCAACCGGTCAATTTCTTCCTGCACCTGCCGGCACTGCTCGCCAACAAGGCCGGCGACGAACTGGCCAGCCCCAAGCTGACCCTGCCCTGGCTGCTCGGTGCGATCGGCGCACCGGCCTGGATGCTCGGTTTCCTGGTCCCGCTGCGGGAGGCCCTGGCGCTGCTGCCCCAACTCGCGGTGGCCGGTTGGATGCGGCGCGCGCCGCGCCGCAAGTGGTTCTGGTCCGCGGGCGCCGCGGTCCAGGCCCTGGCGGTGCTGGCCATGGCCGCGACCGCCCTCGCGCTGGAAGGCACGGCCGGCGGCTTCGCGATCCTGGGGGCGCTGACCGTGTTCGCCCTGGCCCGCGGCGTCTGTTCGGTGGCCTACAAGGACGTCCAGGGCAAGACCATCGCCAAGGGGCGCCGCGGCACGCTCTCCGGCTACGCGGCGAGCGCCGGCGGCGCGATCGCGGTGGCGTTCGCCCTCTGGCTGCTGTGGACGCCGCCGGACCGGGGCACGGCGGACACGGTCGCGATCCTGCTGACGCTGGCCGGGGTAATGTGGCTGGCGGCGGCGCTGATCTTCGCCGCGCTACGCGAGGAACCCGGCGCGACCGAGGGCGGCGGCAGCGCGCTGCGGGAGGCCTGGCGCAGCCTGGACAGCCTGCGCCGGCAGCCGGACTTCGCCCGCTTCGTCGCGGTCCGGGGACTGCTCACCGCGACCGCCCTCGCGGCGCCGTTCTACGCCGAACTCACGCGCACCCGCAGCGACGGCGCCGAGGGCCTCGGCCTGCTCCTGCTGGCCGCCGGCGTGGCCGCCTTGCTGGGCGCGCCCTTCTGGGGCCGGGCGGCGGACCGCTCCAGCCGCCGCGTGCTGATCGTGACCGGCGGGGGCACGGTCCTGCTCAACCTCGCGGTCGCGGCCCTCGCCGTTACCGGCGCCGGCATCGCCTGGTTCGCGCTGGCCTACTTCGCCCTCGCGGTGTTGCACGCCGGCGTGCGCCTGGGCCGCAAGACCTATCTCGTGGACCTGGCCGACGCCGGCAACCGCGCCGGCTACACGGCGGTGAGCAATACCGTGATCGGCGTGATCCTGCTCCTGGGCGGCGGCCTGGTGGCGGCCGCCTCGGCCTGGGGCGCGGCGGCCGTGGTACTGCTGCTCGCCCTGCCGGCGGCGCTGGGCGCCGGGCTCGCGCTGCGGCTGCCGGAAGTGGAATGAACAGGGGTACGAAACGTTACCGAAACCGGTAAAAACATACTTCCCCCTGGACAGGACCACGACGGCCGCGTTCTCCTTGTCGCATAAAAGCTAGAACCTAGAACACGAGTACGCCGGCACGCTGGAGGGCGACTCGGGGGAGAAATCAAAATGACCACACAACCCGATCGCTGGGACGTCCTGTTCGCGGGCGCCCTGGTATTCGACGGCACCGGCGGCACGCCGCGGGTCGAGGACGTGGCCGTCAAGGACGGCCGCATCGCCGCCCGCGGGCCGGACCTGCCGCAAGCCGCGGCGGACCGGGTCGTGGACGCGAGCGGCCAATGGCTGATGCCGGGGCTGCTCGACATCCACACCCACTTCGACCTCGAAGTGGAATTGGCCCCGGGTCTGCCCGAGGCGATACGCCACGGCACCACCACGGCCCTGGTCGCGAACTGCAGCCTGGGCATGGCCTTCGGCAATCAGCGGCGCGACGGCCAGGACCCGCTGGTCGCCTGCTTCGCCCGCGTCGAAAATATTCCCAAGCATGTCCTGGAGAAGGTCGCCGGCGAAGTGACCTGGCGCGATTCGGGCGCCTACCTGGCGCATTTCGACGACCTGTCGCTGGGCCCGAACATCGCGCCCATGATCCCGCACTCGATGCTGCGCATCGAGGTGATGGGGCTGGACGAGAGCGTGCGCCGCAAGCCGACGCGCGCCGAGATCGAGCGCATGGCGCAACTGGTCGAGAAAGGGATGGACGAGGGCTATCTCGGCTTCTCCACCGACGACCTGCCCTTCCACTACCTGGCCAACGACCCGCACCGGCGCACGCGCATCCCGACCCAATTCGGCTCCTACCGGGAGCTGCGGCGGCTGACCTCGATCCTGCGCGCGCGCGACCGGGTCTGGCAGGCCACGCCCAACAAGGACAGCCGCGGCTCGGTGATCCGCAAGTTCTTCCTGACCAGCGGCCGGTTGTTCGGCAAGCCGCTCAAGCTCACCGCGGTGGCGGCGCTGGACGTGGCGACCAACCGCTCGATCGCGCGCATGGGCCTGCTGCTATCGCGGCTGCTGAACTCGCGCCTGGTGGGCGGCCGCTTCCGGCTGCAAGCCCTGTCGGCACCGTTCACCGTCTGGGCGGACGGCCCGATCACGCCGCTGGCCGAGGAAATCCCGGAGTTGCGCGAACTCAACGAGCCGGACCTGGAGGACCGCGAAGCGCGGCGGCGCATCCTCGACGATCCGGACTTCGTGGCCCGTTTCCGCAAGATGTGGTTCCACGGCAAGTCGGGTTTCAACCTGGCCAACCTCAAGCGCCTGCTGAACATGGAAGACCTGGTGCTCAACCGGCGTCTGGACGACATGTTCCTGGACGCCGGCGGCGCGCCGGAATGGGCCGGCGAATCGATGCAGGCGATCCACGACCGCCTGCGCCGCTGGCAGGCCGGCGACGTGTCCGCCGCCCGCTCCGAGGCCGAGGAAAAGGCATTCGCCGCCATGCCGGACCCGGTGGGCGACGACTGCGATTTCTTCCTCTACCTGCTGCGGACCTTCGACACCGACCTGCGCTGGCACGCCACCGTCGCCAACCGCGACCCGGGCATGCTCAAGAAGCTGCTGTTCCACCCGCTGATCCTGCCCGGCTTCAACGACTCCGGCGCGCACCTGACCAACATGGCCTTCTACGACGGCAACCTGCGGACCCTGAAGCTCGCGGCCGAGGACTCCCTGGATCAGGTGGCGACCCAGGTACGCCGCCTGACGCGCGAGCCGGCGGCATTCCTGGGGCTCAACGCCGGCTCGCTGGAGGTCGGTGCTCAGGCCGACATCCTGGTGATCGACCCGGAGGCGCTCGCGGCCTGGAACCCGGCGGAGACCGTGCGTCACGTCTGGCGCGACGAATTCGACCACCACCAGATGGTCAATCGCGTGCCGGGCGTGGTGCGTCACGTCATGGTGGGCGGCGCGTTCGCCTGGCGCGACGGCGACTTCACCGCCGAGTTCGGGCGGCGGCGCTTCGGCCGCGCCCTGCGCCATCGCGACCATCCCGCGGAGTCGGCGCATGCGACGGCGGCGGTCGACGGCGCACGCGCCGCGGCCTGACCGCCTCCCGCGACGGCCCGTTCAATCCGCCACGGCCGTCAGCCTGAGGCTCGTCCTCAAGCCGCGGCCGGCCGGGTTGTCCGAGAGTTCGACATGGGTACCGTGCTGCTCGGCGATACGAGCGACGATCGCCAATCCAAGGCCGCTGCCTTCGCCGTTGCCCGCGCGCACGAACCGCTCCATCATGCGCTCCCGCTCGGCGGCGGGAATGCCCGGCCCTTGATCATCGACGGTCACGACGACCCCGCCATCCGCCACGCGCGCCGCGATCTCGACTGCGCCACCGTGCGGCGAGTGCCGTATCGCATTGTCGATCAGGTTCCGGATCAGCAGACTCAAAAGGCCGGCGTCGCCCCGAACCCGCGGCAGTGACGGCAGGACGTCCACCGACAGATCGATGCCATCGCGCTCGGCCAGCGGCGCCAGCAGGGCCGTTTCCTCGCGCAATAGCGGCCCCAACGCCAACGGCCGCAGTTCGATGCCGGCCTCGTTGGACTCGACCCGCGCCAGGGTCAGAAGCTGTGACGCCAGGCGCGAGCCGCGGGCACTCGCCGCGAGCAACGCGTCCAGGCGGGACTCCCGATCGGCGGGATCGTTCGCCGCCGCCAACGACTCGGCATGAAGCTGGATCGCCGCGAGCGGGGTGCGCAGCTCGTGGGCGGCCTCGTCGATGAAACGCCGTTCGCGTCGCCACGCCGCCCGCAAGCGCGCGAACAGCGAGTCCAGAGCCGCGACGATGGGACGCAGATCACGAGTCATCCCCGGCAACGAGATCGGATCGAGCCGCGTGTCGCTGCGCTCGCGGATTTCCGCGGTCAAACGCTTCAAGGGACGCAATCCCGCGCCCACCACCAACCATGCGAGCAGTATCAACAGGGGCAGGCCGTACAGGCTCTTCTGAACGGTCTTGATCGCGATCCGGCGCTCCAACTCCTCGCGGATCTCCAGGCGCTGACCGACCTGGACAGTGCCGCGCTCGTCCCCCATGGGCAGGACGAAGACACGCCAGCGAACGGTATCGATCACGCTATCCGCGAAACCACGGTCCATGGCCAGGAACCGGCTCGCGGGAGCGCTCTCGCTGCGCACGCGTACCCGGCCGTCCTCGCCGACCAACTGGAACGCGATCTTGCTCTCGTATTCGTGACCATCGGGGTCGTCTTCCTCGGCATAGATGGTGCCGAGCGCCTCGTCCCACCGGCCGCGAATGGCCGATTCCACGTCACCGGCGCCGGTGGCCGGCAACAACAGTTTCTTGAGCACACGCGCCGACTGGGCGAGCTGGGCATCGAAGAGTTCGTCGATCTCGTGCCGGGCCGCACGATAGCTGGATGACAGCAACGCCACGTTCATGCCCACGATCACGAGCACGAGCCCGAGCAACAGGCGTCCTCGGATGGAGCCGGGCAGCCAGGTCACGGAGCCGCCGGCACCATATAGCCGACACCCCGCACGGTCCTGATGAACCCCTCCGGCAGTTTGCGGCGAAGACTATGGACATGCACCTGGATGGCGTTGCTCTCGATATCGCTGTTCCACCCGTACACCGCGGCTTCCAGGTGATCGTATGTCAGCACGCGCCCCTCGTTGCGCAACAACTCGGCCAACAGCATGAATTGACGGCGGCTGAGTTCCAGCGGCCGTCCCTCGTAGCGTGCCTCCCAGGCGGCGGTGTCGAGTTCCAGGTCGCCATGCACGAGCGTGTGGCATGCCTGGCCGACCCCGCGTCGCACGGCGGCCCGCAACCGCGCCATGAGCTCGGCCAGCTCGAAAGGCTTGAGCACATAGTCATCGGCGCCGGCATCGAGCCCCTCGACCCTCTGATCGATAGCGTCGCGGGCGGTCAGGATCACCACCGGCAACGTATACCCTTCCGCACGCAGTTGCCGGAGCAAGGCGATGCCGTCCCGGTCCGGCAGGCCGATATCGAGCAGGACGGCATCGAAGTCGTCCCCGCGCAGGGCGGACAATGCACCGGCGGCATCCGTCGCCGGCGTGACCCGGAAGCCGGACCGTCCCAAGCCCGCGATCAACCCCTCGCGCAACGAGCGATCGTCCTCGACCACCAGCACATGCGGCATCACGACTCAGTCCCGCTCGCGCTCATCCAGTCGCGCCAGCAGCCGTCGCACCTCGGCGCGCCTGCCGGCATCCGCCACCGGCCGATCGGGCCGGTCGGGCGCGGACAGAGCCTTCTCCAGGTGGCGCCGCGCCGCTCGGTAATCGCCTTTTTCGTCGACAAGATACTCGGCATAGAAAAAGTTCGGGTCGATCCCGTCCGGATTGATCGACAACGCCTTGCGCAAATGCTTCTCGGCCTTGTCGTTACTACCGAAACCCAGCGGCCAGCCGGGGACTTTGTAGTAAAGCACACCGAGACTGGTATGAGCAGAGCCGGCCAGCGCGGTCTCGTCCATCTCCAGCGCCTTCTCGTAATCGGCACGCGCTTTCTTGGCCAGCCCCAGGGCACCCAATCCGCCCTTCACGCCGGCATAGGTGGACAGGACGATCCCTTCCCAGATCAGGGCCTCGGCCCGATCCGGGTAGGCCGCCCTGAACGCCGCGGCCCGTTCCTCCAGATCCTCGAAGGCCCGTTCCCGGGCATCGCCGGACACCTCGTAGTTGGCATGGGCCCAGGCATGCTGGATATCCAGCAGCCGGGCATCGAAATCGGCCGCCTGCGCGCCGAACGCGGCCGCCAGGAACACAACGAATGACAGGCATCTCATGATCGGTCTCCTTCAGGTGGCGGCATCGCCGGGCCGCAGCCTGGCGCGGATGGCGGGCAGTTGCTTGCGCAGGGCGCCGTCGACCATCCCCGGGGCGACCCGGTTGATCCGGGCGAAGAAGCGCTCCGGCCAGCCGATATGGACCTCGCGACGGGGACTGCGGATGAGCCCGGCGACCTCGGCGGCGATACGTTCCGGCGGGTCGACCGCCATCTTCATCGCGGCCTGCAGGTCCCGCACGCGGGCGTCGTTGAGCGGGGTATCGACCGCTCTCGGGGCCAGCAGGCTGACCGCGACGGCCGTGTCGGCCAACTCCCGGCGCAGGGACTCCGCGAAACCGCGCAGCGCGAACTTGCTGGCGCTGTAGGCGGCGAAACCCGGATAACCGATGGCGCCGAATCCCGAGCCCATGAACAGCAGCAACGCTTCCTCCCGGCGCCGCAGGTCCGGCAACAGCAGCCGCGTGAGTTGCATGGGCGCGGTCACGTTCGCGGTCACGATGGTGTCGATCGCCGCGGCATCCAGGTCCTCGAACAGGGCGCCGACATTGGTGCCGGCGTTGTGGACCACGACATTCACGCCCTCGGCCCGCGCGGCCTCGGCCACCCGGCGACGTCCGGCCTCATCGGTCAGATCGGCCGCCACGACGGCGACCTCGGCGCCGATGGCGTGCAACTCAGCGGAAAGCGCGTCCAGTTGCGTCCGGTCACGGGCGGTGAGCAGCAACGCCGCGCCCTCGCCGCCGAGACGGCGGGCGACCGCACGGCCGATGCCGCCGGTCGCCCCGGTCAGCAACACGCGCGCATTGCCGGGGTTCATGACGCCTCCACGGCTTCGGGCAGGGGCAGACTGCGGAATATGTCGCCGTAGAGGCGATAGATGATCCGCGCGACATGAATGACGGCGGCCTGATCGTCGGGATCGTCGAGGCGATTCATGAGCCCTTCGAAGAAATGGATATGTTCCTGGTCGAGTGAGCCGTGGGTGTTGAGATAGGTCATCGCCTTCTCCGGCAGGCCAAGCTGCTTGCGGATGATCTGGGCCGCGGGGGTGGCGAGATCGACACTCGTGCCCTCCAGCACGTTGACCATGCCGAAGAAGCCCACCGGGTTGCCGCGATCGATGACGTGGTAGGCATAGGCCACCATCAGCTCCGTGGGCATGGCCGGCGTGCCGTGGCGGACGGCCTCCGGGTCGCCCCCCACCGTCGCGATATCGTTCAGGATCCATTCCTGGTGTCCCATCTCCTCCTCGATGTACTCGCCCAGGGCCTCGCGCAACCACTCCAGCCGCGCGGGCAGGCGCGAGCCGCAGGCCATCAGCAGCGGCTCGGTGTGCTTGACGTGATGGTAGGCTTCCGTGAGAAAGGCGATGTAACTCTCGCGCGTCGCCCAGCCCTCGAAGACCGCGCGGATGATGGGGGCCGACCGGAGATAGTTCCGCTCCACCTCGGTCTCGGCCTGCAGTCGCTCGTAAAAGGTCATATCGTCGCTCCTAAGATTGGCTTGCATGGCACGCCATCTCCCCGAGGGCATCCCCGAATCTCCCCCCATAGGCCGATTCGATCGCGGCCCGCCTGGGACGGCCGTTGGCGGTGGCCAGGCCATTGGCCGCGGAAAACGGTTCGCTCGCCCGCAACCAGGCATGGATACGGGCATAACCGGGCAACTCGCGGTTGACCTGCGTCACCGCCTGCGCCACGGCGGCGTCCGGCATGCCCGGCGTCGGGACCAGCACCGCCACGTTGCCCGGCATGGCCTCCCCGAAAACGGCGGCCTGGCGCAACACGGGACTCTGCAGCAGCAGCGATTCCGGCCATTCCGGGTTCACGTTGCGACCGAAGCCGGTGACGAATTGGTTCTTCTTGCGTCCGCGCACGTACAGGAAACCGTCGCGATCGAACTCGCCGATATCGCCGGTCGCCACCTCCGGCGCTCGCGACTCGGCGCCCAGGTAGCCGCGCATCGCGCTGCCGGCCACCAGGATTTCGCCGTCCTCGGCCAGCCGGACGCGCACGTGCGGCAAGGGCCGTCCGACACTGCCCGCGCGCTGCGCGCCCGGCAGGTTCAGGCTCACCACCGAGGCACACTCGGACAGGCCGTATCCCTCGAACGCCGGGATACCCGCCGCCCGCGCCCGTTCGATCAGGCCGGCGCCGACCTTGCCGCCTCCCACCGCCACGAAGGTCAGGGAATCCGGCAGGCGGGCCCCGAACTCGCGCATCACGACCAGGCCCTTGAGCAGTTCCGGCAGCAGGATCAGGCTGTCCGGGCGGTGCTCGTGCAGACAGCGCAGGAACCGCTCGGGGTCGAACCCGCTATCGCCCCCGAAGCCGAGCTCGGCCAGGGGCGGCGCCATCACCAGGGCGCCCGCCATGAGTCCCGCGTAGGCACCGGCGACGTTCTCCAGCAGGGTGGCGTACGGCAGCACGCTCAGGTGCCGCCCGATACCCAGGGGACGCAGCAGTTCGCAGAGGGTCGCGGCCAGGCGCATGCAGGCGGCATCGTCCAGACAGACGCCCTTGGGCTCGCCGGTGCTGCCGGAGGTGAAGGTGATCTTGCTGGTTCCGGGCGGGATCGCGATGCCGGCCACGGGCGGCCGGCGCAGCAGACTCAGATCGCCCAGCCCGCCGTCGACCTGGAAGCCGACATCCAGGGCGAGGATGCGATCGGGCGGCGCGGCCGCCACGAGGTCGATGCCGGCCGCGCCGAGCACATGGCACAGTTGCCCGTCGCTGAAGAATGGCGGCAGGGGAACGGCCACGGCGCCCGCGGCCCGGATACCGAGATCGCAGGCCAGCCACTGCGGCGAATTGTCCGCCAGCACGCCCACGACCCGCGCATCGCGGAAACGCAGCGCGTCGCGCCAGGCGGCCACGCGGTCGGCGAACGTGTCGCGATCGTGGCACAGGCCCGCGCCGAGCACGCCGCAGCCGCCGCCGAGAATGCTCGCCCGGCTCAGCATGCCGACGCACCGCGTTCGGCCGGGGACCGGGGCGTGGTCTCGAGGGCGGCACGGATCGGTCCCGCGAACACACGCGGATGATGATCGTAATAGCACCCCCAGTCGCTGGCGTTGCGACGCAGCCGGCGCGGATCCGCGGCACCCAGATCCACCGGCAGCAACCGCAGCCGCCGGAAGCTGTTCGCCACGCAGGGCGTGGCCGTGAACACGACCACCCGGTAACCCCGGCTGTGCAGCCAGCCCGCGGCCGCCAGGATCAGGCGCCGTCCGGCCCCTTGCCAGTCGGCCGCGAGGCCGCCCACTTCGACGATTCCGGCGCGCGGCGCGGCGATGCCCAGGTGCTCGCGAACCAGCGCCTCGATCGGCTCGTCGAGATATTGCTCCAGGAACAGCGCGCCGTGACCGGCACCGCGAAAGCCCATGCAGGCCTGCAGTCCGGCGCCATTGTCCAGGGACAACAAGTGCGGGTAGAAATCGCCCAGGCGTGCACCGTAGTGGCGGGCATAATGCGCCGCCGTGAACCGCTCCAGGCGGTCCCGGCCGACGGCCTGCGGGCCGTAGTGACGCAGGCTCCGGCCGTTCTGTACATGGGACGCTGGGCGCATCGGCAACCCTCCTTTGATGTCGCTGGGCATCCAGACTAGGAGTAGCGCCTTAAGGCTCGCTTATCCGGAGACACGCGCTGTCCGGCGGCAAGGCCGGAGAATGTCGCGGGTCGGCGTGTAGACCCGCGTCCGTATCGAAAACAGTCCCAGCATGGTGTCGAACAGGTTGTCGTGGGACAGGGGCTGCCGGGACCGGGCGTCGACGCAGCCGGCATCCAGGCCCGCCGCGGCACGAAAGGCCGGCGACAACCACATCAGGAAAGGCACGTGCGTCTGCGCGCGCGGTGCCAGGGCGTACGGGAAGCCGTGAAGGTAGACGCCGTTTTCCCCCAGGGACTCCCCGTGATCGGACACATACAACAGCGCACTGTCGTACTCGGCATCGTGGGCCCGCAGGACCTCGATGGCCTTCGCCAGCACATGGTCGGTGTAGAGAATGGAGTTGTCGTAGCTGTTGACGATCGCCGCGCGCGAACAGTCCCGCGGCGTGTTGCTGGCGCACTCCGGCAGGAACCGCCGGAACCCGGCCGGATAACGCTTGTGATAGGCGGGCCCGTGACTGCCCTGCTGGTGGAGCACGACGAGCACGTCGCCGTCCGCGGCGGACAGGTGCCGATCGAGGCCGTGCAGCAGGGCCTCGTCGAAACAGTCGCCTTCGGTACACACCTCCGGCAACGCCGCGCTGTCCGGGTGCCGCGTCGGTATGCGTTCGCATACCCCCTTGCAGCCGGAATTGTTCTCCAGCCAGAGCACCGTGACGCCGGCGTGCGTCACTACATCCAGCAGATTCTCGGTCGCGGCCGCGCGGTCATGGTCGTACGAGTCGCGACCCAGGACGGAGAACATGCATGGCAGCGACACCGCCGTCGATGTCCCGCAGGCGCTGACATCGCGGAAACTGACGACGCCGGGCACGGCGGCGAGCTCCGGATTGGTGTCCCGCCCGTAGCCGTTGAGCGAGAAGTGATCGGCCCGTGCCGTCTCCCCCACCACCAGGATCACCGCCGACTTGCGGCGGGGCACGGTCGCCCCTTCCTGCCGGGTCGCGTCCATCCCCAGGGGCTCGACTACGCCATCGTCATCCGCTTTCGCGGTCGCTATCGCGTATTGACTCAACGCCCAGATCGGATAGGTGGGATTCACCAGGTAACGCAATTCGCGGTGATTACGCACCAACAGCGCGAAATCCTTGTAAAACGGCACCACCGCCCCGGCCATGACGGCCAGGCAGAACAAGGGCGTGGCGACGCGGGATAGCGCCTCGCGCCAGAACGGCCCCCGGCGAAGCGGCGTCAGCGCCACCAGGACGGCCGGCAATATACCGGCCACGAACACCCGTCCCAGCAGCCCCCAACCGAGCAATTCCCCCGCCTCGCCGGCATCGGTCTGCGCGACGTTGCGTAACATCGTGTCGTCGATGACGACACCGTAGACATCCATGAAATAGCCGCTGGCCGCGGCCCCGACCAGGAACAGGATCAACACCGGCTTGAACAGGTGCCGACAACAGGCGAACAACGACAGCACCAGCGTGAGGAAAGCGGCCACCAGCGCCAGGATCGCGATACCGAAGCCCGGGTTCCGTCCCGAACCGATATCGGTGGCGTGCAGGATGGCCGACCACAGGGAACGGTTGTCGGCCGCGAGGATGAACGACGCCGTTGCCAGCGCCAACGTGCCGGTCCCCAGGGGCGGCATGAGGCGGAAACGGCGCAGGCGCTGCGGGCGGACCCATCGCCGGACCGATGCACGGTCCGCGGGGGCGCGGGGCTGGGACATGATCTCTCACCGATAGCCGAGGGCTTTCGGCGGGAGACTAGGCGTTCGCGCTTAAGCGCCCCTTATGCGCCTTGCCGGCGAGTCACTCGAATTCGACGCCGAGGATCAGCCGGACCCGGATGTCGGCCTCGTCGTCGACATCGCTGAGCTGGGTCATCGGACTCAGCGCGAACCACCATTCGTGGCCGTGATAACTCAATGCGGGCCCGCCATAGACGACCGGGCTCTCCCAGCCGGAACAATCCGCATACTCCACCTCGTGCGTGAACTCGGCGCCCAGGCGCCAATCGCCGCCCAGCCGCCGGCTGATGCCCAGCGTCTGGCCGACCACGGCATTGTCCTCTTCGTAATCCCGTCCCTCCCACTCGGCTTCCGCCGCGAGGTTCCAGGCCAGGATCCAGGGCCCCAGGTTCTTCTGCACGATCAGCTTGGGCTCCAGGGCGACGATCTCATCCCCCAGCTTCACCTCGCCGTACAGGGCCAGCCCCCACGGCCGGCTCGTGGGATCGGATATCTGGTATATCGACTCCGCCGCCACGTCCAGGAATTCCATGTCGTCGTCGGGCTCCACGTCGCTGTCCAGATAGCGCCAGTCCAGGTAAAGCGCGGCCTGCCAGCGCTCCGAGAGACCCGCCTCCAGTTCGTGCCGGAAATCCAGCCGGGTCAGGCCCCGGTCATTCTCGGCCCGGCGACTCAGGGTGGCCCACTGGGCATACTCCACCTCGTCCGGATCGGCGATGGTCGCCTCGTAGGTATGGGTGAAATTGCGTGCGGCCGCGTTGCCGGCCGCCAGCACGACGGCCGCGGCGAGCAGGAACCTGGACATGGGCATGACCGGACATCCTTTGGTCGTGGGTTGTGCGCCTCCGTGCCAAACCTGACACGGAGACCTTAAGGCTCCCTTAAGGAACGGCCCACTCAGCGTGTCGCGGTGCCCCAGTAGTTGTAGCCCAGCACCTTCGGGCCCGGTATGTAGCCTTCCTGGAGATCGTCCGGCGCGAACCCGCCGGCCGCCAACAGCGCGGGGATATTGCGGTCCATGTGGCAATCGCCCGCGATCTTGCGCCACGCCGGAGTCAGCCGCCGCTGCCAGCGCGCCACCCCGGCATCCGGCGCCAGGCCGTGCTCGGCGAAGATCAGCTTGCCGCCGGGCTTGAGCACGCGCTTCATTTCCTTGAGCGCGGCAACCGGGTCGGGGATGCTGCACAGGGTGTAGGTGAGCACCACCGTGTCGAAGCGCGCGTCCTCCCCAGGGATGGTCTCCGCCGACAACGGCAGCAGTTCCACGTCCAGGCCGGTGCCGGCCAGGCGCTTGCGGGTCTTGCGGTGCATCTCCGTGGCGGGGTCCAGGCCCCAGATCTTGCGGATATTGGCGGCGTCGTAATGCGGCAGGTTGCGGCCGGTGCCGATGCCGACCTCGAGCACGTCACCGCGGGCCAACGGCAGGACTTTCTCGCGCTGCTTGCGGATCGGCTTGAGCCCGCAGGCGAAATCCAGGACCAGCGGCAGGCAGTAGCGTTCGTAGAAACTCATCCGTCCCCTCCCTTGTCGCGTAACCTGCAACCATACCCCCAATCAGCCGGTCTTCCTATCATGCAAACCCTGTCGCAATCGGAACCGCCGCCATGCTTCGACTGACAATCGCGCTGACACTGATCCTGTCCGGCCCCGCCCTGCTCGCCGCCGATGACGGGACCGGACAACGACCGCCCGCCGACGACGGCCTCGCCACCGCCACCTTCGCGGCCGGTTGCTTCTGGTGCGTCGAGGAGGCCTTCGACAAGGTCGGGGGCGTGGTGGAGACGACTTCGGGCTTCACCGGTGGCGACGTCGCCGATCCCGGCTACGAACGGGTCTCCGCCGGGGGCACCGGCCATACCGAGGCGCTGCGGGTACGCTACGACCCGGCGGCGGTGACCTACGAGACCCTGCTGGACACCTTCTGGCACAACGTCGACCCGACCGACGACGGCGGCCAGTTCTGCGATCGCGGCAGCCAGTACCGCAGCGGCATTTTCGTGCACGACGAGCGCCAACGCCGGCTGGCCGAGGCGTCGCGGAAGGCGTTACGCCAGGATCCGGACGCCCCCTCGCCCATCGTCACGCCCATCGAGGACGCGGGGCCCTTCTACCCGGCCGAGGAATACCACCAGGATTACCACGAAAAGAACCCGATCCGGTACCACGTGTACAAGAAGCTGTGCGGCCGCGCGGCGAGGCTGGAAGAGCTCTGGGGCGACCGTTAGACGGCGTTCGTCCAGGACTCGCGCCGACCCCGGGACGATCCAGGGCCAATCCGCGTCAATCCCGGCGCATCGGCGGATCGGACGAGGCGCGCACGGCGGCCGCCAGCAGGGAACCGGAGATGTTGTGCCACACGGAGAACAGCGCCCCCGGCAGCGCCGCGGCGGCGCTGAAATACTGGGTCGCCAGTGCCACCGCCAGGCCCGAGTTCTGCATCCCCACCTCGATCGCGACCGTCCGGGCCACGACGGGGTCGCGGACCAGGAAACGGGCCGAAGCATAGCCCGCGGCGAGCCCGCCCAGATTGTGCAGGATCACCGCGGCCGCCACCGCCGGCCCCAGGGCGGCGATGCTGTCCCGGTTCAGGCCCACGATGATCGCGATGACCAGGACGATCGCCGCGACCGAGAGCAGCGGCAGCCAGGCGCGTGCCGGCGCCAGATACCGGCCGGCCAGGGTGTTCAGGACCACGCCCGCCGCCACCGGTGCCAGGACGATGCTGGCGATGCTCACGAACATATCCACGGCCGGCACCGGCACGACACGACCGGCGTACAGCCAGGTCAGCAGCGGCGTCGCGCCCACCGCGAGGATCGTCGACACGGCCGTCATGGTGATGGACAGCGCGACGTCGCCGCGGGCCAGGTAGCAGATCACGTTGGAGGCGGTGCCGCCCGAGACCGAGCCGACCAGGATCAGGCCCACCGTCAGGTCCGGCGGCAAATCCAGCACGCGGGCGATCGCCCAGGCCAGGGCCGGCATCAGCAGGAACTGCAGGGCCACGCCCAGCGCCACCGGCAGCGGCCGGCGCAGGGCGCGACCGAAATCGGCCGGTGTCAGGGTCGCGCCCATGCCGAACATGATCACCACCAGCAGCGGCACGATCAGGTCGCGGCCGGCCGCGAACGGCGCCGGGAAGACATAGGCCGCCGCCGAGAGCAGCAGGGCCCAGACCGGGAAGAGCGTCGTCGCGACGGACACCGCGCTCATGTCGATGCCGACACCAAATCGAGCGCCTTGTGCGCGGCGGCGCCCAGGTCCCGGGCGTACACGAGCCGGCCGTGTCGCGGCCGGATGCCGGCCCGCCGGAACGGCCGCACGAGTTCGGGCGACAGGCCGGCCACGACCACGCCGACCCGGTCGTGCCCCAACTGGTCGAGCAGGGAGCGCAATGCCATCAGTCCGGTGATATCCACCATGGACACGCCGCTCATGTCGATGATGACCACGCGCACATTCTTGTCGAGCCGATGCATAATCTTGACCGCCTTCTCGGCGGCGCCGAAGAACAGCGGACCGTTGATGTCGTAGACCGCCACTTCAGGCGGCAGATGGGCCAGGCGCTCGTGACTCTGGGTGCTGACCAGTTGCGTGCCGGTCAGCTCGGTCGCGCGCCGGATGAACAGCGCCCCCGCCAGGGCCACGCCGACCCCCACCGCCAGCACCATGTCGAACAGCACGGTGAGCCCGAAGCACACCAGCAGCACCAGGACGTCGCTGCGCGGCGCGATGCGCAACAGCCGCGCGAAATGCGGCGCATCGCTCATGTTCCAGGCCACCATGATCAGGATCGCGGCCAGCACCGACATCGGCACGTGGGCCAGCAACGGCGTCAGGAACAGCAACACCGCCATGATGGTGGCGGCGTGCACGACCGCGGACACCGGGGAGCGGCCGCCGGCGCGGATATTGGCGGCGGTGCGCGCGATCGCCGCGGTGGCGGGGATGCCGCCGAACAGCGGCGCCGCGATATTGCCGAGCCCCTGTCCGAGCAACTCGGTATTGGGGTTGTGCCGGGTGCCGGCGATGCCGTCGGCGACGACGGCGCACAGCAGCGATTCGATCGCGCCCAGTATCGCGATCGCCAGGGCCGGACCGATCAACTCCCGGATCAATCCGAAGCTCAACACCAACGGCTCGCCGTCGGGCCCGGGCAGATGCCAGGGCAGCACGGGCATGGGCGGGCTGGGCGGAATGCCGTGGCCAGTCACGCCGTCGAGCTCGTAGGTGAACCGGGAGCCGATGGTCTCGACACCGAAGCCCGGCACCAACTGACCGGCGAGCCAGGCGGCCGCGCTGCCGGCGATCAACGCCATCAGATAGCCGGGCAACGGGATGCGTAGCCGCGGCCACAGGATCAACAGACCCAGGGCGAAGCCGCCCACCGCGAAATCGGCCCAGTCGACGGCCGGCAACGCGCCGGCCAGGACCACGACCTTGTCCAGGTAATGCCCCTCCAGCTCGCCGACGGGCAGGCCCAGCAGATCCTTGAGCTGGAGGGTGGCGATCACCACGCCGATCCCGGCGGTGAAGCCCACGGTCACCGGATAGGGGATGTACTCGATCAGGCGCCCCGCGCGGGCCAACCCCAGCGCGACCAGGATACCGCCGGCCATCAGGGTCGCCAGCAACAACCCGCCCAGGCCGTAGTCGTGCACGATCGGCAGCAGGATCACGACGAAGGCGGCGGTGGGCCCCGAGATATTGACCCGCGAGCCGCCGGCCAGACCGATCACCACGCTGGCGACGATCGCGGTGTAGAGACCGTGCTGCGGCGGCACGCCGGTGGCGATCGCCAGGGCCATGGCCAACGGAATCGCCACGACGCCCACGGTGATGCCGGCCAGGAAGTCGGCCCGGGCCTCCACGGCGCCGTAACCCGCGCGCCAGGCTTCCCTCAGCGCGCTGCCCGGTCGCGGCGCGTCATCCTCGAAGGCTTTGTCAGTCATCGCACCCACCCGGCGCCAGGACCCGAATACCGGCTCGCTCCAGCAAGCCGGCGGTCTCGAACAACGGCAGCCCCATCACGGCGGAGTAGCTACCCTCGATGCGGCGGACGAACACCGCGCCCAGCCCCTGGATGCCATAGGCACCGGCCTTGTCGTCGCATTCGCCGGTGGCCCAGTAGGCCTCGGCCTCGCCCGGCGCGATGTCGCGCATGGTGACGCGGGTCGTGACCAGAACGGTCTCGGTGTCGCCGGCATGGGCGAGCGCGACACCGGTATGGACCTCGTGGGTCCGGCCCGACAGGCGTGCCAGCATCGCCAACGCCTCGGCACGGTCGGCGGGCTTGCCCAGGGCCTCGTCGCCGAGCGCGACGACCGTATCCGAGCCGAGCACCGGCAACGCGGCATCGGCAACGCCGGCACGGGCCTTGGCGACGGCCAGGCGTTGCGCGAGCGCCGCCGGCGACTCGTCGGGCAGCGGCGCCTCGTCGACATCCACGGGCCGGCGCTCGAAGGGCAGGCCGATCTGGCGCAGCAACTCGGCGCGCCGCGGCGAGGCGGAGGCCAGGATCAACTGTGGAGCCGGGGCCGACATATCCGCCTCAGGTCAGCAGCGGTGCCAGGTGCCGCGCCGGATCCGGATCCGCCAGCCAGCGCCGGAACTCGTCGGCCAGACGCTCGCCTTCAGCGGCGCAGGCGCGCCAGTCGCGGATGCGTTCGGCATCGCGCCCGTCGTAGCGCAAGAAATCCTTGCGATCGGGGATGCGCCCCTGGGGCAGCCGCGCCAGGAATCGCCGGCTGGGACCGACCAGGACGGTGTTGGTCGCATGGCGGGGACGCTGACGCCACGGCAGGAACTTGTCGAACCAGCCGGGGATGAGGCGGTCGGCGAAATGCGGCATCAGCACCAGACCGTCGTCCACCAACGGCTGGTCGATATGGTAATCGACGATGCCGCCGTCGCGGTAGACGCCCGGTGGCGCGCCGGCGGGGTCGCGGGCACCGGCCATGTGCAGCGGGATGCTGCCGCTGGCGTAGACCGCGTCGCGGACATTGTCGGCGGTCAGCGCCACCCGCCGGGTGGGGATCCATTCGCCCGCCAGGCGCAGCGCCGCCACTTCCGGGTGCTGGAACAGCACCCGCTCGTAGGCGAGCCCCAGCGCGCGGCGCGAGACGAGATTGGCACCGCCCGCCAGCCCCGAGCCCAGCGCCTGGATGCCGCGGCGTTCGCTGCCGCCGGGGCCGCGGGCACGAACCGTGACGGCCGTCAGGCGACGGCTGGGATGGGCGGCGACGCCGGCGGCGCTCTCCGGCGGCAGGACGCGGTCCAGGATCGAGCGGGTAACCGACGTGATCTCCTCGCGGCCGGCCCCCGTGCTGTAACGCTGCTCGATATAGGCCTCCTCCAGCCGCGTGATCGCGGCCGCCGGGTCGCGCCCGTCGCAGGCGGCGGTGAAGCGCCAGGTGCCGATGGAGGCGCCCACGAGGTCGACCGGCTGGTCGCCCAGCCATTCCCCGAAAAGGAATCGGTCGAGATGCGGCAGGATCAGCCACTTGGGGCCGCCGGCGGCCCCGGCGACGGCGCGGATGGCCCCGCGTTCCAGGCCGTCCCGGCGGATGCGCGCCAAGGCCGCCGGCCCGGCGCGCAGCGTCAGCGACTCGTATCCGCTCAAAAGTGGCTCGCGTTGAGCAGGAAATGGACCACGATGCTGGCGGCATACCCCAGGGCGATCGCCCAACTCCACTTGAGATGGGCGAAGAAGGTGTAGATGCCCCGGGCCTGACCCATCACGGCCACGCCCGCCGCCGAGCCGATCGACAGCAGCGACCCGCCGACGCCGGCCGTCAACGTCACCAGCAGCCATTGGCCGTGGCTCATGTCGGGCAGCATGGTCAGCACCGCATACATCACCGGGATATTGTCGACCACGGCGGAGGCGACCCCCACCAGGACGTTGGCCGGCGTGGCGCCGAGATCCAGGTACAGGGCCTGGGAAAGCAACGCCAGATAACCCAGCGTGCCCAGACCGCCGACGCAGAGGATGATGCCGTAGAAGAACAGCAGGGTATCCCACTCGGCCCGCTCGACCTGCCGGAATATGTCGAACGGCTTCCGGCCGTCGCGCCACTCGGACACCTCCAGCACGGCGTCGGCCTCGCGATCCCGGTAGCCGAGGATGGTGCGCTCGCGATGCTGGAGGTAGTAGCCGAACAACTTGAGGAGGCCGAGGCCGGTCATCATGCCGAGTACCGGCGGCAGGTGCAGGAGGGTATGGGCGGAGACCGCGAGCGCAATGGTGACACCGAACAGGAACATCACGCGGAAAGCACCCTTTCGCAGCACCACGGCCTCGTCCAACGGCGCGGGCTTGGCGCGCGGCACGGCCCACATCAGGCACAGGGCCGGCACCAGCCAGTTGACCAGCGAGGGCACGAACAGCACGAAGAACTCGGTGAAATCGACCACGCCCTTTTGCCAGACCATCAGGGTCGTGATGTCGCCGAACGGGGAGAACGCGCCGCCGGCGTTCGCGGCCACCACGATATTGATGCAGGCGGGCACCACGAACTTGATCTGGCTGCCGCCCACGGCCAGGACCACCGCGGACAGCAGCAGCGCCGTCGTCATGTTGTCCGCCACCGGCGATATGAAGAAGGCCAGCACGCCGGTAACCCAGAAGATCGTGCGCAGCGAGAAACCGCGGGTGACCAGCCAGCCGCGCAGGGCATCGAACAGCCCGCGCTCCTGCATGGTGTTGATGTAGGTCATCGCCGCGAGCAGGAACAGCATCAGTTCCGCGAACTCCAGCAGGCTGTGCCGGATCGCCACGGAGGCGCTGTGGGTATCGCCCATGCGCATGAACGCCAGCGCGATCAGCATCCAGATCAAGCCGGCGGCCACGATCACCGGCTTGGACTTCGACAGGTGGATCTTGTCCTCCGCGATCACCAGGGCATAGGCGATGACGAAGATCGCCACGCAGGCATAACCGACCCAGTGCGTGGTGAAGGATGTCTCGGTGAGGGCCGTGGCGGCACTCGCGGTGAAGGGGAGGAACAGCAGCAGGCAGAGGGCTGGGATCTGACGCAGGGGCATTCCGGCTTCCGGGGTGGGATGGCTCGGCCGCCGGCGAGCCGCCGGCGGAATGAACGCGCTTGGGCGCGCGTATTGTACCCGATGCGCGGCGACTTAATACCGATCGGCCGACAACCCTATAGAATACCGGGCCGCCGCTCACCGGAGACGATATCGTGTCCTCGAATTTCGACCGCGACACCGCAGTGACCGACCTCGGCGACGGCCGCTATGGCGCCGGGATAAGCGACCGCTGGAACATCCAGGACGTGCCCAACGGCGGCTACCTGATGGCGGTCGCGGCGCGCGCGCTGCGCGAACGGCTGCCCCATCCGGACCCGTTCACCATCACCGGCCATTTCTTCAATCCGATCGCGCCCGGGTCGGTGGAGATCGAAACCGACATCCTCAAGTCGGGCAAGACCCTCAGTTACGCCGAGGCCCGGGTACGCCAGGCGGACGCGGAGCGCCTGCGGATCACGGCCGCGTACGGCGATCTCGACGCCCGCCGCGGCCTCGATCACGGCACCGAGGGGCCGCCCTCGATACCGGCCATCGAGGACTGCGTGCCGGCGAAAATCCCGCTGCGTTTCTTCGAGAGTGTCGACGTGGCCTTCAATCCCGATACCGCCGACTGGCTGCGGGGCGAGAATTCGGAGGCATGCGAACTGTCCGGCTGGGCCCGTTTCGCCGACGGTCGCGAGCCGGACATCCTTTCCCTGATCCTGTTCGCCGACGGCTTCCCGCCGCCGATCTTCCGCAAGACCGGCCCGGTCGCCTGGGTGCCGACGGTCGAGCTGACCGTGCAGATACGGGCCCGCCCGTGTCCCGGTCCGCTGCGCTGCCGCTTCCGGACCCGCTTCGTCACCGGCGGCTTCGCCGAGGAGGACGGCGAGATATGGGATACCGAGGGGCGTCTGGTGGCACTCTCCCGCCAACTGGAAACCATACGCCTGCCGTCGGACCGGCGCTGATATCCCGCGCGGCCGCCGCCGCCCGACGCTTGCCCCGCGTCGGCGGCATGGCGCACAGTGACGGCACGGTCGCACCGCAGGTACCGGATATGACTCTGCCGCGCGTTCCCGTCACGGCGCTGGCGTGCCTGCTGGCACTCGCCGCGGCCACCCCCGCGCTCGCCGCCGACAGTTCGTTGCGCGGCACGCTCCTGGTGGCCGAACGGCAACTGTCCGGAACCGCCTTCGCCCGCGCGGTGATCCTGGTTCTCGAACACGACGACGGCGGCGCCCTCGGCCTGGTGCTCAACCGACCGAGCGATGCGACCCTCGCGGACGCCCTGCCGAACCGGGCCGACGAGTTGGCATACGACTACCCGGTGCATCTCGGCGGCCCGGTCCGCATGCAAGGCCTCGCCCTGCTTGCCCGTACCGAGGGCAACGAGCACGGCTCGCGCCGGATCCTGCCCGAGGTCGTCTACACCCACGCACAGGCGGCGTTCGACGCGATCCTGGCCTCCTCCCCCGATCCCGACGCCGTGCGGATCTTCGCCGGCCATGCCGGCTGGGCGCCGGGCCAGTTGGAAAACGAGATACGGCGTGGCGACTGGCTGATCGTGCCCGCCAAAGCCAACCATATCTTCGAGGACAACGACGACGACCTGTGGCAACGACTGCAAGAGCAGGCCGCCGGCAGCGCAAAAGGAGGGCCGCTCCACTCGATCTAATCCGGTCGGAGCACCGGGATGGCGCGTCCGACATTGCAAACGGAAAAGGGTTCTTATATAAAGAAACGGGCATCGCACGCCCACTTCAAGGACGACACCCGACAAACGCAAGGGAGTGCATGATGAGAAAACTGGCCCTCACGGCCGCCACGGCCGTTCTCTGGCCGTTCGCCACGAACGCCGCACCCGATTACAGCTACCTCCAGGCCGACTGGATCGCCGACGGCGAAGCCGAGACCGAGCTTGTCTCGGGCGATCACGATTACGACGGCTGGGCTGTCGAGATAGCCGTCGCACTGGGCGACCACCTGTTTTTCAGAAGCGCCTACGAGAACCTTTCCGTGGACGACTTCGGAGGCGCTCGGACACTTTCCACCGGTCTGGGCATGCACTATGCAATCGGCAACCCGGATACCGGACTCGACCTATACGGGCTGTTGACCCACGAGAACCTGGAGACAAACGGCGACTCGGGGGACGGCTACGGCGTAACCGCGGGCGCCCGCTGGCAGATCATGCCGCAGTGGGAGCTCAACCCCTCGATCGGATACGTGGATTACGGCGATATCGACAGCTTGAACGGGGACACCTCCGGGATGCGCTACGGGATCCGCAGCGTGTACGCCGTGAACGATCTCCTGTCCGTCAACCTCGGCTACCGCATGACCGAGCTGGACAGCGACGGTCAGGACATCGATCTCAAGAACGAGCTACGGCTCGGTCTGCGAATCGACGTCGAATAACCCCCGGCAGACGGCTCCGTCCCCGTCACGCAGGGGGCGGAGCACGTCCGGCGCCGCAGCCGACCGGCCCGCGAACGCAGCCACGGTGACGATCCATGCCCGATTCCAAGTCAGGCCACTTCGTGTCGGCCGTCATGAACCAGTACGGCAATCTGAAGGCCGCCTTCGAACATGCCATCCGCGTCGCGATGCATGAAACGCACGTCCGCTCCCGAAAGGCCCCCGAGGAGCCCGACTACGTGGCCATGCTCACGCTGGAAAGCGCCCCCTATATCGCCGCGGCGTTGCGCTATGCGATCGCACACCTGAACTACGCCGCGGCGGTCTCCTCGGTCTACTGCCACCAGAGCCCCATCGTCCGGCACGACGAGAACGGCCAGGATCAAGTCTGCGAATTGGGCGATATCCTTTTCGTCCATTTCCACACGGGTCCGGATTGCTCCGTCTTGCGGCGCAACGCCCTTTTGCTGCAAGCCAAGACACTCTCCCGCGACTCGCTGGCCCTCACCGGACGGGACCGGGCGCAGTTCGAGTTGTACCGCTTCTGGCCGACCTTCCGTTACGAACGAAGCGGCCCGCGTCTGAACGGTCAACAACGGGACGTACGCCCCAAGAACTGGCATCCCGGCGCCCAGTATCTGCTGATCAACGACAGCCGGATCAGCGGCCTGTCGGGATCGCTGGGCATCCCGGGGAGCTGGTGCATGGCCGTCTGGCCGCCCACGTCGCGACTCTATGCCCGCGACTCGTTCGCGGACATACTCGTGCGCTTCCTGGTGGGCGCCAACGGACGCCCCTTCACCGGGCTCGGAGAGGACGCAACGGACGGCTGGAGTCAGCTCGTCTGGGACCTGATCGAGCGCGCCGAGACCTTTCTGTTCAACCGCCGCAACATCGGTGTCGAACACCAGACCCGGGCCGGCGGCGACCACGTCGGCCCTCTCAATTACGTGCTGTCGGAGGGCATCATCCCCGCGTTCTCGGACGACCCGGCGCGTATCGCCAATCGCATCCGGACCCAAATAAGCCGCCTGGCCAACGACGGCGAAGATGAGCCGCCCACAGGAGACGCAGAACCCGACGAGGGCGACGAGGACGGCGGCGTCTCCGTTGTCCTGATCGAGACTCGCGAAGCCGAATCGGACGACGAGGTAGGCTAGTGACCGATCAGCCGGATCATGGTCACAGAGCGCCAGACCAATCAAAAACCCTGCTGGAATCAGGCGAAGAAAGCACCGCTTTCGCCCTCGCGAGCGCCGCGCGCTTATTGCGCGCGGCCGGAGACCGGTAATAAAAACACACGCCAGACCAAATAAAAAGCCCCATGCGTATGCATGGGGCTTTTCAAGTTAGGAGCCTGGCGGTGACCTACTCTCGCACGGGGAGAGCCCCGCACTACCATCGGCGCTGAGCGGTTTCACTTCCGAGTTCGGAATGGGTTCGGGTGGTTCCCGCTCGCTATGGCCGCCAGGCAAATCGGCGCGAGGAACGCATGCGACAACAGATGGACCGTCGTCACGGCGATGATAGCTATCACCGCCCCTCGAATTCGAAAGATCGCGACCGAACACGAACACGCTGTCGGGTCGAGAGCGCTTGAGTGTTATATGGCCAAGCCTCACGGGCAATTAGTACCGGTTAGCTGAACACGTTACCGTGCTTACACACCCGGCCTATCAACGTCCTAGTCTCGGACGGCCCTACAGGGACCTCAAGGGTCCAGCGAGATCTCATCTTGGGGTGGGCTTCCCGCTTAGATGCTTTCAGCGGTTATCCCTTCCGTACGTAGCTACCCGGCAATGCCACTGGCGTGACAACCGGAACACCAGAGGTACGTCCATCCCGGTCCTCTCGTACTAAGGACAGATCCCCTCAAATCTCGAACGCCCACGGCAGATAGGGACCGAACTGTCTCACGACGTTCTAAACCCAGCTCGCGTACCACTTTAAATGGCGAACAGCCATACCCTTGGGACCTGCTTCAGCCCCAGGATGTGATGAGCCGACATCGAGGTGCCAAACTCCTCCGTCGATGTGGACTCTTGGGAGGAATCAGCCTGTTATCCCCGGAGTACCTTTTATCCGTTGAGCGATGGCCCTTCCATACAGAACCACCGGATCACTAAGACCAGCTTTCGCTCCTGCTCGACCCGTCGGTCTCACAGTCAAGCACCCTTATGCCTTTGCACTCAATGCGCGATTTCCGACCGCGCTGAGGGTACCTTTGCACTCCTCCGTTACTCTTTGGGAGGAGACCGCCCCAGTCAAACTACCCACCATACACTGTCCCTGACCCGGATAACGGGCCTAGGTTAGAACTCCGAACATTCCAGGGTGGTATTTCAAGGTTGGCTCCACCACCGCTGGCGCGGTGGCTTCGAAGCCTCCCACCTATCCTACACAGGAATGCTCAAAATCCAGTGTAAAGCTGTAGTAAAGGTTCACGGGGTCTTTCCGTCTTGCCGCGGGAACACTGCATCTTCACAGCGATTTCGATTTCACTGAGTCTCGGGTGGAGACAGTGTGGCCATCGTTACGCCATTCGTGCAGGTCGGAACTTACCCGACAAGGAATTTCGCTACCTTAGGACCGTTATAGTTACGGCCGCCGTTTACCGGGGCTTCGATCAAGAGCTTCGCCCGAGGGCTAACCCCATCACTTAACCTTCCGGCACCGGGCAGGCGTCACACCCTATACATCCTCTTACGAGTTAGCAGAGTGCTGTGTTTTTAGTAAACAGTCGCAGCCACCTGGTCACTTCGGCCCAGCCCAGCTCCGGACGCGAGGTCCTTCACCAGACCGGGCGCACCTTCTCCCGAAGTTACGGTGCCATTTTGCCGAGTTCCTTCACCCGAGTTGTCTCATACGCCTTGGGATTCTCACCCCGCCCACCTGTGTCGGTTTGGGGTACGGTCCCGCATGACCTGAAGCTTAGAGGTTTTTCCTGGAAGCATGGTATCGGCCACTTCGCCCCCTTGGGGGCTCGTCATCACGTCTCGGCATTGACCTCCCGGATTTGCCTAAGAGGTCTGCCTACACGCTTGAACCGGGACAACCAACGCCCGGCTGACCTAACCTTCTCCGTCACCCCATCGCAGTCATGCGAGGTACGGGAATATTAACCCGTTTTCCATCGGCTACGCCTTTCGGCCTCGCCTTAGGAGCCGACTCACCCTGCGCCGAATAGCGTTGCGCAGGAACCCTTGGGCTTTCGGCGGGCCGGTTTTTCACCGGCCTTATCGTTACTCACGTCAGCATTCGCACTTCCGATACCTCCAGCATGCCTCACGACACACCTTCAGCGGCGTACGGAACGCTCCTCTACCACGCGTGCAAAGCACGCGTCCGCAGCTTCGGTACATGGCTTTAGCCCCGTTATATCTTCCGCGCAAGCCGACTAGACCAGTGAGCTATTACGCTTTCTTTAAAGGATGGCTGCTTCTAAGCCAACCTCCTGGCTGTCTGTGCCTTCTCACATCGTTTGCCACTTAGCCATGATTTGGGGACCTTAGCTGGCGGTCTGGGTTGTTTCCCTCTCCACGACGGATGTTAGCACTCGCCGTGTGTCTCCCGTGATTGCACTTGTCGGTATTCGGAGTTTGCCTCGGTTTGGTAAAGTCTTGTGACCCCCCTAGCCGAAACAGTGCTCTACCCCCGACAGTGATACACGAGGCGCTACCTAAATAGCTTTCGAGGAGAACCAGCTATCTCCGGGCTTGATTAGCCTTTCACTCCGACCCACAGCTCATCCCCTAATTTTTCAACATTAGTGGGTTCGCGCCTTCAGTCGGTGTTACCCGACCTTCACGCTGGCCATGGGTAGATCGCCCGGTTTCGGGTCTACTCCCAGCAACTAAGTCGCCCTGTTCAGACTCGGTTTCCCTGCGCCTCCCCTACACGGTTAGGCTTGCTACTGAGAAGTAAGTCGCTGACCCATTATACAAAAGGTACGCAGTCACCCCCGAAGGGGCTCCCACTGCTTGTACGCATACGGTTTCAGGTTCTATTTCACTCCCCTCTCCGGGGTTCTTTTCGCCTTTCCCTCACGGTACTGGTTCACTATCGGTCGGCAGGGAGTATTTAGCCTTGGAGGATGGTCCCCCCATGTTCAGACAGGGTTTCACGTGCCCCGCCCTACTCGATTTCACCTCGAATGCCTTTTCGTGTACCGGGCTGTCACCGTCTATGGCCAGACTTTCCAGACTGTTCCACTAAGACAATCGAGGCTTAAGGGCTAGTCCCCGTTCGCTCGCCGCTACTAAGGGAATCTCGGTTGATTTCTTTTCCTCCGGGTACTTAGATGTTTCAGTTCCCCGGGTTAGCCTCCGCAGCCTATGGATTCAGCTACGGATACCGCCGAAGCGGTGGGTTTCCCCATTCGGACATCCCCGGATCAAAGCTTGTTTGCCAGCTCCCCGAGGCTTATCGCAGGCTTCCACGTCCTTCATCGCCTCCTGCCGCCTAGGCATCCGCCGTATGCGCTTCGTTGCTTGACCATATAACCTCAAACGCTCTCGGCTGCGTGCTTTACGCTGATACTGCGTTGGCTCAATCGCTCTGTCGGTCACGTAGCGTTGCTACGCTCCCTCCATCACTCAATCGCCGCCTTGTCTCAGCGCAAATCACTTGCCGAGAGTGCCCTTGATCATACGGCACTCGCAACACTCTAATAACCTAGACAATTACTGTGTTCTACAGTGTTCGATTGCGATCTTCCGAATTGTTAAAGAGCGTGGCTTTGATCGACAAAGCCCACAGGAAACGTCTGCGCATGCAGGCGCTTTCTCTGGGCTTTGCGACCCGGACCGGCTGGTGGAGCCAGGCGGGATCGAACCGCCGACCCCCTGCTTGCAAAGCAGGTGCTCTCCCAGCTGAGCTATGGCCCCGTTTTTCGTGACCCGTGATTGGTGATTCGTGATCTGTCTTCATCAATCACGAGCCACTGATCACAAATCACTGATAAGTGGTGGGCCTGGGAAGATTTGAACTTCCGACCTCACCCTTATCAGGGGTGCGCTCTGACCAGCTGAGCTACAGGCCCAAGGGTTGCTCTACGACAGACAAGTGACTTGTGTGGATGCTCCGCCGGCAGGCTCAAGCATTCTCTTAAAGGAGGTGATCCAGCCGCAGGTTCCCCTACGGCTACCTTGTTACGACTTCACCCCAGTCATCGACCACACCGTGGACGGCGCCCTCCCGAAGGTTAGGCTACCGGCTTCTGGTGCAGCCGACTTCCATGGTGTGACGGGCGGTGTGTACAAGGCCCGGGAACGTATTCACCGTGGCATTGCTGATCCACGATTACTAGCGATTCCGACTTCATGCAGTCGAGTTGCAGACTGCAATCCGGACTACGACAAGCTTTATGGGATTAGCTACACCTCGCGGCTTCGCAACCCTTTGTACTTGCCATTGTAGCACGTGTGTAGCCCTGCCCATAAGGGCCATGATGACTTGACGTCATCCCCACCTTCCTCCGGTTTGTCACCGGCAGTCTCCTTAGAGTGCCCAGCCGAACTGCTGGCAACTAAGGATAGGGGTTGCGCTCGTTGCGGGACTTAACCCAACATCTCACGACACGAGCTGACGACAGCCATGCAGCACCTGTCAATGTCCAGCCGAACTGAAAACCCTGTCTCCAGGGTCGCGACATGATGTCAAGGGCAGGTAAGGTTCTTCGCGTTGCATCGAATTAAACCACATGCTCCACCGCTTGTGCGGGCCCCCGTCAATTCCTTTGAGTTTCAACCTTGCGGCCGTACTCCCCAGGCGGAGAACTTAACGCGTTAGCTGCGACACTGATCCGCTATGCAGACCAACGTCTAGTTCTCATCGTTTACGGCGTGGACTACCAGGGTATCTAATCCTGTTCGCTACCCACGCTTTCGTGCCTCAGCGTCAGTGTTGGCCCAGAAGACTGCCTTCGCCATCGGTGTTCCTCCACATATCTACGCATTTCACCGCTACACGTGGAATTCCGTCTTCCTCTACCACACTCGAGTCACGCAGTTTCGAATGCAATTCCCAGGTTGAGCCCGGGGCTTTCACATCCGACACACGCGACCGCCTACGCACGCTTTACGCCCAGTAATTCCGATTAACGCTTGCACCTTCCGTATTACCGCGGCTGCTGGCACGGAATTAGCCGGTGCTTATTCTGCAGGTACCGTCAAGACGCTCGGGGTATTAACCCGACGCTTTTCTTCCCTGCTTAAAGTGCTTTACAACCCTAGGGCCTTCTTCACACACGCGGCATGGCTGGATCAGGGTTTCCCCCATTGTCCAATATTCCCCACTGCTGCCTCCCGTAGGAGTCCGGGCCGTGTCTCAGTCCCGGTGTGGCTGATCATCCTCTCAGACCAGCTACTGATCGTCGCCTTGGTAGGCCGTTACCCCACCAACAAGCTAATCAGACGTAGGCTCATCCATCGGCGCGAAGCCCCGAAGGGTCCTCCGCTTTGCCTCGTAAGGATTATGCGGTATTAGCCCGAGTTTCCCCGGGTTATCCCCCACCGTTGGGCAGATTCCTACGCGTTACTCACCCGTCCGCCGCTCGACGCCCAGGAGCAAGCTCCTGTCGTTTCCGCTCGACTTGCATGTGTTAGGCCTGCCGCCAGCGTTCAATCTGAGCCAGGATCAAACTCTCCAGTTTATATCTACAAACTGGTGCACGATCCGAAGATCATGCGCGAGCGATTCCCAGCAAACACCTCGTAAGGCGTTACGCTTAGGATGCTCGTTGGGTCGTTGGCTTTCGCCAGGACCGACGGAGCACCCACACAAGCCACTTGTCCGTATTGTTAAAGAGCGTTTTGCGGGGCGGTGCCCCGCTGCGGAGGGCGTATTATAGGGGCCGTAATCAGGGTGTCAACAACTTTTTGCGAAGTTTTTTTCGCGAGCCCTGTCATGGCCGTCTATACGGCCTTCCCGGCCCGCCCGGCGTCCCCCGCCGACTGCGCTAACACTGGCCCGGATACTGCCCCGACCGGCCCTGTGACGAGGGCGCCGACCACCGACGCCCGCCGGCGGGACGCCGGGGCCGCTCCCGCCGTCTGCCTATACGACGGTGACGCGGGCGATGCGTCGCTTGCCCACCTGGACGATATAGGACGAGCCGGCCGCCAGGGTCTTGGTCGGGTCCTCGACCCGGTCCTGCTCCACGCGCACCGCCCCCTGCTTGACCAGCCGCATGCCTTCGCCGTTGCTCTTGGTCAGCCCGGCCGCCTTCAGCAACGCGGCGATCGGTATGCCCTCCGGGCCGGCCTCCACGGTCTCCTCCGGCATCTCGTCCGGCAGGGCGCCGCGCTGGAAACGCGCGACGAACGCCTCCTGTGCCTTACGGGCGGCGGCGTCGCCATGGAAACGGGCCACCAGTTCGCGCGCCAGACGGAACTTGATGTCCCGGGGGTTGGCGCCTTCCGCGACCTCGCGCTTGTAGCCCTCGATTGTGGCGATGGGCTCGAAGGACAGGAGCTGGAAGTAGCGCCACATGAGATCGTCGGAGATCGACATCAACTTGCCGAACTGCTCGTCCGGCGGCTCGTCGATGCCGACGTAGTTGTCCATCGACTTCGACATCTTGTTGACGCCGTCCAGCCCCTCGAGCAGCGGCATGGTCAGCACGAGCTGCGGGCGTTGCCCGTAGACGTGCTGTAAATGACGCCCCACCAGGAGGTTGAACTTCTGATCGGTGCCGCCGAGCTCGACGTCGGCCTCCAGGGCCACCGAGTCATACCCCTGTATCAACGGATACAGGAACTCGTGGATGGCGATCGCCTGGCCCGAGGTATACCGCTTGTGGAAGTCGTCGCGTTCCAGCATGCGGGCCACCGTGTGGCTGGCGGCAAGCTTGACGAAATCGGAGGGCGTCAGCTCGTTCACCCAGCGGGAGTTGAATTCCAGCCGGGTGCGGTCGGGGTCCAGCACCTTGTAGATCTGGGCCTCGTACGTGCGCGCGTTCTCCGTGACCTCCTCGGGCGTGAGCGGCTTGCGCGTCACGTTCTTGCCGGTGGGATCTCCGATCATCCCGGTGAAGTCCCCTATAAGGAAAATCACCTCGTGGCCGAAATCCTGGAAGGCGCGCATCTTGTTGAGCAGCACGGTATGCCCCAGGTGCAGGTCGGGCGCGGTGGGATCGAATCCGGCCTTGATCCGCAAGGGCCGGCCGTTCTTCTCGGCCTCGCGCCAGCGGGCCTCGAACTCCTCCTCCGGGATGAGTTCCTCGGCCCCGCGGCGTATCTCGGCTAGCTGGTCGCGCATGTTCGATTCGGTCCCGTCGTCTCCGCGCCGCCCGCGGGCGGCGCGCCGTTGGTTTCAGATACTACCCGCAAAATCCTTGCTAAATGCCCGATTTTGTGGTTCTTTAAGCGTCAGGGGCTCGCCGCGACGGCAATCGCCGGGCGCACCAGCAAGCGATCGCAGGAATCCCGCAGCCATGAGCAGGATAGGCAACGATTATATATGGCTCCAGGACAAGCCGTCGCCGCGCGGCGGCTGGCGCTGGGTCGGATTGGGACTCGCGGTGCCGCTGGTCGTCGGCGCGGTCAGCCTGACCGGGCCGGGCGGCACCGGCGTGGAAGCCGAACGCCGGGCGGCCCTGCTCACCGAGAGCATCCTGCTGCCGGACAGCCCCGCGAACGCGCCTCTCGCGGACGCCGGCGCGCCCAACGCCCAGACCGTGGCATCCCTCTCGGAGCGGTTCTCCGGCGCCGCCGCGTCGACGGACGGCACGAACTCGCCGGCCCGTGACTGGACCGAGGTCGATATCCAGCGGGGCGACACCCTGTCGCTGGCCTTCCAGCGTCACGGCCTGTCATACAAGGATTCGCTGGCCATCGCCCACCTGGACGAGCACGGCACGCGTTTCACGCGCGGCCTGCGGGCCGGCGACACCCTGCTCGTGGACGCCGATGACAGCGGCCATGTCCTGGCGCTGGACTATCCGCTGGATGCCATCCGCACCCTGGAAGTGCGTGCCTCCGAGAAAGGCGAGGGCTATACCGCCGAGATCGTGGCCGCCGACGTCGAGCATCGCACCGCCTATGCCTCCGGCCGCATCGATACCAGTTTCTACGTGGACGCGCTGGAGGCCGGCCTGTCGGACAAGCTGATCATGGACCTGGCCTATATCTTCGGCTGGGATATCGATTTCGTGCTCGACATCCGCGCCGGCGACCGCTTCGTGGTGGTCTACGACGAACTCTATCGCGACGGCGAAAAGATCGGCGACGGCAAGATTCTGGCCGCGGAATTCGTGAATCGGGGCCGCGAACTGCGCGCACTGCGCTACACCGACGCCGAGGGCCAGGGCGACTATTACGCGCCGGACGGCAAGGCGATGAAGAAGGCCTTCATCCGCACGCCGCTCGACCAGTTCCGGATCAGCTCGCACTTCAACCTGCGTCGCAAGCATCCCGTCCTCAATCGCATCCGGGCGCACGAGGGCACCGATTACGCCGCCCCCTCGGGGACGCCGATCAAGGCGACCGGCAACGGCCGCATCGTGTTCCGTGGTCGCCGCGGCGGTTACGGCAACGTGATCGAGATCAAGCACAGCTCGCGCTATACGACGCGTTACGCGCACATGTCGCGTTTCGCCTCGGGACTGGGCGTGGGCAGCCGGGTACAACAGGGTCAAGTCATCGGCTATGTCGGCATGAGCGGGCTGGCCACCGGACCGCACCTGCATTACGAATTCCGCGTGCACGGGCACCCCCGCAACCCGGAGACGGTGGACCTGCCGGAGGCCGAGCCACTGCCGGAGAAGCACATGGCCGATTTCCGGGAGCAGGCCCAGCCCCTGCTGGCGCAGCTCGACGCGCTCGGGCGCACCCAACTCGCGGCGCAGGACAGCGACGCCGAGAACGTCGAATAATCCGGAGCGCCCCAGAGCGGATCGGGGGAACGTCGCGCTTTCCTCGTCGGCATAGCACCCGTACCCTCCAGCCATGCTCTATATCGGTCTGATATCCGGGACCAGCATGGACGCGGTCGACGCCGCGCTGCTGGACTTGTCCGATCCCGAATCACCCCGCCTGACGGCAACGCACGCACAGCCGCCGGCGGACGATCTGCGCGCCGACCTGCTGGCGCTTTCCCAGGACGTCGCCGGCATCTCGCTCGCCAAGCTGGGCGAGCTCGACCAGCGCGTCGGACACTGGTTCGCGGACGCGGCGCTGGCCCTGCTGAAGGTCAGCGGCACGCCGGCCGCGGCCGTGCGCGGCATCGGCAGTCACGGCCAGACCGTGCACCATGCGCCGGATGCCCCACACCCTTTCAGCATGCAGATCGGCGACCCCGCCTTGATCGCGGCACGGACCGGCATCCCCACCGTCGGCCACCTGCGCGGCGGCGATATCGCCGCCGGCGGCCAGGGCGCGCCGCTGGTGCCGGCGTTCCACCAGTGGGTATTCCGGCATCCCGCGGAGAGACGCGCCATCCTGAATATCGGCGGCATCGCCAACCTCACCCTGCTACCCGCCCATGGCGACGACGAGGCCGCGGAGGTGCTCGGTTTCGATACCGGTCCCGGCAACGCGCTGCTCGACACCTGGGCCGTCGAGCACTTGGGCGAACCGCAGGACACCGACGGCCGCTGGGCCGCCTCCGGCGAAGTCCACGAAGGCTTGCTCAGCCTGATGCTCCAGGACCCCTATTTCTACCGGCCGCCGCCCAAGAGCACCGGCCGCGAGCACTTCCACCTGAACTGGCTCCACAACCGTCTGGCGAGCCTGGGACGCCCGCCCAATCCCGCGGATGTGCAGCGTACGTTGTGCGAACTCACGGCACGCACCGTGGCCACGGCGCTGGAGGAATACGGCGCCGGGGCCGAGCGGGTCCTGCTATGCGGCGGCGGCGCCCGCAACCCCGTGCTGCGCCGACGCCTGGAGGCCCTGCTGGCACCGCGCCCGGTCGCGGACACCGGCGACTACGGCGTGCCGCCGGACTGGGTGGAGGCGGCCGCCTTCGCCTGGCTGGCCATGCGGACACTGGCGGGCCGGCCCGGCAACCTGCCGTCGGTCACCGGCGCGCGCGAGGCGGTGGTCCTGGGCGGCGTTTACGATCCGAGGGGAAAGCTGAAAGGGGGGGATTGAAAGAGGGCAGCCCTCTTCCTTTCACCTTTACCTTATTCCGCCTCTATCCCTCGAACAGGGCAAGGCGGGCCGGGGCAAGGAGCAACAGGTCCGTTTCCGGCATGCCGGGAACGCTTCGCTTATCCCGACCTACGAGACTGATGATCCGGGAGACTGCGGAACCGTGCTGGTTCCGCGCCTCAATCACGAATCACCGAATCACACGGAAAAGGAGTTGCCACACCCGCAGGTGGTGGTCGCGTTGGGATTACGGATGACGAACTGGGCGCCCTCGACACCGTCCGAGAAATCGATCTCGGCGCCGGTGAGGTAGAGCACGCTCATCGGATCGACCAGGAGAGTGACGCCCTCCTTCTCGATCACGGTGTCGCCATCCTCGACGTTCTCGTCGAAGGTGAACCCGTACTGGAAGCCGGAGCAGCCGCCGCCGGACACGAACACGCGCAGCTTGAGGTTCGGGTTGTCCTCGTCCTCCAGCAGTTCACGCACCTTGTGTGCGGCGGCCTCGGTGAATTCCAGCGGGGCCTCGATGTCTTCGGCTACGGTACTCATACCGCTCCATCATAACGCGAAACGCAGGCTGCCACGAACGAGGTCAGACCTTTTCGCGGGCACCGCCGATGGCGGCGGTCTTGCCGCTCTCGCCCGTCGTCGTCCCGGTCTTGGCCTCGTCCTGCTTGTGGGGAATGGCGGCCACCTTCTCGGCCCCCTCGCCCTCGTAGACCATCTGGCCATTGACCATGGCGCCGCCGGTCATCTCGATGAGCTTGTAATAGACATTGCCGTTGACGCGCGCCTTGGCCGACAGAGTGATGCGCTGGGACGCGTGCACGTCACCCTCCACGCAACCGTTCAGGACCACGTGCGGCACCCGGACGTCGCCTTCGACCGCGCCACTCTCGCTGACGCTGAGCACGGCGTTCTTGTCGGAGTCCGCCATCACCTTGCCCTTGATCTTGCCGTCGACGTGCAAGCCGCCCGCGAAGCGGACGTCGCCGGTGATCTCCGACTGGCGCCCGATCAGGGTATCCACCGTGCTGGCCGCTTTGTTCGTGGCCTTGCCCGACCGCGCCGGCTCGTCCTTCGAATCATTTCCCCACATGGTCCCTTCCTCCTGGTTTGAGTCTTGTACTAGCCCTAGTCCGCCGCCCGTACGATCTTCTGCCAGTCGTAGCTGTCGGTGAAGGCTTCCGAGCGGCCGCCGGGGGCGATCTCGATCTCGACCAGGGTCGGATCGAAATCCTGCGGCAAACGGAAGGTTCCCGCCAGTTCCTGGAAATATCTAAAAGAGAACACAAGTCTCGAAGCCGAATCAAGCGCGACGTCGGACCAGCCCAGACTCACGGATTCCCCGCCGCGCAGACCCTCGAAACGCAGTTGCACGCGACCCTCGACGCGCCGGTCATGGCGGGCCGCCTGGATCAGGACGAGGTTGAAGCGATACAGACCCTCGCCCCCCGTCGGATCGACCTCGAGCTGCTGCACCCGAACGCCGGCCTTGGCTTCCTCGGGCGAGAGGATGCCGCGATAGAAGGCCAGTTCCTTCTTGTATTCGGACAGGCGTTCCTGCATCTCGCGCAGGGATTGCCGCAGTTCCGCCGTCGCCTCGCGATCGATATCGGCCGCGCGCTGCAACACCACGACACGCTCGTCGAGACGGCGATTCTCCGCCTCCAGCCGCCGGTTTTCCTCGATCAGGCGGCGGCGCTCACCCTCCAGGCGCTCGCGTGCCACCTGCACCCGCTCCCAATCGCCGGGAGCCTGGGCCCGTCCCAACGCATAGAGCCCCCAAGCCAGCGCAAGCGCCAGGGCCGCCCCGCCGGCCACCCCCAGACGCATGACCCAGGGATGACGCTGGCGCTGAACGACCAGGCGCGGGCGGTCGCCGGGCCTCATGCGTATGCGGCCACGACGCCTGCCGTCGGGGCGATAGTCGCCGTCACGGCATCAGCCCCGGAATCTCCAGGCCGGCGGTCTCCGGCAGGCTGTACATGAGATTGAGGCATTGCACGGCCTGGCCGGCGGCGCCCTTGACCAGATTGTCGATCGCCGAGAGCACGATCACGCGATCGCCGTCCTCGGGGCGGTGGACGGCCAGGCGACAGGTGTTCGCGCCGCGCACTTCCCGGGTCTCCGGGATGCCGCCGGCGGGCAGCACCTCGATGAACGGCTCCCCCGCGTAGCGGGCTTCGAACAGGCCCTGCAGGTCGACGCCGCGGTCCGTGAGGCGGCCGTAGCAGGTGGCGAAGATACCCCGGATCATCGGCACCAGGTGCGGCACGAAGCTGACGTCCACCTCCCCTTCGGCGAGTTCACCGAGCACCTGGCGGATCTCCGGCAGGTGGCGGTGGCCGGCAACCGCGTAGGCCCTGAACGACTCGCCCATCTCGCCGAACAGGAAGGGCGTCTTCAGGCTGCGGCCGGCGCCGGAAACGCCTGTCTTGGCGTCCGCGATCAGATCGCCCGGCGCGATCGTGCCGGATTCGAGCAAAGGCATCAGCGCCAGAATGATCGCGGTCGGATAGCAGCCCGGACAGGCTACCAACCGCGCCTTGGATATGGTGATCCGCTGCAGTTCCGGCAGACCGTAGACGGCCTCCTCGATCAACTCCGGGCAGGCATGGGGCTCGCCGTACCAGCGCGCCCACAAATCCGGGTCGCGCAGGCGGAAATCGGCCGAGAGGTCGATCACGCGCTTGCCGGCCTCCAGGAGCGCCGGCACGAGATGCATGGCCGCGGCATGCGGGGTGGCGAAGAACACCACATCGCAGTCGGCGAGCGCCTCCGGATCCGGGGCGCTGAACGACAAATCCTCGTAATAGCGCGCGACATGCGGATAGGCCTGCGCCACCGGCCGGCCGGCCTCCGATCGGGACGTCACGGCAACCACATGGGCATTGGGATGCCCGGCAAGCAAACGCAGCAACTCCGACCCGGTATAACCGGTGCCGCCGACAATACCGATTTTCAACTGCGGTCCTGACAAGGCCATGACTCCATCGCGGCGGGGCGCGTCCGATCCACGACGAGTACATTAGAATCGTGGAACGTCGCCCTCTGGATTCGGGTGACGATACGGCCGGTCCGTCGCGAGGGCTGCCGGCCGACGACATGATGAGACCGCTGCACAACGTCGCGAACGAAGACAGGTTGGCCGCCGCCGGAGCGCAGGAACGCCCTGTGCGTGCGGCCGCCGGGCATCGCGATCACCGCCGGCAACCGGGATGTCGAACGCAGTCGTTGTCCAATGGCCTCATAATGTATGCCGTCAAGTATAAAACGATGCGCCGGGCCATGCCGCACGACGGATCCCGCTGACCCAATGTCACCCACACCGATGCCACATGTCCGCTGACCGCAAACCGAGCCTCGGGCGCCGGTGGCGGGACTGGCTCGACCGCCTGCGCCAGGAAATCGCCGACATCGAGAACACCCCGGGCCTGGGGGTACTCTGCGCGCTCGGCGCGGCCACGGGCGTGCTGTGCGGACTGATCATCCTGGGGCTGCAGACGGCGATCACCGGGCTCCAAGGGCCGCTGTTCGCCGGCACGAACGCGGCGCCGGGCCATTTCCCCGATACCGCGCCGGCTTTCCGCGTGGCGGTGCCGGTGTTGGGCGCCCTGTTCCTGGGGCTGCTGATCGAGCGCGTCCTGAAAGTGCGCGATTACGGCGTCGTCCACATCATCGAGCGGCTGGTCTACTACCAGGGCTTCCTGCCGGTGCGCACGGCGATCGCGGAATTCCTGGTCACCACCGGCGCTATCGTCACCGGCCAGTCCGTGGGCCGGGAAGGCACGGCGGCCCAGGTCGGCGCGACCACCGGAAGCTGGCTGGGCCGCCGCCTGGACCTGCCCAACAACAGCGTGCGCACCTTGGTCGGCTGCGGCGCGGCCGCCGGCATCGCCGCTTCCTTCAACACGCCGCTGGCGGCCGTCATCCTGGCCATGGAGGTGGTGATGATGGAATACACCGTCTCCGGATTCGCGCCCATCATCCTCGCCGCGGTCAGCGGCTCGCTGGTCACCTTCACCCTGACCGATATCCATCCCGGACTGGTGGTCGAGCACGCCAGCTTCAGCTCCATGTGGGAACTGCCCTACCTGGTGTTCGTGGGCGCGGTCATGGGGCTTCTCGGCGCCGGCTTCACGCGGCTGACGGGCGCCCTGACCACCTGGCTGGAACCGATCCGGCCGAGTCTGCGCATGGCCGCGGCCGGCCTGGTCACGGCGGTGCTGGGACTGATGTTCCCGCAGATTCTGGGGCTCGGTTTCGAGTTGGTGAACGCCGCCCTGGCCGGCCAATTCGTTCTCGGGATAGCTCTGGGCATCGGCGCCGCCAAGTTCCTGGCCACGGCCTTCGCCGCGGCCGCCGCCATCCCCGGCGGCGTGATCCTGCCCGCCTTCGTGATCGGCGCCACCGTGGGCAGCGCCTTGGGCACCCTCGGCGGCCTGGCCGCCCCCGCCCAGGCCAGCGAGCCCGGTTTCTACGCCTTGATCGGCATCGGGGCCATGATGGGCGCGGTGCTGCAGGCCCCGCTCACCTCGCTGGTCGTGATCCTCGAATTATCCGACCATACCGAGGTGGTACTGCCCGGCATGCTCGCCGTGATCACCGCCATCGTGGTCTCCCGCCGCCTGGCCTCCGCGGAATCCGTGTTCCGGATGCTGCTGCGCCGGCGGGGCCTGGACTATCGCAACGATCCGGTTTCCCAATACCTGCGACGCGCGAGCGTCCTCAGCGCGATGAACCGGCGCTTCGCCCGCCTGCCGCGCCAAGTGTCCCGCACGGCACTGGAAGAAACCTTGGCACGCAATCCGGACTGGCTGTTGGTCGGGGGTGAAGAGAACCGCGCCAGCCTGATGCGGCCAGCGGATGTCGTGCGCTTCCTGGGCAGCGAGGACGTACCGGACGAGGGCGATATCGACCTGATCCGCATTCCGGGACAGCGGCTCGACGCCGTGTCGGTCCCCCTGCGAGCCAGCCTGCAGGAGGCCTATGACCGTCTCGACCAACACGAGGCGGACGCCCTGTACGTGCAGCGCCGGGGCCGGACAGGCGCGGATGCCATCTATGGCGTGCTCACTCGGGCCGCCATCGAGGGGGCGTATCATCCCTGAGGCCGCGGCATGGCCGGTGCGCCGGTCATGCCGCGGTCTTTAGGTTCCCTGGCAGGACGGATAACGCGGAGGACGCATGCTCTGGATCAAGGCCTTTCATATCGTGTTCATGGTCACGTGGTTCGCAGGCCTGTTCTATCTACCGCGGCTGTTCGTCTACCACGCCGACACCACCGACGAGATCAGCCACGCGCGTTTCTGCGTCATGGAGCGTCGGCTCTCGGCGATCATGGGGATCGGCGCCCTACTGACCATCGGCCTGGGCCTGTGGCTGTTGCTCGCCTACGGCTCGGCATGGCTGGCCGGCAACGGCTGGATGCACGTCAAGCTGCTGCTGGTGGCGGGTTTGATCGGCTACCACGGCTGGTGCCAGATCCAGGTCAAGCGCTTCCGAGAGCGCCGCAATCGCGGCAGCAGCCGTTACTTCCGCCTCATGAACGAGGTGCCCGGGGCGTTCCTGATCGCGATCGTGGTGCTGGCCGTCGTCAAGCCGTTTTAACGACCGTGATTCGTGATTGGTGATCCGCATGACTCGGCGAATCACGAACTCACGGACCACCAATCATTCTTCGTTCGGATTTCCCGCTTGGGTCTGGAGGTAGTTCTGCAGGCCGAGCTTGTCGATCAGGCCGAGCTGGGTCTCCAGGAAGTCGATGTGCTCTTCCTCGTCCTCCAGGATATCGACGAACAGGGCGCGGGACGCGTAGTCGCCGACCTTCTCGCAATAGGCGACGGCTTCCTTGTAGAAGGCGTGCGACTCGTACTCGGCCGCGAGATCGCATTCGATCATCTCGGGCACGGTCTCGCCGATGCGCAGCTTGCCCAATTCCTGCAGGTTGGGCAGGCCCTCGAGGAACAGGATCCGCTGTATGAAGCGGTCCGCGTGCTGCATCTCCTCGATGGATTCCTTGTATTCCTTGCCGCCCAGTTCGTTCAGGCCCATGTCCTGATACATGCGGGCGTGCAGGAAATACTGGTTGATCGCCGTCAGCTCGAGCTTCAGGCCCTTCTGGAGATACTCGATTACCTTCGCGTCGCCTTTCATGACCGCCTCCGGGCATCGCGGTGTTGATGAACGGCGAGTATAGCAGGCAGGTCCCGGATGACAAGCCAAGCGCTTGTTTTTACAGAATTTTCAACTGATTCTTTTTCGCATTCGCAAGCGCGGGAACGCCTGTCGCGCGTCTCACCCCGGTTGCAGGGCGGGATTCGCCGCCGGCAGCACATCGTCGGCGAACGCCTGCTCGCGCTCCTGGAGCGCCACGGCCAGGACCTCGCGCGCGCACGGCGCGCAGCACCCGCAGCAGGTGGCCACGCCGAGCTGGCGCCGCAGATCGCGCATGGAAGCGGCGCCCTCGTTTTCGACCGCGGCCCGGATGTCACCGTCGGTGACCTGTTTGCAGAGACAGACGTACATGGCTAGACCCTCATTCGGGCACCAGTAGAACGCGAATGCGAATAAGTGTCAACTATATCGACGTCGGCATGCGCCCGGATTCGTTATTGCGGATGATAATCTTTATCATTAAAATCCATGCCGCTCGGCTGCCTGGCAGCAAACGGTCTCGCCGTGTCGGGAGAGCACGGTTCTTACAAGGGGGAATACGCATGACACGCTTTGGTATACGCTTTCTGGGCGCGAGCCTAGTCGCTGTCGCATGGTCCGCCGCGGCCGAGGACGAGCGAACGCGCGAACTCGAAATGCTCGAGGTAATCGGCTCCAAGGAGGCAGTGGAAACCCTGCCCGGCTCGGGCAGCTACCTGGACACCGACGACTTGCGCGACCAGTCGTACGACGATGTCAACCGCGCCCTACGCAAGGTCCCCGGCGTCTACATCCGCGAGGAGGACGGCTACGGGCTGTTCCCCAACATCAGCCTGCGCGGCGTCGATCCCGGCCGCAGCGCCAAGGTCATGATCCTCGAGGACGGCGTACCACAGGCGCCCGCCCCCTATTCCGCGCCGTCGGCCTACTATTCACCGACCGCCGGCCGCATGCGCGGTCTGGAGGTGCTCAAGGGCTCCAGCCAGGTCCGCCACGGCCCGCACATCACGGGCGGCGTGATCAACTACCTGTCCACGGAAATTCCCGGTAACGAAGCCGGATATTTCAAGCTGCTGTACGGCGATGATGACGAATTGCGCACGCACGCCTGGTACGGCGATACCGTCACGACCGGCGCCGGCCGTGTCGGCTTCCTGGCGGAAGGCTTCTTCCGCCGCACAGACGGCTTCAAGCACATCGACGGCACGCCGGATTTCCGGGACACCGACGAGACCGGCCTTGAGAACGACGACTTCAACCTGAAATTCTCCTGGGAACCGGACAGCGGCGTCTATCAGCGCTTCGAGCTGAAGCTCGGCCGCACCGACATCGACGCCGACGAGACCTACCTCGGTCTCACCGACCGGGATTTTCGGACCGACCCGTACCGCCGCTACTCGGCGAGCCGCTTCGACAACATCGCCACGCAGCAGGACCGCGTGGCCTTGAGCCACTTCATCGCGTTATCGGATGCCACCGACCTGTCGACGGTGATCTATAACAATGAGTTCGAGCGCAATTGGTTCAAGCTCGCCAGCGTCAACGGCAACAACCTCAGCCGCGCCCTGGCCGAGGGGGGCAACGACCTGGCCGTCCTCAAGGGCGAGGCCGCGGGCCAATTCACCAATCGCAACAACAGCCGCGAGTACTACAGCCGCGGCATCCACAGCCTGCTGAGTCACCGATTCGCAACCGGCGGCGCGGAACACGAACTGTCCGTCGGCCTGCGCGTGCACGGCGACCAGATCGATCGCTTCCAGCAGGATGAAGTGTTCACGCAGGAGGCCAACGGCACCATCAGCGACCGCCAGGTCCAACCCGAGGGCGCCGCCGGCGACCGGATACAGGAAACCCTGGCGGTCGCGGTCAACGTCGACGACCGGATTCGCATGGGGCGGCTGACCATCACGCCCGGCATCCGCTTCGAGCGGCTGGACCTCGAATACGAACAGGACCAGCGCCGTTCCGACGGCGGCGGCTCTCCCGACAGCGGCGAGGACGACCTGGATCTGCTCGGCGGCGGTATCGGCGCCACCTGGCGACAGAACGCCAACTGGAGCTTCTTCGGCGGCGTGTTCCGCGGGTTCTCACCGCCCGGCCCCCGCGCGGCGATCCGCAGCGACCTCAAGGAGGAGACCAGCCTGTCCACGGAGGCCGGCGTACGCTTCAGCAACGACGCCCGGAGCCTGCGCAGCGAGGTAACGGTTTTCCGCACCGACTTCGACGACCTGGTGGTGGTCGACAATGTCGGTGCCAGCGCGGGCGGCAGCGGCGAAACCACGTCCGTGGGCGAGGTCGTGAGCCAGGGCGTGGAGTTGTCCCTGGCCTGGGATCCCTCGATCGCGCGCGGCTGGGCCGTGAGCACGCCATTGTTCGTATCCGCCACCTACACCGACGCCGAGATCGCCAACGCCTCGACCTCCGGCGACGCGGAGTCGATCTTCTCCGGGGGCGACGACGGCAACGAGGTTCCCTACATCCCCGACTATCAGTTCACCGTGGGCGCCGCCCTGGAAGCGGCGCGCTGGAAAGTGGATCTGACCGGCACCTACGTCGACTCGTCGTTCGCCAGTGCCAGCAACACCAGCCGACAGGTCGACCCGAGCGGCAACCCGGACGCGCGCTTCGGCCGCATCGACAGCTTCTTCGTGGTCGATGCCAGCGCCAAGTACCGGCTGGACAACGGCTGGCGCCTGCTTGCCGGCGCCCACAACCTGCTCGACCGGGAATACATGGCCTCGCGCCTGCCGCACGGCCCGAGACCGGGTAAGCCGCGCTTCGTCTACATGGGACTCGAAGCCGATTTCAACTGATCAACGAACCGCAAAGGGTCCGGACCGACACCCCAACCCAGTCCCCGTCGGTCCGGGTCCTCTCCCGCGAAGCTGGCCCGGCTCTGCCGGGCCCTTTTTATTCGGACTGTCGCATCAACCCTGCGAGGTGATCCCGCCATCCGCGGTCACGGCGCCGCACAACGCATCCCGGCACTCCGCCAGCTCCTGGAGCGCGCGACGATAGACGCATTGCTTGAAGAACACCACCTCGCGCACGGGCTGCCAATAGTCCACCCAGCGCCAGCCGTCGAACTCGGGCTTGTCGCTGACGTCGAAGCGCACGCAGGATTCCGGCGCCTCCAGGGCCAGGAAGAACCACTTCTGCTTCTGGCCGATGCAAACGGGCCGGCGGTGGCGGCGGACGAAACGACGCGGCAGGCGGTAGCGCAGCCAGCCGCGGGTGCTGCCGAGGATACGGACGTGCTCGGCGCGCAGGCCGATCTCCTCTTCCAGCTCGCGGAACAGGGCGTCCTCGGGGCTCTCGTGACGGTGGATGCCGCCCTGCGGGAACTGCCAGGCATCCTGGCCCACCCGCTTGCCCCAGAACACCCGGCCATCGGTATTGCCGAGCACGATGCCGACGTTTGCGCGAAAGCCCTCCTCGTCGATCACGGCAGGTCTCTATGACTGTAATGCCTCGATTCTTTCACAAACCTTTCGCGGGCGGCAAAGCGCCTCGCTTGGCCGCCCGCGGCGGGTATCGTATGCTGCGGCGCGCCATGACGGATGACACCGAACCGATGCACCTCGCCCTCTTCGACCTGGACAACACCCTGCTCGCCGGCGACAGCGATTACCTCTGGGGCCGCTTCCTGGTGGAATCGGGGGTGGTGGACGCGGATACCCACGAGACCACCAACCGCCGTTTCTACGAGCAGTACAAGGCGGGCGAGCTGGACATTCACGCCTTCCAGCGGTTCGCGCTCCAGCCGCTGCTGGACAATCCGCTGTCGGAGATGCGGGCGCTGCGGGCCCGCTTCGTCGAGGAGTGCATCCGCCCGATCGTGGCCCGCGGCACGCCGCGGCTGCTCGCGGCGCACCGGGCCCGCGGCGACGCGCTGGCCATCATCACCGCGACCAACCGCTTCGTGACCGAGCCTATCGCGGAACTACTGCAGGTCGGCGACTTGCTGGCCACCGAACCCGAACGCAACGGGGAACGCTACACCGGCGCCATCGCCGGCACGCCCTGCTACCGCGAGGGCAAGGTCGAACGCCTGCGGCAATGGCTGGAGACCCGGCCGGAGCGCGTCGGGCGGATCTGGTTCTACTCCGACTCCCACAACGACCTGCCCCTGCTGGAGCATGTCGATCACCCGGTGGCGGTGGACCCCGACGAGACCCTGGCCGAGGCGGCGGGCGAGCGCGGCTGGCCCGTCGTCAGCCTGCGCGGCGAGGACGCGGAGGACGTGTTCGAGCGCGTCGCGGCCGACATAGAGAGCCAAAACCGCACAGCGAAGAAGTGAATCCACCGATCACACGGATTTCGTTGGGCAACAGACTTTTCGATCTTAATCTGTGTCCATCCGTGTAATCCGTGGCTATATAACTAACCGAACAGGATCTCCCGCGCCGCGGCGTCCACGCGGCCGTTGCCGGCGAACACGCTGGTCGTGTCCAGGTCGATGGGGCCACCTTCCAGATCGGTGATCCGGCCGCCCGCCTCGCGCAGGATCACGGTCAGGGCCGCGATGTCGAGGATGTTCAGATCCGACTCCACGATCAGGTCGATGCGCCCGCTGGCGAGCAGGTGGTAGTGGTAGAAGTCGCCATAGCCGCGGATGCGATGAACCCGGCGGATCAGGTCTCCCAGCGCCTGCCAGCGGGACGACCCGGCCAGGGTCGCGATATTGCCCATCGACAGCGTCGCGTCCGCGAGATCGTCCACCTCGCTGACCCGGATCGGCTCGCCGTTCAGGGTGGCGCCCATGCCCGCCGCGGCACAGGCCAGCTCGCCGCGGCCGAACATAGGCGCGTTGGACACGCCGCAGATCAATTCGCCACGGTGCATGAGAGCGATCTGGGTGGAGAAGAAGGGATAGCCCCGGACGAAGCTCTTGGTGCCGTCGATCGGATCGATCAGCCACACGTATTCCGCATCGGGGGTCTCGCGCCCAAGCTCCTCGCCGTAGAAGCCGTGACCGGGGAAGGCCTTGGACAGCACGCCCTTGATCGCGCGTTCGCTCTCGATGTCCGCCACCGTGACCGGCGAGGCGTCGGCCTTGCGCTCGACATCGAACTCCCCGTGATAGTAATGGCGGATGACTTCCTCCGCCGCCCGGGCGGCCTCCACCGCCTTCTCCAGAAACGCCTCAAGACTCATAACAAAACACTCCCTCGGCTCGGGCATGCCGACCCGGAATTCCGACACTTGGAAACAACCCCTGTCAGGCCATCCAGCCGCCGATCGTGAACGCGGCCAGAAGCGCCAGCATCAGCACCAGGCTGCGCGAGACCAATCCCAACGCCTCGCGCAGGCGGTCGTCCACGTCCATCTCGACGCTCTCGTGCGCGGTGCCCTCCTCCATCTGCAGGGCACCGGTACCGGTCTCGGCCAGCACGCGCCAGCCGCGGTCCGCCCAGTCGGCGCATTCCGCCGCGTGCGCGCGCCGCCAACCGGCGATGGCATCATCGCTGCTGCCGGCGAGCCCGTAGAGCAGCGCCGCCACGCGCTGTGACGGCCAGGCCAGGATCGCGTGGAAACGCACCGCGGCCTCCAGCAGACCGTCGCCGGCACCGAGCTCGTCCAGGCGCGCGGGCAACGCCGAGGCAAGACGGTACAGGACCGCGCCCAACGGGCCCAGCAGGAAGAACCAGAACAGGACGGCGAGCATGCGTTCGTGGCCCGCCACGACGACGGCGCCCAGCAGGTCGCCCGCGCGCGCCGCCCCGCGGCCGTGCAGCTTGCCGGTCAGGTGCAATACGCGATCGCGATCGCCCGCGGTGCGCGCCGCGATCAGCTCGCGGACGTCGTACCAGAGGTCGCGCGGGCCGAGCGCGAACACCAGGACCGCCACCGCGAACACAAGGCCCACCAGGGACCATACGCCCCCGCCCAGCAACGACTGCAATACCGCGACCACGACCAGCGGCGGCGCCAGCACCACCAATCCCCAGGCGGAGTCGCGCAGCGGCGAGAGCACGCCCAGACCATGGAGACGCTCCAGGTAACGTCCGAACCAGTCGTATTGCCGCCAGCGACTGATCCGGCTGAGCAGCCGTTCGACGGCGAGCGCGATGACGATGGCGATCAGGTTCACGGTTGCAACTGCCGGTGGAATTCGGCCCAGTCGAAGGCCGGTCCCGGATCGGTCTTGCGGCCCGGGGCGATATCGCTGTGCCCCACTATACGGTCCGTGGCAATCGCCGGATAGTGCGCCATCAAGGCTCGCGCGACGGCACCGAGGCGCTCGTATTGGACATCGGCATAGGGCCGGTCGTCCGTGCCCTCCAACTCGATGCCGACGGAAAAATCGTTGCAGCGCGTGCGATCGCCGAAGCGCGACTCCCCCGCGTGCCAGGCCCGTTCGTGGAAGGGCACGAACTGGACCAGCTCGCCGTCGCGCCGGATCAGGAGATGCGCCGACACCCGCAGGTCCGCGATCCCCGCGAAATAGGGATGGCGCGACGGCGGCAGCCGATTGCGGAACAAGGCCTCGATCCAGGGCCCGCCGAACTGCCCCGGCGGTAGGCTGATGCCGTGGATCACCAGCAGATCGACCGCCACGTCCGCCGGTCGCTCGTCGCGGTTGGGCGAGGGCACGGCCCGTGCACCCCGTAGCCAGCCGTTGTCGATCGACAGCTCCATGAAACGAAAGTCTACTGCAAAGCCGGCTCAGAAATAGGTCTGCAGCCCCAACGCCGCGTGCGCCGCGTCCCTGCCGCGTTCGTCGCGCCAGCCGACGGTCAGCCTGAGACCGAGGCCGATGCCGCCCGCCGACGGCAGATCCCACTGCTGGTGCAGTTCCGCCCAGCGCCGGCGACTGTCGTCGCCGGCGACCGGGGACAGGCCACCGACCTCGGCGCGCAGATGCCATCCGGCCGCCGGCCGGGCCAGGAGGCCGATGCTGCCGCCGGCGGCCACGGCATGGTCCGCATCAAGGGCCCGGTTCGCATCCGCCGAGCCCAGGGCGAACGCATACCCCGCCAGCGAACGGAAATCTCCCCATGCCACCCCCGGCCCGCCCTCGGCATAGAGGCCCAGCCGCGAACGCCCGTCCCCGAAAGGGGCCGGGGACGGCCGTCGCCGAAGCCCCGTGCTCACACGCCACGACACCGGCCGGATCAGGTCGCCGCGCGAGGCCAGGGACTCGATACCCAGCAGCACGAGATCGGCGAGTCTGGCATCGCCGGTGTCCGGATCGAAGCGCAGGCCGATGTCCAGAAGCTCGATACCGGCCCCGGCCGGATAGCCCGCCGGGGGATCGAGCAGATCGTGATAGCCCGGACGCAAACGGGCACCCAGACGGAATCCGTCGTCCGTCCAGACACCGCCGAAGGCGACACGCGCGGTCGGATGCCCCGCATGCGGACCGGGGCCCGGCGGCGGTGGCGACGACACACCCGACCGGCCACCCAGACGGCTACGGGCCTCGAGGATCGCTTCCAGACGCGGGCGTGCGGCCGCCGCGGCCCCACCCGTCTGCAAACGGTAATAAAGCAGGTCGTGCGCGACCTCCAGCACCCGCGCGGCGGTCTCCCGCGGCAGCGCGGCCACGGCATCCCCGTCCGGCGCCGCCCGACCCGCGGCGACGGACCGGGCGAGCGTCCGCCGCGGGGCATCCAGGCGCGCCGCCTCGGCCCGCAGGACGGTTGCCAGGGCGGGCCGGTAAGCCGGCTCGCCCAGCAGATCCGGCGTCGCCGCCAGGGCGCGGATGGTATCCGCCGGGATCGCGTACCAGCCGAAGCGCTCCGAGGCCCGCAACGACGGCCGCGCCACCTCCAGCAGCGTCAGGAGCTGATAGGCACAGTTCCGGCTCAGGAAGGTGTAGTCGAAGGTGACGCCGTCCAGTTCCCATAGGTGCGCCACCAGCCGCTTGATCTCGGCATCGCTCAGCGCCAGCGGATAGGACCAGATGTCCCGGTTCTCGATCCAGGCGTAGTCGCGCACCTTCTCGTAATAGGGAAAGACGCCGTAGATACCGGGATAGCCGCCGGTCAGCCCCTTGAACGCATACACCGGCCCCCGCTCGTCGCCGGTCTCGGCGGCGAAATTGACCGCGTACGAGAGCAACTCACCGCCGCGCGCCGACTCGCCGCCGTCGATCCGCAGCAGGGTATGCCCGAACATGGAGGCCGGGCTGTTGAGATAGGCGGAAGGAAACACCAACCGCACGGCGCGTGCGTCGAGCGCCCGGCGCCAGCGCTCGAAGGCGTCGCAGTCGACCGCGGGCAGACGCCCGCGATCGATATCCAGGCGCCGTTCCAGGAACCGGAACCGCGCCGGAAACGCACAGCGCACCGGCAGGTCGCGGGGGCCGACCGGCGCGCTCTCGAAGAACGCGGCCAGGGTCGCGGCCAGCTCGGCGGCGGGATCGGTGCGGCCCGCGCCCGCGAGAAAGAACCAGTCCGGCACGACCGCGCTGGTGACGCCGCCGCCGAGCCGGTCCGGCTCGTAGTGCATCAGGGCGTGCCAATGCGCGCTCTGCGCCAGGTCGAGAGCGACGGCACGCGATTGCAGGGATTCGATATCGCCCGCGCGGGCGACGCCGCCCGCCAACGATGCGATCAGGAACAGCACCAACCGGCTAGTCGAAATAGTGACGCCAACCCAACTGACAAGCATTGTCCTCGCGCCCTTGCCAGGCCTCGTGGGCACACCAGCCGCGCAACGCCTGGTTACGCGCCAGCGGTATCCCGACACTCAGGCGCGCACGATAACGGTCGTTGCCGTCATCCAGCGCCAGGGCCTGTAAATCGACACCCAGTTGCGCGCCCCCGGTGTAATGGACGGCGCCGATCTCGGCGCCGCCGGCGAGCGTCACCGCCGGTTCGCGACCGCTGACGGTCTCCGCCCGCCCCACCAAGAAGGTGTAGGGCATCAGACCGCCAAACCGCCAGCTCGCACCGGGGCCGCCCTCCAGGAACAGGCCCGTCCGGCGCGCGTCACCCTCGACGATGCGTTCCATGCCGCCGTGCACGAACCAGGAGACCGGTTTCTCGAACGTCCCCCGCGGCGCCAGGGACCGGATATTGACCAGGTCGAGGCGCTCCAGGATCAGCCCCTCCGATTCGTCCAGGCGTACCCTCAAATCCAGCCCCTCGATGCCCGCACCGGGCAGGAAACCGGTAATCGGGTCCAGCAGATCGTGGTAGGTCAATCGGTAACCCGCCTCCAGGTAATCCGAACCGCCGCGCCGTCCCGCCGCCAAACTCGCCATCTGGGTGCGGTGGCCGCTCTCGGGCGGCGGCGGCGCCGGCACGGGCTCCTCGGGCGGCGCCGGATTACGCTGGACCACCCGCAGCAGCGCCAGGCTGTCGCTCGCCGCCTGCCGGGTGCGTTCCTGGTCGCGGTGTCGCACCCGTACCGCCCGGTACGCCGTCAGGGCCATCAGGTGCCGGCGCTCACCGGGGTAAGAACGGAACCGGGGGCTGTCGGCGACGCTCGGGTCGCGCACCAAAGCCTCCGCGAACGCCAGCTCGTCGGCGTCCAGCCGATCCGCGCTGTGCCGCAGTTGCGTCAGCTTGGAGGGCCGATAGCGGCGTTCGATCACCAGGTCCGCGGCATACAGGGTCCGTACCGTGTTCAGGGGCAGCTCGGCGAAGCGGTAGCCCTCCAGCAGCGGCGCCGATGGCCGGGCCACCTTGATCAGTTCAAGCAGCCGGAACGAGCAGTTCTCGTCGAAAAAGAAGTAGTCGAAATTGATATCCCGCAATTCCCACAGATGCCGGACCAGCCAATCCAGTTCGTCATGCTCGAGATCAAGGGCGTACTCCCACATGTCCCGGTTCTCGATGAAGGCATAGTCGCGGATCTTGTCGACATAGGACACCACCGAGAACTGGCCGGGATATCCGCCGGCCAGGCCGCGCCAGATATAGAGAATCGAGTTTTCTTCGGCATCCACCTGGGCGCCGAAATTGATGGAGCGCGACAGCCAGACCGCATCGGGGTCCGGCCGCTCGTCCAGCCGCAGCAGCGTGTGGCCGAACATGGAGGACGGGCTGTTCAGGTAGGCGGCCGGGAAGACCAGCACCAACTGGCCGATGGGCATATCGTCGCGCCACTGCTGGTATTCCCCGCAATGCGCAAGCGGCGCATCTTCATTCCAGCCGAGCCGTTCGTCGAGAAAGCGATAGCGGGCCGGGAAACGGCAACGCGCCTCTGCGGCCGGTTCACGCAGCGCGCGCCAACTGGCGCGCAGCTCGGCCTCGGGATTTCGCTTGCCGTCCCCGGCCAGGAAGAAAGCCTCGTCGTCCACGTAACTCGCGCCGACATCGCGCAGGGTGGCGCCCGGATTGACATGCATGAGGGCGCGCCAGCGGGGGGTCTCCGCCAGCGCGGCGAAATCCGGTTCTCCGGCCGCGGCGGTCGCACCACCCAGGCCGGACAAGAGCACGAAAAGAACGATGGCGCGCATGCGGTCCAGGAACAGTAAGGGTGGGCGGCGCGGCCATCGCCCGCCCAACAAAAGTGCCCCGCCGCAGGGGCGGGGCACGATTCGCACGGACTAGCCGGCGGTTCAGGTCAGGTAGGTGGACAACTGCTTGTCGCGCCGCATGACCGCGACGATGTTGTTCATCACTTCCTCGGCGGTGACGTTCTCGTTCGGGAAAACGCTCGCGAAGTTTTCGTGCATCAACTGGTTGAAGCGGGCACGATCCTCGGCCTTGATACCCATGGACACGGACAGGGCGGTCAGCGCCTCGCCCTCGCCCACGGCCATATCCTGAGCGACCTCTTCGAGCACACCGTTCTTGGTCAGCAGGCTCTTGCCGCCGTAGGTCAGCGCGCCGCTGGTATTGCAGCCATTGGTGCCGCTGGTCATGCCGAAGGTCTTGTTGCCCGAGGTGCCGTTGACGATGGTCGCCAGCAGATGCACCGGCAGGCCGCTCTTGCCCTCGAACACCAGGTTGCCCCAGCCGCAGCCCGGGCCGCCCGGCGCCACCGCGTGGGCGGACATGCTCGCACCGCACAGCAACGTCGCCGCCAGGATCAGAGTCTTCCTCATCACTATCTCCCCGTTTTCGGTATCGGTTCCATCAATCCAGACATACCCACGCACAGCATGAGTAGGTTCCATCTTAGGTCAGGTGCGCGGATTTGCAACAGCGGCCGTCACCCGCGACAGCCACCAGCACAACCACACCACCAACAGCATCCCGGGCCACGGCCCCAGGCCGCCGTCCGCCACCGCCAGGATTTCGCGCTCGCCGGTCACGGCGATGGGTATCGCGAGCAGGATGCCGGTGAGGGCCTCGCCGGTGATCAGCCCGGCGGCGGCGAGCAGACCGGCCCCCTGGCCGCGGGCGCCCGCCCACCAGGCAATCGCGCCCCCCAGCGCGATCGGCACCGACAATTCCAGCGGCAGGTAGATGCCGACGGCGACCGCCAGCACCGGCATCCGGAACCCGGCTTCCCGTCGCCGCAGCCACTCGTCTGCGGCGATCACCAGGGCGCCGACACCGGCGCCGGCGACCACCATGGTCCACGGCAGGTGCCCGCCGAAGACCCCCTCGGCGACCGCCGCCATGAGACTGGCCTGGGGCGCGGGCAGCGGTTGCGGATGGGCCTCGGTGGGCGGTCCGATGCCATAGGCGTTGAGCAGCAGGGACAGCACCGGCGCGAGCACGCACATGGCGCTGAGCACGCCCACGAGCTGGGCCACCTGCTGGCGCCAGGGCGTGGCCCCGAGCAGCGCCCCGGCCTTCAGGTCCTGCATGCTGTCGCCGCCGATCGCGGCGGCGCAGCAGACCACGGTGCCGACCAGCACGGCCGTCACCGGGCCGGTCTGTGTCTGCCCCAGGAACAGCAGGAGACCCAGGGCCGTGACCAGGATGGTGGCGATCGTGACCCCCGAGACGGGGTTGTTGCTAGACCCCACCAGGCCCGCCATATAGGCGGCCACGGCCGAGAACACCAACGCCGCCGCGAGCATCGCGCCGGTCACCGGCAGCGCCGCGACCGGCGAGCCGAGGACGCGCCAGTAGAGCAGATACATGGCGACACCGGCCGCCCCCGTGAGCAGGACCAGCAGCGACCGTGGCAGGTCGTCGCCGCCGCCGATCCCGCCGATGGCCCCGACGCGGGCGAAGCCCGCGACCAGCGAGCCGCGCATCGACCACAGCGCCCACAGGCCGCCGACCAGCATGGCCCCCACGCCCAGATAACGGATATGCCCGCTCCAGAGCCGCCAGGCCGTGCCCAGCGGGTCGCCGCCGATCTCGGCATCGGTCCATACCGCATAGGCGGGCAGCGCCACGCCCCAGCTCAATAGGCCGCCGGCGAATACCAGCACCGCGACGTTGAAACCGACGATGTAGCCCACGGCCAGCAGCGCCGGCGACAGGTTGGCGCCCGCATAGACGACCGCGCCGCCGACCTGGCCGGCCGCCTCCGCGGCCCCCTGCCAGAGCCGCAGGCCGCCGGTGGCCAACTTGGCGGCGGCGGCGATCGCGGCGCCCATGAGCAGCGGTGCGATGCCGCCGGCACGGCCGTGACCCGCCCGCAACACCTCGGCGGTCGCGGCGCCCTCCGGGAACGGCAGCTTGAGCTCGCCGATCAGTGCGTGGCGCAGCGGCACGGTCAGGGCCACGCCCAGGAGACCGCCCACGCCGGTCAGGAACATCACCCAGAGATAGGGGAAGTCGTCCCAGAAGCCGAGCAACACCAGGGCCGGCAGGGTGAAGATGGCACCCGCCGCCAGGGCCTCGCCCGCGCTGGCCGAGGTCTGGACGATGTTGTTCTCAAGGATGCCGCCGTCGCGCAACGCCCGCAGCACCGCCATCGACACCACCGCCGCCGGGATCGACGCGGACACCGTCAGGCCGGCGAACAGGCCCAGGTAGGCATTGGCCCCCGCCAGCAGCACCGACAACAACACGCCCAGCACCAACGCGCGCGGCGTGAGCTGGACCGACTCGGCTCGGGAACTTGTTTCCTCCCCCATGGTCGCTGCAGTTTAGCCCCTGTGCGCGCTCACTGCTAAGCTGCCGGCCAAGACCGAGGAGGACTCTGCCCGTGCCCGCGACTGCCCAACGTATCCGTCTGCCGCTTTTCCTGCCGCTCGCCCTGATCCTGGCCGCCTGCGACCCCCAGGGCGGCGGCGACCGCCCCGAACCGGCCGCCGAGAACGGATCGGCATCGGCGCAAACCACGGGCGACGGCGTCGATGCCGGCATCGAGTTGCCGGAGATCGACATCCCGTACGAGAAGTTCCGGCTCGAGAACGGGCTGACCGTGATCGTGCACGAGGACCGGAAGGCACCGATCGTGGCGGTCAACATCTGGTATCACGTCGGCTCCAAGGACGAAGGCCCGTCGCAGACCGGTTTCGCCCACCTGTTCGAACACCTGATGTTCCAGGGCAGCGAGCACTGGGAGGGTGAGTACTTCGAGCCCTTCGAGCGCGCCGGCGCGACCCAGATGAACGGCACCACCAACACCGATCGCACCAACTATTTCGCCAACGTGCCGACCCCGGCGCTGGACATGGCCCTGTGGATGGAATCCGACCGCATGGGGCATTTCCTGGGCGCGGTCGACCAAGCCCGCCTGGACGAGCAGCGCGGCGTGGTGCTCAACGAGAAGAAGCAGCGTGCGAACCAACCCTACGGCGAGGTCTGGGAGCTGCTGCCGCCCAACACCTATCCCGAGGGCCACCCCTACTCCTGGTCGACCATCGGTTCCGAGGAGGATCTGAAGGCGGCCTCGCTGGAAGATGTGCGCGCCTGGTTCAAACGCTACTATGGCCCCTCCAACGCGGTGCTGGTACTGGCCGGCGACATCGATACCGAGACGGCCCGCGAGAAGGTGACCCGCTACTTCGGCGACATCCCCGCCGGCCCGCCGCTCGACAAGCAGAAGACCTGGATCGCCGAGATGGAAGGCGAGCACCGCCAGGTCATGCAGGACCGCGTGCCGCAGGCCCGCATCTACAAGGTGTGGAACGTACCGCCCGAGGGCGCCGCCGACAGCACGCGGCTCGATCTGGTGACCGACCTGCTGGCCGGCTCCAAGACCAGTCGCTTCTACCGGCGCCTGGTCTACGAGGACCGGATCGCGACCGATGTCAGCGCTTTCGTCTGGAGCAAGGAACTGGGCTCGCAGTTCGTGGTTCAGGCCACGGCCAAACCCGGCCAGGATCTCGCCGAGGTCGAGGCCGCGCTCGACGAGGAACTCGCCCGGTTCCTGGAGGAAGGGCCGACCGCCGACGAACTGCGCCGCAGCAAGACCAATATCGCGTCCGGTTTCCTGCGCGGGCTCGAACGCATCGGCGGCTTCGGCGGCAAATCCGACATCCTGGCCCGCGGCGAGATCTTCCAGGACGACCCGGCGGCCTACGAGGACTATCTCGCCACGCTGCGCGACGCCGACACGACCGCCGTGCGCGACACCGCCCGCCGCTGGCTCGACGACGGCGTCTACGTACTGGAGGTCCATCCCTTCGGCGAGCACGGCGTCACCGGCACCGACGTCGACCGTTCACAGCTCCCGGACATCGGCGACGCACCCTCGCTGGACCTGCCAGGGATCGAGCGCTTCGAGCTGGATAACGGTCTCAAGATCTGGCTCGCCGAGCGCCATCAGGCGCCGCTGGTCCAGTTCCGCATGATCCTGGACGCCGGCTACGCCGCCGACCCGGCGGACGCCCCCGGCACCGCTAGCCTCGCCCTGGCGATGCTCGACGAGGGCACCGCGGAACGCGACGCCCTGGCGATCAGCGCCGAGCTGGACCGCCTGGGCGCGCAACTGTCCGCCGGCTCGTCGCTGGACGCCTCGACGGTAAGCCTGTCGGCCCTGACCACCCGGCTCGACGACTCACTGGCGCTGTATGCCGACGTCATCCGGCACCCGGCCTTCCCCGAGCGCGAGCTGTCCCGCCTCAAGCAACAGCGGCTGGCCCAGATCCAGCAGGAGAAATCCAATCCCACGAGCCTGGCGATGCGCACCCTCGGGCCGCTGCTCTACGGCGACGATCACGCCTACGGCGTCCCCCTGACCGGCAGCGGCACGCAGGCGGCCGTCGAGGGCCTGGACGTGGCCGCGATGGAGCGTTTCCACAAGCATTGGATCCGGCCGGACAACGCCACGCTGGTCGTGGTCGGCGACACCGACGTGAAGACGTTGCGCCCGCTGCTGGAGAAGCACTTCGGCGACTGGGCACCGGCGAAGGACGCCGAGGCGCCGGAGAAGCGGTTGCCGGATCTGAAGCCGGCGGAACGGCCGCGCATCTATCTGCTGGACCGGCCGGGCGCCACCCAGGCGACGGTCATCGCCGGCAACCTGGCGCCGCCCAAGTCCAGCCCCGAGGACATCCCCATGACCACGGTCAACGCCGTTCTCGGCGGGATGTTCAACTCGCGGCTGAACCTGAACCTGCGCGAGGACAAGAGCTGGTCCTACGGCGCGCGCAGCCTGCTGATGGACGCCCGCGCGCAACAGCCGTTCCTGGCCTACGCCTCCGTGCAGATCGACAAGACGGCGCCGGCCATGCGCGAGATGCTGGCCGAAATCGAGGGCATCCGCGGCGAGAACCCGCCGCGTCCCGAGGAGATCGAGGCCGCGCAGGCGAATCTCACCCGCAGTCTGCCGGGCGACAACGAGACCAGCCAGGACCTCGCCGGCACGTTCGCCAAATCGGTGGTCTTCGACCTGCCCGACGATTACTACGAGACCTATGTCGACAAGGTCCAGGGGCTCGGACAGGCGGCGTTGACCGACGCCGCCCGCACGCTGTTGGCGCCCGACTCGCTCACCTGGGTGGTCGTGGGCGACCTGGACAAGATCGAGTCCGGCATCCGCGACCTGGGCTGGGGCCCGGTGGAAGTGATCGATGGCGGGGAATAGACGCGCGGCGGCGGCCGCCTGTCTGCTGGCGCTGTCGGCCTTCGCCGCGACCGCGCAGGCCGGTGTCGTGCGCGAGGACATCGTCTTCCTGCATGCCGACGGCCGCCATTACACCGCCTACAAGACGGTACGCTCCGACATCCCGACCTGGCGCCTGAGTCTGGAGCCGGGCGAACGGCCGGAGGACTATGTCTATATCCACCCGGCGAATTACGAGCGCGAGCGCAAGAACGGGCGCATGGTGCTGACCTTCGAGCCCGGCAGCTACGCCATCATGCGGACGGGCCGGTTCCCCGAATCGGCCCTGGAGCACGGCGCCGACGGCCGCATCTCCTACCGGAGCTGGGACGGCGAGACCCTGCCCAACGGCCACTTCGGCAAATGGACGGTGCCCGGGGACTTCGAGCGTTTCGCCTATATCTGGGTCTTTCCCGACAACATCGAAATCCTCGACTACGTCGCCAACCGCGGCGGCGACTGGAACCGCCTCGGCAACACCCTGGCGTGGTCCGGCAGCGGCGTGAACGACCTGACCTTCGATATCGCCTACCGCGTGCGGGAACCCGCCGAACCCGAGTCACGGCGTGCGGCACCCCGGCCGGCATCCGGCGAGAGCGAACGCATCACCCTGGATTCGACCAACCTGTTCCCCTCGGGCAGCCACGAACTCACCGAGGCCGGGGAAGAAGTCGTCCTGGACCTGGCGGAGCGCCTGGCCGCGCGCGACCCCGCCCGGGTGATCGTGGAGGGCCACACCGACGACCAGCCGCTCAAGCCCTATCTGCGCAAGCGTTATCCCAGCAACTGGGAACTCTCGGCCGCGCGCGCCACGATGGTGGTGCGCCGCCTCGCCGAGAACGGGGTCGATCCCTCGATCCTGGAGGCGCGGGCCTACGGCGAGCAGCGTCCCATCGCCGACAATGACACCGCGGCGGGCCGGGCGAAAAACCGTCGCATCGAAATCCTGGTGGAAGGCGGCCATCCCGCGGAGGCGACGGCCGGATCCGAACCGTCTGACGCGGGAACGCAATCGGCCTCGGATACCGTCGATACCGGGAACGGGTCGGGAACCGGCGGCGGAAGCGACACCGGGACCGATGACAGGAACGGCGGCGGTCAGGACGGAGGCTTCGCCCGCTGACTAGGCCCGCCGCGGCCGATTAACGCCCGGCGGTGCCGCCGAACTCGCCCAGTGGCCGGACGAAGGTGAACTTGGCGGGCTCCCCCACCAGGCGCACCGCGGCATCGTCGGCATTGAGGCCGAGGATCGAGAAGGGCAGCGAGACCACGAACAGCCCCGTGCCGGCCACGGTGCTGACCAGGCCGAGCGGCCGTACCAGCAGCATATCGAAGCCCATCGCCGCGGCGCTCGGCGGCGCGGCCGTGCGTATCTCGGCGTACGAGGCGGCCGGCGCGAACGCCAGTGCCGCCACCAGCAGACAGATTCTCAACCGGCTCCCCATACCGTTTTCCCAAGCAGATGGACTCCTTGATCGCACATTAGGCAGGCCGGGCGGGACTGTCAACGCGCCGCGGGCGCGCGATTGCTAGACTGCAGGGTCGAGATCGACCGAGACGCACCGTCATTGAGTCCCCGCAAGGTCTATATCGCCTCCGACCCGGTCAACGCCGAGATCGTCAAGGATCACCTCGGCAGCCACGGCATCGCCGCCCAGGTCCGCGGCCGCTTCCTGTGGGGCGGCATGGGGGAATTGCCGGCGGATGTCTATCCCACCGTCTGGGTCGACCGGGGCGAGGACTACGACGCCGCCCGCCGCCTCATCGCCGCCTTCGAGGCGGGCGAGACCGACGGCGAGCCCTGGCGCTGCCCCCGCTGCCGCGAAGACCTGCCCGGCCAGTTCGACGTCTGCTGGCGCTGCGGCGCCGGCCGGCGAACGTGAAGAACTAACCACAGAGGCACAGAGACACAGAGGAAGATAAAGGGTTTGGCTGAGGCTATGCGCTGAAGCAGTCAGCTCAAGCATTCAATTTCTTTGTGGCTTTCGTTGTTATTAAAACTAAACCTCTGTGTCTCTGTGCCTCTGTGGTTAGTATTTCCAAATAAAGACGCGCATGCACATCGCCCTGTACGAACCCGGAGTATCCGCCCGAGGCGAGGAGCAGGGTTCCCGGCGAAGCCGGGATGCGACCGCCGGCGGGCGGACGATTTCGGGTTCCCCGAGCGGAGGCAGCCCGTCCCCAGAGGCCGACGGCACAGATTGACGCACCATGCACATAGCTCTGTACGAACCCGAAATCCCGCCGAACACCGGCAACGTCATCCGCCTGAGCGCCAACGTGGGCGCGCGGCTGCACCTGATCGAGCCGTTGGGCTTCGCGCTGGACGACGCGCGCATGCGGCGCGCGGGGCTGGACTACCGGGAGATCGCCCGCATCGAGACCTGGCCGGACCTGGACGCGCTGCGCGCGGCCCTGCCGGCGAGCCGGATACTGGCCTGTTCCACGCGTGGCACGCGGCGTTACGACGAGATCGCGTACACGGACGACGATATCCTTCTGTTCGGCCCCGAAAGCCGCGGCCTGCCGGCTTCCCTGCTGGCCTCATCCGTGGTGGATACCGTCCTGCGCCTTCCCATGCGACCCGGCAACCGCAGCCTCAATCTCTCGAACGCGGTCGCCGTTGTGGCCTACGAGGCCTGGCGGCAGGCGGGATTCGCCTGACGCCCGGGCCCCGCCGGCAGGACTAGCCCAGAAGCTCCCAATCCTCGCCCCGGGCGGCCTCCCGCAACCGCCGGTCCGGCATCACCGCGACCGAGCGGCCGACGGCCCGGAACAGGTGGGCGTCATTGATGGAGTCGCCGTAGGCGATGGCCTCGTCCAGCGGCAGACCCGCGCCGGCGGCGATCTCGCGCGCGGCGGTCACCTTGCTGGGGCCGTACGGATGACGCAGGGGCGACGCCGCGCGGAAGACACCGTCACGTTCCGCGCAAAGCGCCCCGTAGGCACCGTGCGCTCCCAGCGCGTCCGCCAGCGGCGCGGCGATGAACTGTGGCGTGCCCGACAAGAGCCACACGCGATCGCCCGCCTCGACATGCGCCCGCAGACGGCTCACGGTCGGGGGATGGAGGATGGGCAGGAGGTCCGTGGCGACGAAGTCCTGTGCCCAGCCGCGGACCTCCCCGGTCCCGAGCCCGGCGAGATAGGCCTTGTTCTTTTGCAGGATGCTGCGGCCGTACCGCGGCAGGTAGCGCAGCAGGTAGCCCAGGAAGCCCGCCACTTGGCGCGGCCCCAGGTGACGATGCCGCCACAGATAGGCGGCGAACCGCGGCTCGGAGCCGCGGCCCGGCACCAGCGTGCCGTCGATATCGAAGAGGATCAGCCTCACGTCTGCGCGGCGGGACGGCTGCCCAGGAATTCGAGCACCACCGGCAGCCCGCGGATCACGCACAGGGCCGCGGACACGATCACCAACGCCAGGCTGACCGCCTGGATCGGCCCGGCCCAGGCGGCCCAGCAATCCGGCGCCAACGCCGGGAACGGCTGCCAGAGCAGGACCCAGGCGAAGGTCACCGCCTTGACCACGGCATAGAAGGCCCGCATGAACCGGCCCGCGACCAGGAACCGGCCCACCGGCGTCTTCATCATGTCGAACGCCGCCGTGCCCTCGGACGCTCCCTTGCTGCGGATGGCATCCACCAGGTTGCCGCGCACGATGAACAACAGCGGCACCCAGACACCGATCAGGCCGAGATGCGCCAGGACCACCCAGAGCACGTTCTCCACGATGCGGTCGGCCGCAATGTCGAAAGTCGCCCCGAAGACCGACTCCTCGTTGCGGCGCCGCGCCACCCAGCCGTCCACGCCGTCCAGGGCGATCACCAACAGCACCAGCGGCGCATTCAGCAATTGCAGACCGGGCGAGCCCCAGTAGACGATCAACAGCAGGACGAACAGCAGGACGCAGCGCCCGAATGTGATGAGATTGGCCATGCTCAATCGACCTCGTCGCGGAAGGGCCGTTCCGTCAGCGCGCGAACCGCTTCCTGCGGCGTGACGCCCTCGTGCAGCACCCGGTAAGCCTCGTTGCAGATCGGCATATCCACCCCGTGCCGTTCGGCGATGCGCCGGACTTCCTTGGCGGCGCGCACGCCCTCGACCACCTGCCGGATCTCGGCCTCGGCCTCGGCGACGCTCTTGCCGGCGGCCAGGGCCAGACCCATGCGGCGGTTGCGGGACTGGTCGTCGGTACAGGTAAGCAACAGGTCACCCAGCCCGGCCATGCCCATGAAGGTCTCGCGCCGGCCGCCCAGCGGCTCGCCCAGGCGCACCATCTCCGAAAGCCCGCGCGTGATCAGCAGGGCCCGGGCATTGGCACCGAAACCGAGGCCGTCGGAAATGCCCACCGCGATCGCCAGCACGTTCTTCACCGCCCCGCCGATGCCCACGCCGACGATGTCGGAACCGGTGTAGACGCGGAAAGTGCCGTCATGAAAGGCCTCCGCCATGTCGCGGGCGAACCCGGCGTCGCGCGAGGCGATGGTGACCGCGGTCGGCAGGCCGCGACCCACCTCGCCGGCGAAGCTCGGCCCGGACAGGACACCCACGGGACGTTCCCCGCCCAGCACTTCGACAGCGACCTCGTGCGGCAGCTTGCCGGTGTCCGGCTCCAGCCCCTTGGTGCCCCAGAGCACGCGCTGACCCGGCGCCAGCAGCGGCGCCAGGGCCGTCAGCGCGTCGCGCAAGGCATGGCTGGGCACCACGACCAGGATGTCGTCGGCCCCGGTCACGCAGACCTCGAGGTCGGGCTCGGGCGCGAGGGCCGCCGGGAAGGGACAACCGGGCAGGTAGCGCGCGTTCTCGCGCTCTCGCGCCAGGCGCTGCACGTCCCCGGCGTCGCGTCCCCACAGCCGGGTCGCGCTGCCGCGGCGCGCGAGCTGGATCGCCAGGGCGGTGCCCCAGGAACCCGCACCGATGACCGCCATGGTCCGAACGTCCGTCATCGCCCCGCCCGCTCGCGAGCCGTCAACCGCGGCGCCCGCACTAGTGGGATACCGCCTCGTCGGGGGCGGCTTCCGCCTGCGTCCGGCCGCTGCGGTAGAGCGCGTCGAAATTGATCGGTTGCAGCAGGAAGGGCGGAAAACCCGCGCGCTGGACCAGATCCGAGACCGTCTCCCGGACATACGGGAACAGGGTATCCGGGCAATAGACGCCGAGCACCCGGCGGCGGTCCTCCTCGTCGAAGCCCTGCAGGGTGAACACCCCCGCCTGCTGGACCTCGACGATGTAGGCGGTATGGTCTTCGAGCTTCGCGGTCACGGTGACCGTCACCACCACATGGTGATGATCCTGGCCGGCATTCTGGATCCGGGTGTCCAGATCGACGTCGATCTTCGGCTTCCACTCGCTCGTGAACACCCGCGGACCGTCCGGCACTTCCACCGAGGCGTCGCGCAGGTAAATCTTCTGCAAGGTGACTCGCCGGCCGTCGCCGGCGTCTTCCCGCTCACTCACGACTATCCCTCCCCGGGCATTTTCCGCTATCGGAGGCATCCTACCGCGATGCCGCCGCTGACAGCTATTTGGTGGTCACCGGCAGCCCGGCGCCCTGCCAGGCGTTGATACCGCCCTTGAGGGCGTGGACATCGCGATAACCCAGTTTGCGCAGCTTGGCGCAGGCCTGCGGGGCGGCGGAGCCGACGGCGCAATAGCAGACGATGGTGCGGTCGTGATCCTTCGAGATCTCCTTGGCCCGCTCCTCGATACCCGCCAGGGGGATATGCACCGCATTGAGGATGTGCCCCTTCCGATAATCCGCCGACGAGCGCACGTCCACGACCACGGCATCGCTGCTGTTGATCAGGCGCACGGCCTCGCTCGGAGGGATCGGGCGCTGACCGCGCAGCAGACGGAAAAGCTCCACCCCCAGCAGCGCCAGCAGCACGGCCCCGAAGAGGCCCCACAGGATCGGATGGTTTACGACGAATTCGCTCAGGCGTTCCATACGTATCGGCTCGTGGTCGCGCGGCAGTCGGAAAGGCGCGCGATTATTGCATAAATCGGCTTCGAATCCGCCCCCGCCCGACGACAGCGGTCGGCCGTGGCTTACAATCGCGCCATGTTACGGCGGCGTCGACACCTCGCTCCGACGCTCGCGGTTGCGCTGCTGGCCGCGACCGCGAGCGCCGACATGCAATCCACCCGCGACCGGCTGGAGGCCGTGCGCGAGCGCATCCAGGCCGTGGCCGAGGATGTGGCGCGCGAGCGCGAGCAACGCGACGAGTTGACCCAACGCCTGGCCGAGGCCGAACGCGAGATCGATCGGCTGCATCGCAAGCTGCGCGACATGGCGGACGCGATCGGCGAGCGCGAGGCCGCGATCGCGGCGCTGCGGGAGCGTGCCCGTCGCCAGGAACAGCGCCTGGCCGGCGAGCGCCGGCAACTGGCGGCCCAGGTGCGGGCGGCCTATATCGGCGGCCGCCAGGGCAAGCTGCGCCTGCTGCTCTCGGGCCGGGACCCGGCCACCCTCGGCCGCCTGCTGGTCTACCACGACTACTACGCCCGCGCCCGCACCGACGCCATCGATACGCTCTCGGACAGCCTGGCGGAGCTGGCCGCCACCCGCCACGAGATCGCCGCCGAGCGCGACGAGCTGGCGGCGCAGCGTGCCGAGCGCGAGCGCATGCTGGCCGCGGTCGAGTCACGCCAGGCGGAGCGGCGGGAAACCCTGGCCGCGATGGAGGCGCGGCTGGCGAAGCGTGGCGACGAGCTGGAGGCACTGCGTGCCGACGAGGCGCGCCTGGAGAACCTGGTCGAACGTCTGCGCAAGGAGCTGGCTGACATACCCGCCCAGGCCGAGTCACCCCCGTTCGACCGGCTGAAGGGCAAGCTCGAGCCGCCCGTGCCGGGGCCGACCATCGCCCGCTTCGGCCAACCCAAGTTCGACGGCCGCCTGCGCTGGCAGGGCCTCTGGCTGGCGGCGGACGCCGGCGCCACGGTCCACAGCGCCGCCGCCGGCCGCGTGGTCTATGTCGGCTGGATGCACCGTTACGGCCTGATCGTGGTGCTGGACCACGGCGACGGCTACTTCACCGTTTACGGCCACAACCGTTCCACCCGCGCGGAGGTCGGTCAGTGGGTGGCCGCCGGCGAGGCGATCGCCGAGGCCGGCCGCAGCGGCGGGCATCAACGCGACGGCGTCTACTTCGAGATCCGCCGGGGGCGCACGCCGGTGAACCCCTCGCAGTGGCTGCGGTCCTAGGTGATGCGATCCCGCGGCACGGCGGGCCGCCCTTGTTGAAACCGGCGGCCGGAAACGCGACACTCGGCGACCTTTAGCCTTATCCTGCGGGTTTCCCCCTATGGTATGTTGGCGCGGTGGCACACCGCGCTCGCCGCCGGTTTCGGAGCACTTTGAATGGCCAGTAAATCTCGCAGTCTCCTCGTCCTCGCCATCGGCATGGCGATGGGCGTCGCCATCGCGCTGACGCAGGGCGTCTTCGCGGTTCGCGACGAAGGCACGCAGGAACTGCCGCTGCAGGAACTGAGGACGTTCGTCGAGATCCTGAATCGCGTCAAGCAGGGCTACGTCGAGGATGTCAGCGACGAGGAACTGCTGGAGAACGCGATCCGCGGCATGCTCGACGGGCTCGACCCGCATTCCGCGTACCTGAACCCGGACGAGTTCAAGGAGATATCCATCTCCACGTCCGGCAAGTTCGGCGGCCTGGGCATCGAAGTGCAGATGCAGAACGGCTTCGTGCGGGTGGTCGCGCCGATCGACGACACCCCCGCCAAGCGTGCCGGCATCCAGGCGGGCGACCTGATCATCCGCATCGACGACACCGCCGTGAAGGGCCTGAGCCTGATGGACGCGGTCAAGATGATGCGCGGCGAGCCCGGCACCGACATCACCCTGACGGTGTTGCGCGAGGAGCGCAACGAGCCCTTCAAGGTCGATATCACGCGCGACATCATCCGCGTCAAAAGCGTGAAGTCGCGCATGCTGGAGCCGGGCTACGGCTACCTGCGGATCACCCAGTTCTCCAACCAGACCGGCAAGAGCCTGCGCACGCAGTTCAAGGAACTCGAATCCCAGTCCGAGGAACCGCTCCGCGGCCTGGTGCTGGACCTGCGCAACAACCCCGGCGGCGTACTCGATGCGGCCGTGGCGGTCTCCGACGCCTTCCTCGACGGCGGCGAAGTGGTGTCGATCCGGGGACGCGCGGAAAGCACCCAGCAGGCCTACGACGCCGAACCCGGCGACCTGCTCGACGGCCGGCCGCTGGTGGTGCTGGTCAACGAAGGCTCGGCCTCGGCCTCGGAGATCGTCGCGGGCGCCCTGCAGGACAAGGGCCGGGCCGTGATCATGGGCTCGCGCACCTTCGGCAAGGGCTCGGTTCAGACCATCGTGCCGCTGCAGAACGAAGCCGCCCTGAAGCTGACCACCGCGCGCTACTACACGCCCAGCGGCCGCTCGATCCAGGCCGAGGGCATCAAGCCCGACGTGACCATCCAGCCGGTGAAGGTCACCGCCGCCGAGGACAACGGCATCGCGCCGTTCCTGGAGGCCGATCTCGCCGGATCGCTGGAGAACAAGCAGAACGGCAAGAACGGTGACAAGGGCAAGAAGAGCGACAAGGGCGACGGTGACGGCGACGGCGAGCAGTCCGCCGAAACCGACGAGGAGGCCTCGGCCAAGCTGGCCGAGGAGGACTACGCCCTCTACGAGGCCCTCAACCTGCTGAAGGGCCTGCACATCCTGAGCCGCAAGTGATGCCCGCGCCCACCGTCCTGGTACCGCTGGCCGACGGCTTCGAGGAGATCGAGGCCATCACCGTCATCGATATCCTGCGGCGGGCGGGCGTCGAGGTGACCGCGGCCGGCGTGGACGGCCGCACCGTACACGCCTCGCGCGGGGTGACGGTCGAGGCCGATGCCCTGCTCGACGAGGTGGCCGACCGGGACTACGACCTGGTGGTCCTGCCGGGCGGCGCCGGTGGCGCCAAGCGCCTCACCGAGGACGCACGGGTGCAGGCCTTGATCCGGCGTCAGCACGAGGCCGGGCGATCGCTGGGCGCGATCTGCGCCGCTCCGATGGCCCTGGTCGCGGCGGGCGTGCTCGGCGGCCGCCGGGCCACGAGCTTTCCCGGCTTCCTTCAGCCCGGCGACGCCGAGCTGAGCGAGGAGCCCGTGGTCCACGACCGCGGCGTGACCACCTCGCGCGGGCCGGGCACGGCCATGCCCTTCGCCCTGGCGTTGGTGGAACAGCTCTGCGGCGCCGACAAGCGCGACGAGGTCGAAAGCCGGCTACAGATCCCCGCGGCCTGACGCGCGCCCGGCGCGCCACGCCCGCCAACCGCCGAGCACGGCGCCGGCCGCCAGGCCGCCCGGCAGCCACGGCGACAGCCAATTCCCCGTCCCGGCCAGCACGGCCGCCACCAGAAACGTCCCGGCGACCACGGTCCAGCGCAGGCCGCGTGCCTGGGCGCCCAGTTCCGCGCGCATCTCCGCGAGCACGTCCGCCTGCCGGGCCTGTGCCGGGCTTTCCCCCGACTCCAGGCGCTTGAGCAGGGTGCCGGCGAGCTGCGGCAACTGGTCCGCCAGGAGCGGCAACTGCTCGCGGAAGCGCTCCGCGGCCGTACGCGGGCTGACACGGTCGCGCATCCACTGCTCCAGGATCGGCTTGGCGGTCTGCCAGAGATCCAGCTCGGGGTAGAGCTGGCGGCCGAGGCCCTCGACGTTGAGCACCGTCTTCTGCAGCAGCACGAGTTGCGGCTGCACGCGGTAGCGGAAACGGCGCGCGATCTGGAACAGCCGCACCAGGAACAGGCCGAACGAGATCTCGGCCAGCGGCTTGTTGAAGATGGGCTCGGACACGGTGCGGATGGCACCCTCGAAGTCCTCGATGCGCGTGTCCGGCGGCATCCAGCCGGAATCGACGTGCAGCTCGGCGATACGGCGGTAATCGCGGTTGAAGAAGGCCAGGAAGTTCTCGGCCAGGTAACGCTGGTCGGAGGGCGACAGCGAGCCGACGATGCCGAAATCCACGCCCAGGTAACGCGGCCGCGCGGGGTTGGATATGTCCACGAAGATGTTGCCGGGATGCATGTCCGCGTGGAAAAAGTTGTCCCGGAACACCTGCTTGAAGAATATCTCCACGCCGCGCTCGGCCAGAACCTTGAAGTCGACCCCCGCCTCGCGCAGGGTCTCGACATCGTCGATGGGCACGCCCTCGATGCGCTCCATGACCAGGACGTTCTCGCAGGTATGCTCGAACACCACCAGCGGGTGGTAGATCAGGTCGGAGCCCAGCCAGTTGCGGCGGAGCTGGCTGGCGTTGGCGCCCTCGCGCACCAGGTCCAGCTCGTCGTTGATGATGCGTTCGTACTCGGCCACGACGGCGCGCGGCCGCAGCCGCTCGCCTTCCGGATAGAAGCGCGCCACCAGGTCCGCCAGCAGGTACATCAGGTCCAGGTCGCGGCGGATGGCGGCATGCATGCCCGGCCGCAGCACCTTGACCACCACCTCCATGCCGGCGTCCTCGCCCGGCCGGGGCTTGAGACGCGCGGCATGTACTTGCGCGATGGAGGCCGACGCCAGCGGTGTCTCGTCGAAGCGCTCGAACACCGCGTCCAGGGAGCAGCCATAGGCGGTCTCGACCAGCGCCTTCGCTTCCTCGCCCGGAAACGGCGGCACCTGGTCCTGGAGCTTGGCCAGCTCGCCGGCGATCTCGGGCGGCAGCAGGTCGCGCCGCGTGGACACCGTCTGGCCGAACTTCACGAATACCGGGCCCAGCGACTCCAGGGCCAGCCGGATGCGCACGCCCAGGGGACGATCGTCGCGCCGGCGCCCGCCCAGCAGCCAGGCGGGGCCGCGGCCGTCCAGCAATTCACCCAGGCCGTAGCGGCGTGCGGTGCGCTGGATCTGCCAGAAACGGCGGGTACGGTTCAGCATCACCGCCCCCCTTCCATACGGCGGACACGCGCCGCCAGCCGGTCCGCGTCCGCCCGCAGGCGATCCACGCCCCGCGTGAATTCATCCAGTTCCTCGCGCTGGACCAGGTCGCGGGTCTCCTCGCGCAGGTATTCGGCGGCATCCAGGGACAGGGTCGATGCCGCGCGCCGCGCCAGGGCGCCGCCGCCGCGCAGCGCGCGCCCGATCAGGTCGGCCGGCACATCGCCCACGCGCGCGCCCAGCCAGTCCATCCAGTCGGGATCGACCCCCTGCAGCAGCCGGGCGAAGCCCTGGGCCAGCCCCACGTCGCCCTCGATCCGCAGATCGCCGCCGGACAGCAGTGCGTCCTCGCCGGCGAACAGGGTCCGGGCGAAGCCGCCCGGGCTGCCGGACAGGCGCACGTCGGGCTCGCCGTCGTAGTCGTCCGCCACCTGGACCCCGTGCGCCGAGGGCAGGAGGTACAGGGTCAGATCCAGATCCCGCATGGACAGCGCCAGACACCGCCCCGCCAACGCCCGGCAACGGCGCAGGGCTTCCGCATCGCGGCCGAGATAGCCGTTGAGCCCGATCTCCATGAGACCGAGCGCCTCGGTCGGCAGCCTCACGGCTTGAAACCCCGATGCACCGCGACGATACCGCCGGTGAGGTTGTAGTAGGCGCAACGCACGAAGCCGGCCTCGTTCATCATGTCGCGCAGCCGTTCCTGGTCGGGGTGCATGCGGATGGACTCGGCCAGATAGCGGTAGGAGTCCTCGTCGTCGGCCACCGCCCGGCCCAGCCGCGGCAGCACCGTGAACGAGTACAGGTCGTAGAGCCGCCCCAGGCCCGGCACCTGGGGCTTGGAGAACTCCAGCACCAGGGCGCGGCCGCCCGGCGCCAGCACGCGGTTCATCTCCGCGAGGGCCGCGGCCTTGTCGGTGACGTTGCGCAGGCCGAAACCGATGGTGAGGCAATCGAAGCTGGCGTCGGCGAAGGGCAGCGCCTCGGCGTTGACCTGGGCGATGCCCAGGTTGCCGGCCACGCCCGCGTCGGCCAGACGCTCGCGGCCGCGGGCCAGCATCCGGCCGTTGATGTCGGCCAGCACCACGTAGCCGTCGCGCCCGGCGTCGCGCGCCATCACGGCCGCCAGATCGCCGGTACCGCCGGCCAGGTCCAGCACCCGCTCGCCGGGACGCACCGCGGCCAGGCGCGTGGTGAAGTGCTTCCAGCCCCGATGGATGCCGAGCGACATCAGGTCGTTCATCAAGTCGTAGCGGTCGGCGACCGAGTCGAAAACGGCGCCCACGCGCCGCGTCTTCTCGGCCCGCGGCACGCGTTCGTAGCCGAAGTCGGTGGTGTCGGAATCGTGTGTCATCCGGATCGCGGGCATGCTGGAACGACCGCATAGCCTACCGGGAACGGCCCGGCTCGAACAGCGGCCTGCGCATGTACCCACCTCTCGCGCAAGGGCGTCGGGAGACAAAAGAAAACCATGAACCACAGAGTCACAGAGCACACAGAGTCGAGAGCACGATCAATCCCCGCCTGCCGCCTTGCGAAGCCATCATATGGGCCATGAAGGCATTGCCCGCAACCGCGGGGCAAGGCGCCTCATCTAAAACGCGTCATGATTCTTTGTTTTTCTCTGTGCCCTCTGTGACTCTGTGGTTCACATCTTCATTAGTCCCGGGAGCCGCCGGCCTGTTCGAGGCGCTCGAGGTAGCGCGCCCAGTAGGCTTCCCGGTTCTCGCCCAGCTCGCGCAGGTAATCCCACGTGAAGATGCCGGTGGCGTGGCCGTCGTCGAAGTGCAGGCGCACGCCGTAATTGCCCACGGGCTCGACCCGCGTGACGCCCACCTCGCGCTTGCCGACGACCAGCCGGCCCTCACCGCCCGCGTGGCCGCGCACCTCCGCCGAGGGCGAGAACACCCGCAGGTACTCGCAGGGCAATTCGTGGCGCACGCCGTCCTCGTAGGCGACCGCGAGCGACCGTTCTCGGCGCTTGAGCTTGATTTCTGTCGGTATCATGTTGCGTATTGTGCTGGCAGACGGCCGGCGACGACCACCGGGTGAACGCTGTGGAAGTGATCGTATTCCGTCACGGGATCGCGCTCGAACGCGACGAGGCCGCCGACATGGGCCTGTCCGACGAGGAACGGCCGCTCACGGACAAGGGGCGGCGGCGCACGCGCGCGGCCGCGGCGGGCCTGCGCGCCGTCCTCGACGGCGACCGGGTGGACTCGGTGGTGACCAGCGACCTGCTTCGGGCGCGCCAGACCGCCGATATCCTGGTCGACTACATCGAATCACCGCCGGCGGTGGAATCCGACGCCCTGCGCCCCGGCGCCGGCGCGGAGGCACTCGACGCGTGGCTGCACGGCCAGGGCGCCCGTAACCGGCTGGTCCTGGTCGGCCACGAGCCCGACCTGTCCGACTGGGTCTCCTGGGGCCTGACCCGCAAGCGCGAGCGCATCCTGGCATTCAAGAAGGCCGGCAGTTGCCTGATCGAGTTTCCGGGGCACGCCGAGGGCGGCACCGGCACCCTGCGCTGGCTGCTGACCGCGGCGCAGTTGCGGGCGCTCGGCTGACCACGATGCCCGAGCTGGACTGGGCCATCGTCGGCGGCGGCCTGCACGGCGCCTTCCTGGCGCGGCGTCTGCGGCAGACCGGCGCGGGCGAGCCGACGGTCTTCGATCCCGAGTCCGATCCGCTGGCCGCCTGGCGGCGCCGCGCCGCGGCCTGCGGCATGGATCACCTGCGCTCGCCGGCCGCCCACCACCTGGGCGGTCCGGGCGACGGCCTGCTCGCCTTCGCACACGCCCAGGGCTACGACACCCGCCACCTGCTCGGCCGTTACCGGCGGCCGTCGCGCGCGCTGTTCGAGGCGCACGCCGCGGCCGCGCTGGCGGCGAACGCGACGCCGCGCATCCCCGAGCGCGTGACCCACCTGGCGCGCCTATCCGGCGGTTGGCGCCTGCATACGCACAACGGCCACTACCGCGCCCGGCGCGTGCTCCTGGCGCCGGGCCCGCCGCCGGTGCGCCGCCCCGCCTGGGCAACCGGCATGCCGCATCTGTTCGATCCGGTGCCCGCGGCGGCGCCGGCGGATGGCGAGATCGCGGTGATCGGCGGCGGGATCAGCGCGGCACAGGCCGCCCTGGCATTCGCCGGCGCAGGCCGACGCGTGTGGCTGGTGAGCCGCGGCCCGATCCGGCAGGCGACCTTCGACAGCGAGCCCTGCTACGCCGGACCGCGCTGCATGGTGCCGTTCGCCGCGGCCCGCGATCCACGCCACCGGCGCCGGCTGATCCGCGCGGCCCGCCGCCCGGGCAGCCTGCCGCCCGACATCCATGCGCGGCTCGCGGCGGCACTGGCCGAGGGCCGCGTCCGACTGGTCCGGGGCGAGATCGCCGGTCTCGGCGACGCCGGCCCGACTCTGGCCGACGGCCGGCGTCTGCGCGTCGATACGCTACGGCTGGCGACGGGCTTCGAAGACGTACCGCCGGGTGGGCGATTGTTGCGCGACCTGATCGAGGAACAGGGGCCGCCGCTGGCGCCCTGCGGCTTTCCCCGCCCGGCGGAGAACCTGGAATGGCTGCCGGGGTTGTTCGTGGCCGGCCGGCTCGCGGAGCTGGTGCTGGGACCGATGGCGGGCAATATCCGCGGCGCCCGCGCGGCCGCCGAGCGGCTGGCCCGCGCCGCGGACACGGATATCAGGCGAGCAGCGGCGGCGCTTCCTTGATGTAATCCCGGCGCTTGCCGGTGGCCTCGCCGGTCAGGGCGAATCCGTCCAGCTTGCCCTCGGCGTCGAGGTAGCGCGCTTCCAGGTCCGGCGCATCGCCGCTGACCGTCCACTCGCCGTCGGTGGCGCGCGGCGGGTAGACGATGGTCGGGCAGGCCGGCGTCTTCACGATCACCGGCATCACCGGATAGCGCACCGCCGTCGATTCACCGGCCAGCGTCTTGCCCAGGGCCCGGGCGGCATTCATCAGCGGCATCACGAACGGCAGGACGTGTCCCCCGCCCTCGGCGACGTCGCCCAGGGCGTAAACGTGGGGATCGCTGGTACGCAACTCGCGATCGACCACCACGCCGCGGTCCACCTCCAGCCCGGCGGACTCGGCGAGCGCGATGTCGGGACGCAGGCCGACCGCGGACAACACGAGATCGGCATTCAGGCTGCCGCCGTCGGACAGGGACAGCTCGAAACCGTCGCCGGCCCGCTGCACGCCCTCGACCATCGTGCCCAGATGCCAGTCGACGCCGAGATCCGCCAGGGCCGATTCCAGGGCACGACCCGGCGCCTCCGGCAGGAATCGCTGCAGCGGCCAATCGATAGGATCGATGTTATGGACCGTGAACCCGGCGTTGGCGAGGTCGTTGGCGAACTCGCAACCGATCAGGCCGGCCCCGAGGATCGCGACGCTGTCGGCCCCCTCGAGCCGCGAACGGAACACGCGATAGTCCTGCAGGTCGTTGACCTTCAACACCTCGTCGACGCCGTCGCCGGCCAGCGGGATGCTGATCGGCTCGGCGCCGTTGGCCAGCACCAGGTCGCGGTAGGCCAGGGCCTCGCCGTTCACGGTGACGGTCCGGGCCGCCGTGTCGATGGCGGAGACCTCCGCGTGCGTGCGCACCTCGGCGTCCAGTTCCTCGGCCATGGCCTCGGCCGTCTTCTTGACCAAGTCGTCGGGCGCGTGGCCCTTGGTCAGCGCCTCCGACAGATCCGGCTTGTAATAGGAGGCACCGTCGTCGCGGCTGACCAGGATCAGCCGCGTCTCGCGGTCGTGCTTGCGCAGCTCGCGGGCCGCGCCGTAGCCGGCCAGGCCGGTACCGACGATGACGATCGGCTGCATGATTCGCGCCTCTCCTGCGACGGGGTTGCAATGAAAAGGCCGGCGGCCGCGGGGCCGCCGGCCCGTGATCCGGCGAAGTGACGGACTACTCGTCGATCTCCATCATCTCGAAGTCGTCCTTGGGGGCGCCGCAATCCGGACAGGTCCAGTCGTCCGGGATGTCCTCCCAGCGGGTGCCGGGCTCGATGCCCTCCTCGGGCATGCCTTCGGCCTCGTCGTACACGAACCCGCAGATGATGCACTCCCACTTCCTCATCGGTACTCCTGTTTCCCTCGTGACACCGACGCCGCGGCGTCAGTCGTCCAGCTTGATGAAATCCGGCTTCTCGCGGACCGCGCAGTCGGGGCAGGCCCAGTCCTCGGGCACCTCGGACCAGGGGGTGCCGGGCGGGAAACCCTCGCGTTCGCAGCCTTCCGCCTCATCGTAAATGAAACCGCAATCGTCGCATTGATAACGCGCCATGACGCTCTCCTCCGGCCCGCGACCCGACGTATCGGCTCGCAAGCGTACCAAAAAACGCGGCGACCGCGCGGCGGCGGCCGCCATGCCGACGCCCGCCTCAACCCGCCGGTGCCGGCGGCGGATACTTCGCCAACAGGTCGGCCTCGCGCCCCGGCTGCAGATTGGCCCGGCGGATGTCGCCACCGTAGTGCCGCACCACCTTGGGGTCCATCACCCGGTACCAGAGCGGCGTCAGGTAGGCCAGCACGATCATGCCCGCGTACCCCGTGGGCAGCTCCGGCGCGTCGTCGAAGTGGCGCAGCGCCTGGTAGCGCCGGGTCGGGTGCGCGTGGTGATCCGAGTGCCGCTGCAGATGGAACAGGAAGATGTTGGTCACAATGTGATCGTTGTTCCAGGAATGCTCGGGCCGGCAACGCTCGTAGCGGCCGTTGTCGAGCTTCTGCCGGCGCAGGCCGTAATGCTCCACGTAATTCACCGCCTCCAGCAGCGAAGCGCCGAGCGCCGCCTGGATCACCAGGAACGGGAACAGTTCGACACCGAAGGCCGCCATCAGACCGCCCCAGAGGACGACAGTCATGGACCAGGCCTGGAGGTTCTCGTTCTCCCAGGTCCAGGGCCCCTTGCCCTTGCGAGCCAGGCGCGTCCGCTCGATCTCCCAGGCCGAGCGCAGGCTGCCGATCACGGTCCGCGGCAAGAAGCGCCAGAACGACTCGCCCATGCGGGCGCTGGCCGGGTCCTCCGGCGTGGCCACCCGGCGGTGGTGACCCTTGTTGTGCTCGACGAAGAAATGACCGTAGGCCACCGGGGCCAACGCCACCAGCGCCAGCCAACGTTCCAGCTTCGGCTTTTTGTGGCCCAGCTCGTGGGCCGTGTTGATGGAGATGCCGGAGAGGATGCCGATAGTCCAGGTCAGGCCGACCCATTCCGCCCAGGACAGCGACCAGGTCCCGATCACCCAGGCCACGAGACCGAAGAAGACCAGCTCGATCAACACATAGATATAGGTCGACCAGCGGTAATAAGGGTCGTCTTCCAGGGCTGCCAGAGCCCCCTCCGGCGGGTTCGAGCTATCCCTGCCGATCAGCCAGTCGGCCAGCGGCACCACGCCGTAGACCACCACCGGCGCGCTGAACAACAGCCACGGCAGGCCGGTCAGCAGCCCGTACACCGTCAGGCCGCCGACCACGAGCACGATGCCGAAACCCATCGGCCAGAGATGCCGCTTGCGATCGTATTCCCGCGCCTGTGCCAGAGTCATGCCGGACATATCATCCCTCCCGCCCGCATATCGGGCTTATAGTTACATTGAGCAATGTAACATTACAGGAAGACATAAAGGCGCGTCATCATGCGTCTGCCGCCTCCCGGGCCGCGGCGGCCGGCGGCGGATACTTCGCCAACAGGTCGGCCTCGCGCCCCGGCTGCAGATTGGCCCGGCGGATGTCGCCACCGTAGTGCCGCACCACCTTGGGGTCCATCACCCGGTACCAGAGCGGCGTCAGGTAGGCCAGCACGATCATGCCCGCGTACCCCGTGGGCAGCTCCGGCGCGTCGTCGAAGTGGCGCAGCGCCTGGTAGCGCCGGGTCGGGTGCGCGTGATGATCCGAGTGCCGCTGCAGGTGATAGAGCAGCACGTTGGTCACGATATGGTTGTTGTTCCAGGAGTGCTCGGGCCGGCAACGCTCGTAGCGGCCGTCCTCGCCCTTCTGCCGCAGCAGGCCGTAATGCTCCACATAGTTGACGGCCTCCAGCAGCGAGGCACCCAGCGCGGCCTGCACGATCAGGAAGGGCAGCACCGGCCAGCCGAAGGCCACGGTCAATCCGCCGAACAACAGTACCGTGAGACTCCAGGCCTGGAGGTTCTCGTTCTCCCAGGTCCAGGGCCCCTTGCCCTTGCGGGCCAGGCGCGTCCGCTCGATCTCCCAGGCCGAACGCAGACTGCCGATCACGGTCCGCGGCAAGAAGCGCCAGAACGACTCGCCCATGCGGGCGCTGGCCGGGTCCTCCGGCGTGGCCACCCGGCGGTGGTGACCCTTGTTGTGCTCGACGAAGAAATGACCGTAGGCCACCGGGGCCAACGCGATCTTGGCGAGGCGCTTCTCGTGCTCGGGCCGCTTGTGTCCGAGCTCGTGCGCGGTGTTGATGCCCACGCCGGAGAGAATGCCCACCGACCAGGTCAGGCCGGCCAGGGCCACCCAGCCGAGTTCGCCGCTGCCCACCAGCCAGGCGGCCCAGACGATCACGATGTACTGGGCGGGCACGAACAGATAGGTACACCAACGGTAATAGGGGTCGTCCTCCAGGGCCTCCAGCACGCTCTCGGGGGCGTTGCCGCTGTCGGTGCCCACCAGGTAGTCGGCCACCGGGATCACGCCGTAGACGAACAACGGCGCGAAGAACCACATGGCGCTCCAGCCGGTCAACCAGGCCAGCGCGCCGCCGATCATGGGCAGGAACGCGACGATGATGCCCCACACCCACAGATGACGCTTGCGGTCGTGCTGTCGGGCCAGGGCGGCGGCAGTGGTACTCATGTTCGTTCACCTCCGATGTCGTGCCGGAACCCGGTTCATTCGCGACCCACTCGGGCCGCAGGAACGCACCCTATAATTAACCGAACGGTAAGTCAATTCCATGATACGCTATCATGGACGTTTTCCGGACGGGACACGTGATATATGGGACGGCGGCCTGCCAGCGAACAGGGCGACACCCTGGCGGAGATACGCGACGCGGCCTTCGCGCTGTTCGGGCGTTACGGCTACGACGGTGTGTCCATGCTCAACGTCGCCCGGGCCGCCGGCGTGACCAAGGCCGCCCTTTACTGGCATTACGACGGCAAGCCGGCCCTCTACGCCGACTGCATGCGCCAGCTCACGGCCTTGTTCCGCGAACACGTTTTCTCCCATCTCCTGGCGGAGCGCGATCCGCTCGCGCGGCTGCTCGCGGTGTTCACCGGCATGGGCACCCTCCTGGAGGACGGGCGCGTCCGCGAGGGGGTGGCCGGCTACTGGCTGCAGCCGGCCACCGCCGACGTGCCCGAGGCGCGTGCGGTACAACTGGAATTCGAGGAGAGCTCCGCGGCCCTGATCGCCCGTAGCCTGAGCCAGGCCGGCGAGGCCGGCCAGCTCGACCTGCGACTTCCCGTGCAGGACATGGCGGATGCCTTCATCGCCACCATGGAGGCCATCATCCTGCCCCTGCGCCGGAACACGCCGGAACGCAGCCGACGTCTGATCCAGGTGCTGGCACACACCTTCTTCCGGGCCCACGCCGACGGCTCGCAACTGGCGGAGATCGCCACCGAGGCCGCCGTGGCGGGCCTGCCGGACCCGGCCTCTGCCTGAGTCGGCACGTTGGACTTTGACGGTCTATTGAACGTACATTCGGTCGACAACGGTCAAGGTATAGGCCGAAGGAGGAGAGATCACATGAGTACCGCCGTCCAGGACATCAACCGCGACGCCGCCGGCAGCGCCGAGGCACAGCGCGCCGAGATCGAGCGTGTCTTCGCCAAGCAACAGGCCTACGCCCTGCGTCTGCGCACCAGCACCGCCGCCGAACGGGTGGCCAAGATCAAGCGCCTCAAGGAAATGGTGCTGGATCGCGCCGAGGACATCTACAAGGCCTGCTACGAGGACTTCCGCAAGCCCGAGGCCGAGGTCGACATGACCGAGATCCTGCCGATCGTCATGGAGGCCAACGACGCCATCCGCCACACCAAGAAGTGGATGAAGGACAAGCGTGTCCGGCCCACGATGGCGATGCTCGGCACCCAGGCCCGGCTGCATTACGAGCCGCGCGGCGTCTGCCTGATCATCTCGCCGTGGAACTACCCCATCAATCTCACGCTGATGCCGCTGGTGTCGGCGATCGCCGCCGGCAACACGGCGATCCTCAAGCCCTCGGAGATGACGCCGCACTGCGCCCGGCTCATGGAGGACATGATGGGCGAGCTGTTCGACGAGCAGGAGGTGGCCACCTTCCAGGGCGCGGTCGAGACCTCGCAGAGCCTGCTGGCCCAGCCCTTCGATCACATCTTCTTCACCGGCTCGCCGGCGGTGGGCAAGATCGTGATGGGTGCCGCGTCCAAGCACCTGACCTCGGTCACACTCGAGTTGGGCGGCAAGTCCCCGGTCGTGGTGGACAAGAGCGCCAACCTCAAGAAGGCCGTCGGCAGCCTGGTCTGGGGCAAGTTCGCCAACAACGGTCAGACCTGCATCGCGCCGGACCTGACCTATGTCCACGAGGACATCAAGGATGCCTTCGTCGAGGAGGTGAAGGCCTCGCTGGAACGCATGTACGGCTCCATCGACGGCATCGAGAACAACCCCGACTACTGCCGCATCGTCAATAACAAGCATTACGGGCGGATCAAGCACCTGCTCGACGATGCCCGCGAGCGCGGCGCCAACGTGGTCGCCGGCGGGCTGCACGACGACGCCCAGGACTTCCTGGCGCCGACCCTGCTGACCGATGTCGACCGCGAGGCCGAGATCATGCAGGAGGAGATCTTCGGCCCGCTGATGCCGATCCTGACCTACAGCGACGTCGATGACGCGATCGCGGACATCAACAGCCGGCCCAAGCCGCTGGCACTGTACGTCTACGGCAAGGACGACCGCGTGATCGAGCGGGTGATCAACAACACCAGCTCCGGCGGCGTCGGCATCAATACCGCGATGATGCATTACCTGCACGGCAACCTGCCGTTCGGCGGCGTCAACAACAGCGGCATCGGCAACGCCCACGGCGAGTTCGGCTTCAAGACCTTCTCGCACGAGCGCGCGGTCCTGCGCGATCGCTTCTCGTCGAGCTTCCTGATGCAGCCGCCGTACACGCCGTTCACCCGCAAGCTGATCCAATGGACGATGAAGTACTTCGTCTAGAAGACCGCCGGGGCACCGCCGCCCCCGGGGCGGCGACCCGCCTGCGTCGACCACCCTGCCGGGTGGCGACGGCCCTGCGGTAGAATGCGAAGCTCGCTCCCGCCCCCGGACCCCCGGGGGCGGTTTCGTGATCAACGCAGGAGAGACCCCATGGCGAGCGCCGCGCAACGATTCCAATCCGCCCTGGAAACCGAGAACCCGCTGCAGATCGTGGGTGCCATCAACGCCTACAGCGCGATGCTCGCGGAGCATAGCGGTTTCCGCGCGATCTACCTTTCCGGCGGCGGCGTCGCCAACGCCTCCTACGGCCTGCCCGACCTGGGCATGACCACCATGAACGACGTGCTCGAGGATGTGCGCCGGATCACCGCCGCCACCCCGGCACCGCTGCTGGTGGATATCGACACCGGCTGGGGCTCGGCCTTCAACATCGCCCGCACCATCCGCGAGATGGAGCGCGCCGGCGCGGCCTGCGTGCATATCGAGGACCAGGTCGCGGCCAAGCGCTGCGGCCATCGTCCCGGCAAGGCCATCGTCACCCAGCAAGAGATGGTCGACCGGGTCAAGGCGGCCGTGGACGCGCGCGACGAGCTCAAGGTCATGGCCCGCACCGACGCTCTGGCGGTCGAGGGCCTGGATGCCGCGGTCGAGCGCGCCGCCGCCTGCGTCGAGGCCGGCGCCGACTACATCTTCGCCGAGGCCATGACCGACATCGAGATGTACCGCCGCTTCGTCGACCTGGGCGTGCCCGTGCTCGCCAACATCACCGAGTTCGGCGCCACCGATCTCTACCACAAGGACGAGCTGGCCGAGCGCGGCGTGCGCATGGTGCTCTACCCGCTGTCCGCCTTCCGCGCCATGAGCAAGGCGGCCCTGGAGGTCTACGGCGCGATCCGCGCCGACGGCACCCAGAAGAACGTGGTCGTCGCCATGCAGACCCGCAACGAGCTCTACGAGCACCTCGGGTACCACGAATACGAGGACAAGCTGGACGAGCTGTTCGGCGGCACCTCCTGACGGAGACACCGCCCGTGTCGCGTTTCATGTTTCTCGGACAGCGGGGCCGCGGCGGATGCCCTGCAACGGCGTCACGAAACACGAAACCTGAAACGGGGAACGACGCGGCCCTGCCGCGCTAGGTCAGCCCCAGCCGCGACCGCATCATCCGGATGCGGTTGACCAGCCCCTCGCCGAGACCGCCGGCACGCTCGTCGGTCTCCTGCACGCGGTGGCGGCGGGTACGCTCCGGGTTGCGCTTGAGCGCGGCGTGCTGCTGCAGGGCCGAACGCACGCTGATACGGCACATCGCCGGCCGCAGGGGGCGTAACAGGAAACGGTAGACCTGACTGCGGTTGATCAGCTCGATGGCATCGTGCGCGTCCGCACGGTCGGTCAGGATCATCGACACCAGGTGCGGCTGGTAACGCTTGAGCGGGTTCAGCAGGTCCACGATCGGCGTGCCCTGCACCCGCACGTCCGAGATGATCACGCCGATGTCGTGCTGCTGCAGCCGTTCCACGGCGCCGTCCAGGGTCTCCGCCTCGAACAGCCGGCACTCGTCGCCGAGCACGTCCCGGAACGCCCGCCGGCGGGTCTCGTCCGGCTCCAGCACCAGAACGCCGGGCTGCGAGTCGGGAGCCGCCGCCGGGGCGTCGCCACCGCTTTCCGGCGCGGGCGCCTCGTCGGCGACATCGATACCCGCCGCCTCCGCGGCCTGGGCCAACGTCGCCTTGAGATCGTCGTTGGACCAGGGCTTGCTGATGAAGCGGAATATCTCGCCCTCGTTGATCGAGCCGATGATGGCGTTCAGGTCGGCATACCCTGTCAACAGCAGACGCATCGCGCGCGGCTGCAGTTCGCGCGCCTGCCGTAACAACTCGATACCGGTCATGCCCGGCATGCGCTGGTCGCTGACGATCACGTCCACCGGCGCATTGCGCAACACCTCCAGGGCGGCCTCGCCGCCATGGGCGATGCGCACGTCGTAATCCCGGCGGCACAGCATCTTGAGACTGGTGAGAATGCGCTGCTCGTCGTCCACGAACAACACGCGCGGCTTGGCATTGGGGGTATCGTGACTCATGCGCGTGGCTCTCCCGTTCAGGCCTCGGCGGTCGCGGCGGCGGCCGCGCTGTCGCGCTCGTCCGGCTGGCGCAGCGGCAGCACGATCGCGAACTCGGTGCCCTTGCCGGGCGCCGACGCGACCACGATGCGCCCGTCGTGCTCGTTGACGATGCGGTAACAGATGGCGAGCCCCAGCCCCGTGCCCTCGCCCACCGGCTTGGTGGTGTAGAAGGGGTCGAAGATCCGCGATCGCGTCTCCTCGTCCATGCCGCTGCCGGTGTCGCGGATGCGCACCACCACGCGATCGCCGTCGCGGCGCGTGGTGAGCACGATCCGGCCCTCGCCCTCGATCGCCTGCGCGGCATTGGTGATCAGGTTCAGGAAGACCTGGTTGATCTGGGAGGGCGCGCATTCGACTTGCGGCAGCTCGCCGTAGCGCCGGACCACCTCGATGCGATCCTTGAGCACGTTCCGGCAGATCTTGAGCGCCGCATCCAGCCCCGCATTGAGATCGGTGTACTCGGTGCGCGAACGGTCCAGGCGGCTGAAGTCCTTGAGGTCGCCGACGAGCTCCGATATCTGCGCCAGACCGTGCCGGTTGTCGGCCAACAATTGCCGCAGTTCGTCCCAGACCCCGTCCGGATCGACTTCCCGCTGCAGCGTCTCCAGCTCCTGCATGGCGCGCGCGGCCTCGTCCAGGTCGGCGTCCGGACGATTGAGCATCGCCAGCGTGTCCCGGTACGACCGCAGCAGGGCATCCAGCTCGTCCAGGGATTCGGCGACGATGTCGTTGTTGCTGCGCACGTAGCCCAGGGGCGTGTTGATCTCGTGACTGACGCCGGCGACCATCTGGCCCAGCGAGGCCATCTTCTCGGATTGGATGAGCTGGGTCTGGGAAGTCTTCAGTTCGGCCAGGGTATCCTCCAGATGCCGGGTGCGTTCCGCGACCTTCTCCTCGAGGTCCCGGTTCGCCTCGTGCAGCCGGGTGTTGGCCAGGTCGAGGCTGCGGTAACTGTCGCGCAACCGCCACCCCAGCCAGCCGAGACCCAGCAGCAGGGCCGCGGCATAGCCCACCAGCAGCCATCGGTACTGCCCCGCCAGCGCCAGCCGCTCCGCCCGGTAGCCGTTGTAGGCCGACTGCAGGTCGGACAGCTTCCCGCCCACCGGATGGGCGAGCAGCGTCTCCATGTTGGTCTGGACCCAGGGCTTCTGGATCAGCACCGCGTTGCCCAGCGAGGACAGCTTCACCAGGGGGTTCTGCACTTCGGCAGGCAAGTCCGGCGGGACATGGCTCAACTCATAGAGCAGATCCTCGACCCGGCCCAGGTTGTCGGGACGCGGCAGGATGCCGTATGTCAGCACTTCCTTGTTGAGGGCCAGGACCAGGGAACGGGTTCCGCGGTTCTCGTCGGGCAGCGCCTCGAGAATCCGGTCGGATTCCCAGGGAATGAGTTCCAGGGCATTGATCAGGGCGAGATTCCGGCTCTCGTACTCGGTGGCGAGGTCGATCTTCTCGCGCAGGCTCGCGAGGTACGCGTCCAGGGCGGCATCCACCCGCGGATCGAGCCCGCGCAGGGGCGTGTCGCCGTCGCCGAGCCGGCTCGCCAACTCGCGCATACGCTCGATGTGCCGCAGCAGGTCGTCCTGCTGCACATCCACGTACAGCCGGGCCCGCGCCAGCTCTTCGTTGAAATGGGCGCCCAGACGGTCGAACGTCCGCAATTCGGCGCGGACCTCGGACTCGTTGCCCTGCTCCAGGGCCTGGATCGCCACCACCAGAAATCCGAAACCGGCGACCGCCAGCAACGCGGCGGCCCCGACGAGGATCGGCTTTACCCGCATCCCGGTCTCCCCTCTCGCTCTCGCACACGGCGTCCCTTCCGGAGGGAGCGCGACTTCCGTCCAGAAGATACAAGGATTCTTGGCGAAATCAAGTGCCCGTTCCTGCGCCGACGATCCGCGGGCGAATCCGCGCGTGACAGCGGCCGCCGGGATTCCGTGCCACCCGGCAGCACCGGCTGAATCCCGGGCAGTCGCGTTACCCGGTCCTCGCGGTCAGCGAACGACGACATGTGCCACGGCTACTTGCCCACATTATTAATACGTTATAACATAACTATTTTAGAAACGAATCGCGTTCCCCAGACAACGAGCGACCATGCCAAACAACCACCCTCGGACCATGCAGGCCGTAAGCGCCCTGCTGGGCATTGCCTTCTCTTCAACATCCGCCGCCACGGTTGACGATACGAACCGGGACACCACGAACGAACTGGCACCGATCGAGATATCCGCCCTGCCGTTCGGCGGCGACGCCGATTACACGCCCGCGTCATTCTCCCTGCTGGACGACGAATATCTGTTGACGAACAGCCGGGCGACATTGGGCGACACGCTCGACGGGTTGCCCGGCGTGCATTCGGACGCATTCGGCGCGGGCGCCAGCCGCCCCGTGATCCGAGGGCAACGCTCGCCCCGCGTCAGCGTGTTGTCGGACGGTGCCTCGTTGTTCGACGCCTCCGCGATCTCACCCGATCACGCGGTGACCGTGACACCGATGCTGGCCCGCAAGATCGAGGTCTTGCGCGGCCCGGCGACCCTGCGTTACGGCGGCGGCGCCATCGGCGGCGTGGTCAATGTTCTCGACGAGAAGATCCCGACCCGGATGCCGGACGGCATGGCCGACGGCTTCGCCTCCGTGCGCGGCGATACCGCGGCCGACGAACGGGCCGGCGCCTTCGGCGTCACCCTCCCCGCCGCCGGCCGATTCGCCATCCGGGTCGAGGGCGCGCGCCGCGACGCGGACGATTACGAGGTCAACGGGTTCACCGTGCCGACGATCGACGGCACCTTCGCCGAGAGCGACACGGGCACGCTGGGCGCCTCCTGGATCGGGGACAAGGGCTATATCGGCATCGCCTATTCCGACCGCGCGGACAAATACGGCCTGCCCGGGCACAGCCACGAATTCGAGGACTGCACCGCCGACGGGGACAGCCTGGTCTGCGGCGGGGCGGGACACGATCACGACCATGATCACGGTGGCGAATCGCCGTACGTCGACCTGGACAGCCGCCGGGTCGACCTGCGCGCCGAATACCGGCCGTCGACGGCCGGCATAGAGCGCGTGCGCGTGCGTTCCAGCCATGGCGACTACCGACACGACGAGGTCGAACACGGCGTGGCCGGCACTACCTTCCGGCACGAAGGCTACGAGACCCGCGTGGAGGTCGAGCACGCACCGCTGGCCGGCTGGCGGGGCATCGTCGGCGCCCAGTATTCGGACAGCCAGTTCAACACCCAGGGCACCGAGGCCTTCATGCCCAAGACCGACACGGAAACCGTCGCCGTGTTCGCGATCGAACGCTACCGCCTGTCCGAGCGCTGGCACATGGAGGTCGGGGCGCGGCACGAGCGGCGGGATCTGAATCCCGTGAAGGATCCGATCAATCGCCCGTCGTCGGATATGTCCGCCGACTCCGCCTCCGTGGGCCTGGTCTGGGAAGTCCGTCCCGACTACAACCTGGCCCTGTCCCTCTCGCGCTCGCAACGTCTGCCGAATGCCCAGGAGATGTATGCCCGCGGCGTGCACCTCGCGACCAATACCTACGAATGCGGGCTGGTCGCGGCCGAATTGACCTGCGGCGACCCAGCGGACGACCGCTCCGTGGAACCGGAAACCTCGCATAACATCGGCCTCAACCTGCGCAGGGTTCGCGGCGATCTCACATTCGATGCCGGTGTCTTCTACAACCGCATCGACGATTACATATACGCCCGCAGCCTGGACCGGATCGAGGCGTTCCGGCTGATCAAGTACACGCAGGACGACGCCGAATTCGTAGGCGGTGAACTGGAGCTCACCTACCGCTGGAACGACCGACTAACGACCACCTTGTTCGGGGACACGGTCCGCGGCCGGCTGAGCGACGGCAACGACGATCTGCCGCGCATGCCGGCGGACCGGCTGGGCGTGCGGGTGAACACGTTCCGGGGGCCGTTCGACGCCGAGGCCGAGTTCTATCACGTCCGCGACCAGCGCAAGATCGCCGACTTCGAGACCACGACCCCCGGCCACGAGATGCTCAACGCCACCATCGGCTACCGGGTGGATGCCGGACAGCGTTACCGGCTGTTCGTACGCGGCCGCAATCTGCTGGGCGAGGAAGTCTGGAATCACACCTCGTTTCTGGCCGATGCCGTGCCCGCTCCCGGCCGCAACCTGATCACGGGCGTGGAGATTGAATTCTGAGTTTCGCCTCTCGAAGAGATGTTATAACGTTTTATATCAGGAAAACCGTCATGAAATCCTTTAAAATAAGTAACCTGCATGTGTCGTCGCTATTGGCCGCAACCCTGTTGCTCGCCGCCTGCAACAACGACACGGGCAGCACCACCCTGCCCGGCGGCGATGACCATGACCACGACCACGAACATACCGGGCGCCTGGTGTTCACCGAGGCCAACGGCAGCAACTCGCGGGTTTACGTCTATGACCTGACGGAACGGGCATCGATCGCGGATTTCGCGCTCACCTACCCGGCCACCGCCGTCCATGCCAGCCCGGAAGCACGCTACGCCCTGCTCGTGCAGCGCGACAACGATCAGGTGGCGCTCCTGGATAGCGGGATTTCACGCCATGAGGATCACGTCCACACCAACGATCCCGCCATGCTCGGCTTCATCCTGACCGGTGTCCGGCCCACCCACTACCGGATCAACGGAGAACAGGCCGCGCTCTTCTACGACGGCGACGCCGGCGCCGCCAACCTGTCCCGATTCCAGTTGCTGACCGACGAGAGCCTGACCGCGGGCGGCGTCGTGGCCGGTCAGACCCTGGACACCGCGCACCACGGCATCGCCGAGCCTCTCGGCGAACTCGTCCTCGCCAGCCATAGCCCCGCCAACGGCGATCCAGCCGACGGCATCACGGTGTATGAGTTGCATGGCGATCACTTTCACGACGAGGGCAGCCTCGCCACGGCGTGCCCGGGCCTGCACGGCGGCGCCTCAAACGGGGCATTCTCCGCCTTCGGCTGCGAGGACGGCGTGCTTCTGGCCGAGTTGCACGGCGACCACTTCCACGAGGCCAAAGTGACCGTCAGCGAGCGGATCGCGCTGGTGCTGGGCCGGCCGGACCTGCCCCGATTCGCGGCCTTCGCCTATCCCGGTTACAACCTGTATGCGATCGACCCGGAGACCGCCACCGCGGAGGAGATCGACTGGCGCGACGGCGCGACCGACGGCGACGGCGACCCGGTGGAGGCGATTCAATACGGTCTGGACCCGCATGGCGAACACCTGCTGATCCTCGACAATACCGGCCATCTGCACGTGCTGGACACGACCGACTGGCAACGCGAAACCCGCCTCCACCTGCTGGACTCGGTCCCGCCGAGTGGCGGCACCAGCCCCGTCCTGGCCTTCAGCGGGGCCGGCGACCTGGCCTTCATCACCGACCCCGCCGAACGCGCCATCCGCGTGCTCGACCTGGAGACCCTCGGCCTTCTGGATGAAGCGATCGAACTGGACTTCGCTCCCGTCGGATTGGCGTGGACCGGGCTCGCCGAGAGCGACCACGACCATGACCATGACGATGAGGACCACGACCACGAGCATTAGGCCGTTCTTCAGCCGCGGCGCGGCCCGACGGCGGGGCCGCGCCGCCGTCCGCCGGCGGAAACGTGCCTTCAAACCGCCAACAGGCGGTCGCGGGCCTCGCGGTACTTGGCGGCGGTGTTGGCGATCACGTCCGCGGGCAGACGGGGGCCCGGGGCGGTCTTGTCCCAGTCCAGGGTCTCCAGGTAATCGCGCACGTACTGCTTGTCGAACGAGGGCGGGCTGATGCCCGTGCGGTAGCTGTCCGCCGGCCAGAATCGGGACGAATCCGGGGTCAACACTTCGTCGATCAAGACCAGCCGGTCGTCCTCGTCCAGGCCGAACTCCAGCTTGGTGTCGGCGATGATGATGCCGCGCTCGCGCGCGTATTCGGCGGCCCGGCGGTAGATTTCGAGGCTGACGTCGCGGATGCGGGCGGCCAGCTCGCCGCCGACCAGGTCGACGGTGGCGTCGAAGTCGATGTTCTCGTCGTGCTGCCCAACCTCGGCCTTGGTGGACGGGGTGTAGATGGGCTCGGGCAGCCGCTCGGCCTGGGCCAGGCCGGCGGGCAGGCCGATGCCGCATACCGCACCGGTACGTTGATAGTCCTTCCAGCCGGAGCCGATCAGGTAGCCGCGGACCACCGCCTCCACCGGCAAGGCCCGCAGGCGTCTCGCGATGGTCGCGCGGCCCGCCACCTGGGCCCGCTCCCCGGAGTCCGGCAGCACGTCCGCCAGGGACAGGTCGGCGAGGTGATTGGGAATCACGCCCGCGAGATGGTTGAACCAGAAATCGGAGACCTCGGTCAGCACCGCCCCCTTGCCGGGAATCGGATCGGGCAGCACGACATCGAACGCCGAGATGCGGTCCGTGGCCACGATCAGGAGGTGATCGTCGCCGACCGCGTAGATATCGCGCACCTTGCCGCGATTGAGCAGGGTCAGACTACGAAGATCGGACTGATAGAGCGCTTCCGGCATGGCGCGTGATCCCTGTGAAAACGGAGGGAAAGGCGCGCTAGCTTACCTGACGCGACAACGCGCGTCAGACCAGACCGAAACGGCCGCCGCTGGCGACGACGACCACGATCAGGCCGAGCGCGAGATTGACCGCTACGATCCACCGGATCTGGTTCAGATGGCGCGCGGCCTCGTCCAGGGAACCGGCGGCCAGCGCCGTGCGCAAACGCTTCCAGGGCACGAAGAACAGGTGACCGAAGGCCAGGAACATCAGCCATCCGAGGCCGTGCATGATGTGGATATGGGTCCCGGCGGCGGCCATGCCCCCGTAGACGCCGAAGATCATGCCGTACCCGGTGACCAGCAGCGCGATCACCGACAGCCAGACCCAGAGGAAGAAACGGCCGAAGACTCGGGACCAGAGCGGCAGCCGCTCGGCCAGGGCAAGACCGGCCGCCGCGGGCCGCAGGACCTGGTAGGCGAAGAACATGCCGCCCACCCAAACGACGGCGGCGAGGGCGTGCACGGCGATCAGGAACGCGGCCATAGGTTCGGAGCCCGTGAGGATGCTGTGTCGCGGGGCAGCTTAAGGTAGAGTAGCGCGCCGGCACAATACATCCAGCAGGTTCCGGCCATGCCCCTGTCGCCCCAGCCCTACCGCATCGCACCCTCGATCCTGTCCGCCGACCTGGCGCGGCTCGGCGAGGAAGTGGAGAACGTCCTCGCCGCCGGCACGGACATGGTCCACTTCGACGTGATGGACAATCACTACGTGCCCAACCTCACCTTCGGCGCGCCGGTGTGCAAGGCGTTGCGGGACTACGGCATCGAGGCACCCATCGACGTCCACCTGATGGTCAAGCCGGTGGACCGCCTGATCGGCGATTTCGTCGAGGCCGGCGCGGACTACATCACCTTCCACCCGGAAGCGAGCGAGCACATCGACCGCAGCCTGCAACTGATCAAGGACGCCGGTTGCAAGGCGGGCCTGGTGTTCAACCCGGCGACGCCGCTGTACTGGCTCAAGCACGTGCTCGACAAGCTGGACATGGTGCTGCTGATGTCGGTCAACCCCGGCTTCGGCGGCCAGTCCTTCATCCCGGAGACGCTGCACAAGATCCGCGAGGCGCGCGAGTTGATCGACGCCTCCGGCAAACCCATCCGGCTGGAGGTGGACGGCGGCGTCAAGCAGGACAATATCCGCGAGATCGCGGCGGCCGGGGCCGACACCTTCGTCGCCGGCTCCGCGATCTTCGGCGGCGACGACTACGCGGCCACGGTCGCGGCCATGCGCAGCGAGCTGGACGCGCTGCGGACCGTCTGAGGCGCGACGGGGCATGCGGGTTTCTGGCGGCGGCAAGCTGACATATAATCGCGGTTCGCGGACGCCCCCGGCGCCCGCCGGACAAACGCAACGCGAAGACACCGACATGCATTCGATCGCTCTGGACAGGACCGCGCCGGCCGCTCCCCGCGCCGCGTGGCGATGGCGCAACGGCACCTCGGCGTAAGCCGATGCCGCGGCCCCCTGCGGCCGCCCGCGCCATCACGCCCGTCCAGGAGATCGACCGCATGACATCCGAGCAGACCCGACACCCCCGACAGCCGCGCCGCCTGCCCCTCGTCCGCGAGGCACTGGCGGATCTGGACACGCCGCTGTCCACCTATCTCAAGCTGGCCGACGCGCCCTACTCCTTCCTGCTGGAATCCGTCCAGGGGGGCGAGCGCTGGGGCCGCTACTCGATCATCGGCCTGCCCTGCGACGAGCGCATTCGCGTGCACGGCCGCACGCTGGTGCACGAACGCGGCGACACCGTGCTCGAGCGCGTCGAGACCGACGATCCCCTGGCCTGGATCCAGGCCTTCGCCGATGCCCGCGCGGCGCCGCGCCTGCCGGACCTGCCGCGCCTGACCGGCGGCCTGGTCGGTTACTTCGGCTACGACACCGTGCGCTACATCGAGCCGCGTCTGGCCGGCGTCGACAAGCCGGACCCGCTGGACCTGCCGGACATCCTGCTGTTGGTGGCCGAGGAACTGGTGGTCTTCGACAACCTGTCCGGCAAGCTGTACTGCATCGGCCACCACCTGGAAGGGGACGAGGCCGACCGCGAACGGGTCGCCGCCCGCCTGGACGCGCTGCTGAAGAAACTGTCGCAGCCGCTGGCGATGCCCGAGGCCGATCTCGGCCGCGACACGCTGGACGACGCCAGCTTCGTCTCGGGACTCACCCAGGCCGGCTACGAGGACGCGGTCCGGCGGATCGTGGAATACACCCGCGCCGGCGACGTCATGCAGGTGGTGCCCAGCCAGCGGCTGTCGGCCCCCTACACGGCCGAGCCGCTGTCGCTGTACCGGGCGCTGCGCTGCCTGAACCCCTCGCCGTACATGTATTTCTTCAACTTCGGCGACCACCATGTCGTGGGCTCCTCGCCGGAGATCCTGGTACGGGTCACCGACGGCGAGGTGATGGTGCGGCCCATCGCCGGCACCCGCCCGCGCGGCGCCACCCCGGCCGAGGACACGGCGTTGGCGGAGGAACTCCTGGCCGACCCCAAGGAACTGGCCGAGCACCTGATGCTGATCGACCTGGGCCGCAACGACGTCGGCCGGGTCGCCGAAGTGGGCAGCGTCGAGGTCACGGACCGCATGATCATCGAGCGCTACTCGCACGTCATGCACATCGTCTCCAACGTGACCGGACGGCTGCGCCCCGACCTGACCCCGATGGACGCCCTGCGCGCCACCTTCCCGGCCGGCACCCTCTCCGGCGCGCCCAAGATCCGGGCCATGGAGATCATCGACGAACTGGAGCCGGTCAAGCGCGGCGTGTACGGCGGCGCCGTCGGCTATCTCGCCGACAACGGCAGCATGGACCTGGCCATCGCCATCCGCACCGCGGTGCTCAAGGGCGGCGAGATCCACGTCCAGGCCGGCGGCGGCATCGTCGCCGACTCCGACCCGCCGACCGAGTGGGAGGAAACCATGAACAAGGCGCGCGCGGTGATGCGTGCCGCCGCGATGGCCGCCCGGGGGCTGGATACGGGAGCGAACTCATGATCGTGATGATCGACAACTACGACTCCTTCACCTTCAACCTGGTCCAGTACCTGGGCGAGCTGGGGGCGGACGTCGAGGTGGTGCGCAACGACGCGGTCGACGTGGCCGACATCGAGGCCATGGACCCCGCCGGCGTGGTGATCTCGCCCGGCCCGTGCACGCCCAACGAGGCCGGCGTGTCCCTGGAGACCGTGCGCCGGCTGGCGGGGCGACTGCCGATCCTGGGCGTGTGCCTCGGCCACCAAGCCATCGGCCAGGCCTTCGGCGGCCGCGTGGTGCGGGCCCGCGAGGTGATGCACGGCAAGACCTCCGTGATCCGGCACCGCGGCCGCGGCGTGTTCGCGAACCTGCCGGACGGGCTCACCGCCACGCGGTACCATTCCCTGGTGGTGGACCGGGAGAGCCTGCCGACGGAATTCGAGATCACCGCCTGGACCGAAAGCGCCGACGGCGAGATCGACGAGATCATGGGACTCATCCACGGCCCGACCGGCGCCGAGGGCGTGCAGTTCCACCCCGAGTCGATCCTCTCCGAGCACGGCCACGCCATGCTGCGCACATTTTTGGCACGTACCGGCGTGGCGGAGACAGGATAAAACCACAGAGTCACAGAGAACACAGAGTCAAGGCCGCAAAATCCAAGGCGAAACAGCCGTGACCCTGCTTCGGCCACTTTTGCGCTCTCAGCATCTTCAGTCTTTTCAAGATTGCTACTCTCTGTGCCTCCGTGCCTCCGTGGTTCGTTAAGAAACATTCGTGAAATCGCAATGATCGACAAGGCCCTGATGAACGATGTGGTCGCGGGCCGCGACCTGGACCCGGAACGCATGCGCGAAGCGATGCGCGCGATCATGACCGGCGCCGCCACGCCGGCGCAGATCGGGGGATTCCTGGTCGCCCTGCGCATGAAGGGCGAGACCGTGGCCGAGATCGCCGCCGCCGCGGAGGTGATGCGCGAACTGGCCACGCCGGTACCGGTGGATCCGGCCTTCGCCGACGAGCTCGTGGATACCTGCGGCACCGGCGGCGACCGGTCGGGTCTGTTCAACGTCTCCACCGCGGCCGCCTTCGTGGTGGCGGCGGCGGGCGGCCGGGTGGCCAAGCACGGCAACCGCTCGGTCTCCAGCAAGTCCGGCAGCGCCGATGTCCTGGAGGCCGCCGGCGTCCGCCTCGACATCCCCCCCGAGGCGGTGGCCGAGTGCATCCGCAGCCTGGGGGTGGGATTCATGTTCGCGCCCGCCCATCACGGCGCCATGAAGCACGCCATCGGCCCCCGCCGTGAGCTGGGCATCCGCACCGTGTTCAACATCATCGGCCCGCTGACCAACCCCGCCGGCGCCCGCAACCAGGTCGTGGGCGTGTTCAACGGCCACCTCACGGAGCCGCTGGCCCGGGTGCTCGCCAAGCTCGGCAGCCGCCACGTCCTGGTGGTGCACGGCGAGGACGGCCTGGACGAACTCAGCATCAATGCCCCCAGCCGGGTCTCCGAGCTGCGCGACGGGGAGGTGACCAGCTACAAGATCACCCCCGAGGACGTGGGCCTGGAGCGCGGCTCCCTGGACGCCCTGCGGGTGGACGACGCCGAGGCCAGCCTGGCCCTGATCCGGCGGGCATTCGCCGGCGAGCGCGGCATCGCCGCCGACATGGTCGCGCTCAACGCCGGCGCCGCGCTGTACACGGCCGGGCGGGCGGATTCGATCGCGGCCGGCGTGGCCCTGGCCCGCGAGACCCTGGCCAGCGGTGCCGCCGGCGACCGGCTGGCCGCGCTCGCCGAGCTCACCCAGGGGATGGCACCATGACGGCGCCGGCCGACAACGTGCTCGCGCGCATCCTGGCGCGCAAGCGCGAGGAGATCCAGACCCTGCACGCCTACGGCACCCCCGAGGTGCTGCACGAGCAGGCCGCCGAGGCGCCGCCGGCGCGCGGCTTCGCCGCGGCCCTGCGCGCGACGGCCGCCGAGCGCGGCATCGCGGTGATCGCCGAGATCAAGAAGGCCTCCCCCAGCAAGGGCCTGATCCGCGAGGATTTCGACCCGGCGACGCTGGCCGCGCAATACGCGGCGGGCGGCGCCGCCTGCCTGTCCGTGCTCACCGACCGCGAATTCTTCCGCGGCGATCCGCAGTACCTGATGGACGCGCGCGATGCCTGCACCCTGCCGGTATTGCGCAAGGACTTCATCATCGACCCCGTGCAGGTGACCGAATCGCGCGCCCTGGGCGCCGACTGCATCCTGCTGATCGCGGCGGCGCTGGACGACACCCGCATGGCGCGGCTGGCCGCCCAGGCGCGGGAACTGGGCATGGACGTGCTCGCCGAGGTGCACGATGCCGAGGAGCTGGAGCGCGTCCTGACGCTGGACGAGGGTTGCCTGATCGGCGTCAACAACCGCGATCTGCGTACCTTCGAGACCACGCTGGAGACCACGCTCGCGCTGCGCGAGCGCGTGCCGGCCGGCCGTCTGCTGGTCAGCGAGAGCGGCATCCATACCCGCGAGGACGTCGCCCGCCTGCGCGCCGCCGGCGTGCCGGCCCTGCTGATCGGCGAATCCCTGATGCGCCGCCCGGATCCGGGACAGGCGTTGGCCGAGCTGCTCGCGTAGCCGGCCGGTGTTCCGGGTTTCGTGACACACGAACCCGCCACCGGCGCCATTCACCCGACATGAAACCTGAGACACCAGACAGGTCCAGCCCATGAACGTCACCATAGACTGGCAGGAAGACCTTCGTTTCACCGGCACCGCCGGCAGCGGCCACAGCCTCACCATCGACGGCCCCCCGGCCCTGGGCGGCGGCAACGCCGGCATGCGCCCGATGGAACTGATGCTGATGAGCGTGGGCGGCTGCAGCGCGATGGACGTCATGCACATCCTGCGCAAGGCCCGGCAATCGGTGACCGACTGCCGCATCCGGGTCGACGGCACCCGCGCCGACACCGACCCCAAGGTCTTCACCGCCATCCACCTGCACTTCATCGTCAGCGGCGACGGCCTGTCGGAAAAGCAGGTGGCGCGCGCCGTGCGCCTGTCCGCGGAAAAGTACTGCTCGGCCTCGATCATGCTGCGCGAAAGCGTCGACATCACGCACAGCCACGAGCTGCGGGACGCGACATAACCCTCTCGCCGTTTCGTCCGCCGCCCGGCGACGGCATAATGCGCGCCCCGCGATCCCGCGCGGCCCGGCAACACGGAGTGGCGCCATGGACAAACTCAGACTGCACGGCTTCAACAACCTCACCAAGTCCCTGTCGTTCAACATCTACGACATCTGCTACGCGCGCACGGCCGAACAGAAGAAGGCCTATGTCGCGTACCTGGACGAAGTGTTCAACGCCGAGCGTCTGACCCAGATACTCACCGAGGTCTCCGACATCATCGGGGCCAACATCCTCAACGTGGCGCGCCAGGATTACGAGCCCGAGGGCGCCTCGGTGACCATGCTGATCGCCGAGGAATCGGCCTACCACGAGCCCGACTCCGACGCCGTGGTGGCGCACCTGGACAAGAGCCACATCTGCGTGCACACCTACCCGGAATTCCACCCGGACCACGGCATCTCCACGTTCCGCGCGGACATCGACGTCTCCACCTGCGGCCTGATCTCGCCGCTCAAGGCCCTGGAGCACCTGATCTACAGTTTCGAATCCGACGTGGTGGCGCTGGACTACCGGGTGCGCGGCTTCACCCGCGACGTCGACGGCGGCAAGCACTTCATCGACCACGAGATCAACTCGATCCAGGATTACGTGCCGGACGACGTCAAGAACCGCTACCAGATGGTGGACGTCAACGTCCCCGCCGAGCGCATCTTCCACACCAAGATGCGTCTCACCGAGCTGGACCTGGACGACTACCTGTTCGCCGAGTCGCCCGAGAATCTGACCGAGGAAGAGGCCGCGGAGATCACCGAACGCATCGAGCACGAGGTGATGGAGATCTTCTACGGGCGCAACTTCCCTGTCGGTGATTCGTGATTCGTGATTTGCAGGGCTGACACGGGCGGTTACGCTCCTGCCAGTCACGAATCACCAATCACCGATCACATGGAATTGAAACCGGAGCAACTCCCCGCCGACCTGCGCCGGCACGGCCTGCGGCCGGCCTACCTGCTGGCCGGCGAGGAACCGCTGCTGGTGCACGAAGCGGCGGACGCCGTGCGCGCGGCGGCGCGCGCCGCCGGCCACGACGAGCGCGACGTGCTGCACGCCGAGCCCGGCTTCGACTGGAGCCAGCTCGCCGCCGCCGGCGACAACCTGTCGCTGTTCGCCAGCCGCCGCCTCATCGAACTGCACCTCCCGGACAAGGGCCCCGGCAAGCCCGGCGCGGACGCCCTCGGCCGCTACCTCGACGACCCGCCCGCCGACACCGTCCTGATCGTGCTGGCGCCGGGCCTGGCCTCGAACCAGCGGCGCAACGCCTGGTACAAGCAACTGGCCGGGGCCGGCGCGGCGGTCTACGCCTGGCCCCTGCCGGCCACGGCCCTGCCGGACTGGATCGAGCGCCGCGCCGCCGGCCGCGGGGTGACGCTCACATCCGACGCCGTGGCGGTGCTCGCCGCCCTGACCGAAGGCAACCTGCTCGCCGCCGCCCAGGAGATCGACCGGTTGGCGCTGCTATTCCCGGACACGACCGTGGACGCGGACGCCATGCGCGAGGCCGGTGCCGACGCCGCGCGCTTCGCGGTGTTCGACCTGCCCGCCAAGGCCCTGGCCGGCGACGCCGAGGGCGCGGTGCGCAGCCTGCTGCGCCTGCGCGAGGAGGGCGTTGACGCGGTGCCCGTGCTGGCGGCGCTGACCCGCGAGCTACGGCTGCTGCACCGGCTCGCCGGGGCCGTCGACCGCGAGCGGGCGCTCGCCTCGGTCCGCATGCCCCCGGCACGCAAGCGCCAGCTCGCGGCCGCCGCCTCCCGCATCCGCCCCACCGCCGCGCTCGCCCTGCTCCGCCGCGCCGCGCGCCTGGACCGCATCAACAAGGGCGCCGCGCCGGGCCGCCCCTGGGAAGAACTGGTAAGATTGGCACTCGATACCGCGGCCGCGGCCGGACCCCGCTCGCCGGGACGCCAGCGACGGCCGACGGCAGGAAACCAGACGACAGCGAGGAGTCCGTAACCGAATCATGAGCGCCAGCTTGAGCCAGGCCGACGCCGCGCCCACCACGGTGAGCGAGTACATGCGCGAGGTCGGCCGCCGCGCGCGTCGCGCGGCACGCGGCATGGCCGCGGCCGATCCCGGGGTCAAGAACGCCGCCCTGTTCGCCGTGGCCGATGCCCTGGAAAAGGATCGCGCCCGTCTCAAGGCGGCCAACGAGCGTGACCTGCGCGCCGGCCGCGACCGCCTCGACGACGCCCTGATGGATCGCCTCGAGCTGACCGACGAGCGCATCGGCGCCATGGCCGACGGCGTCCGCCAGGTGGCCGCCCTGCCGGACCCGGTGGGCGCGATCACCGATCTCAATTACCGGCCCTCGGGCATCCAGGTCGGCCGCATGCGCGTGCCGCTGGGCGTGGTCGGCATCATCTACGAATCGCGTCCCAACGTCACCGCGGACGCCGCCGCCCTGTGCCTCAAATCCGGTAACGCCGCGATCCTGCGCGGCGGCTCCGAGGCGCGCGAGTCCAACCAGGCGATCGCCGCCTGCATCGAACGCGCCCTGGCCTCCGTGGGCCTGCCCACGGACGCCGTGCAGGTGCTGGAGACCACCGACCGCGCCGCGGTCGGCGAACTCCTGCGCATGACCGACTCCGTGGACGTGGTGGTGCCGCGCGGCGGCAAGGGCCTGATCGAGTATGTCGCCGAGCATGCCCGCGTGCCGGTGATCAAGCACCTCGACGGCGTCTGCCACGTCTATATCGACGACGACGCCGATCCGGACAAGGCACGGTCGATCGCGGTCAACGCCAAGACCCAGCGCTTCGGCACCTGCAACACCATGGAAACGCTGCTGGTGGCGGAAAGCGTGGCCGAGCGCCTGCTGCCCGACATCGCCGACACCCTGCGCCAGGCCGATGTCCAGATCCGGGGCTGTCCGCGCACCCGCAAGCTGGTCGAGGATGCGGTGCCGGCCAGCGAGGCGGACTGGGACGCCGAGTACCTGGCGCCGATCCTGGCCGTGCGCGTGGTCGCCGGCCTGGACGAGGCCATCGAGCATATCGAGAGCCACGGCTCGCACCATACCGACGCGATCGTGACCGAGAACGTCACCCGCGCTCGGCGCTTCCTGCGCGAGGTGGACTCGTCGTCGGTGATGGTCAACGCCTCCACCCGCTTCGCGGACGGCTTCGAGTACGGCCTCGGCGCCGAGATCGGCATCTCCACCGACAAGCTGCATGCCCGCGGCCCCGTGGGCCTGGAGGGGCTTACCTCCGTGAAGTACGTCGTGTTCGGCGACGGGCACGTGCGCTGAACGATGCCGGCACCGATCGGGATTCTCGGCGGCACGTTCGACCCGGTTCACAACGGCCACCTGCGACTGGCCGTGGAACTCGCGGAAGCGCTCGAACTGGCGGAGGTACGGCTGGTGCCCAGCGCCCGGCCGCCCCATCGCGGCGCCCCCATCGCCTCGCCCGGCCAACGCGCCAAGTGGATCCGCGTGGCGATCACCGACGAGCCGCGGCTGCGTCTCGACGACCGCGAGCTGTTGCGCCGCGGGCCGTCCTACACCGTGGACACATTGGCCTCGCTGCGCCGGGAACTGCCGGACACGCCCCTGTGCCTGCTCATGGGCCGGGACGTGATGGCCGCCCTCGACAAATGGCACGAGTGGCGCGGCCTGTTCGAGCACGCCCACATCGTGCTCGTTGAGCGGCCCGACACCGACACCGAGCTGCCGGCCGCCGTCGCCGACGAGGTGGAACGCCGGCGTGTCGGCGACGCCGCCGACCTGCGTGGCGCCACGCACGGTCTGGTGCACGTGTGCACGCCGCCGCCACTGACCATCTCCGGCACCCGCATCCGCGAGCTCCTGGCCGCCGGCCGCAGCGCGCGCTACCTGCTGCCCGACGTGGTCCTGGAGGAAATCCAGGACGCCGGCGTCTACCGCCGCGAGCCGGCCCCCGCATGACACCCGACGACACCCTGCAACTCGCCCTGGACGCGATCGAGGAACTCAAGGGCGAATCGACCCGCGTCCTCGACGTCGCCTCGCTGACACCGATCACCGATTACATGATCGTGTGCAACGGCCGTTCCGCCCGCCACGTCAAGCGCCTGGGCGAGAACCTCGTGCAACGCGCCAAGGGCGCCGGACTCCGGCCGCGGGTGGAGGGCCTCGCCGAGGCCGAGTGGGTCCTGATCGACCTCTCCGGCGTCGTGGTCCACATCATGCAGCCCACCGCGCGCGCTTACTACCAGCTCGAGAAGCTCTGGGACATCGACGCCCGGCCGCCCGAGCAGCAGTTGGAACAGTGACCCCGCGCCCCACGGGACCGTGAGGCTTCACCTGATCGCCGTCGGCAGCCGCCTGCCCGGTTGGCTCGATGCCGGCTACCGCGAGTATGCCCGGCGGCTGCCGCGCGAATGCCGCCTGGAACTGACCGAGATCCCGCTCGGCCGCCGCGCCAAGAACCGTTCCCCGGGCCGCGCGGTCGCGGAGGAAGGCGAGCGCATGCTCGCGGCCCTGCCGGCGGCGGCCGAGGCGATCGCGCTGGACGTCGACGGCGCCGCCTGGTCCACGGAAACGCTGGCGAATCGCCTGTCGGACTGGCTGGCGGACGGTCGCGACCGCGCCTTCCTGATCGGCGGCCCCGACGGCCTGGCGCCGGCGGTGCGGGAGCGCACCACGGCACGCTGGTCCCTGTCGCCGCTGACCCTGCCGCACGGCCTGGCCCGGGTGCTGGTGGCGGAGGCACTGTACCGGGCCTGGAGCGTGACGGCGGGCCATCCGTATCACCGGGGCTGACTTCAAGCCGGGAGACGGAAAACGGAAAATGGGAAACGGAAGACGGGGACACCGGATATCCGGGCGCGCCCGTCCATTGCTTGCAGCGTTTCCCCCGCCCGCCGACAATCCCGCCATGTGCAGGTTTCATGACAATCCCCCGCGCCCCGGCTTGCGTGCGCGAACGCCCCCGAGCGGTCCGCGATGAGCGCCGAAATACTGGTCAACGTGGCGCCGGGCGAAACCCGCGTCGCCCAGGTGGAGGCCGGCGTGCTCCAGGAAATCCACCTGCAGCGCGACTCCCGCGGCGGCGTCGCCGGCAACATCTATCTGGGCAGGGTCCAGCGCGTGCTGCCGGGGATGCAGGCCGCGTTCGTGGAGATCGGGCTCGACCGCACGGCCTTCCTGCACGCCGCCGACATCGTGCGCCAACGCGGCGAGGAGGACGACATCCGTCCCGATATCCAGCACCTGCTGTCGGCCGGCGAGAGCGTGCTGGTCCAGGTCGCCAAGGAACCGCTGGGCAGTAAGGGCGCCCGCCTGACCACGGACCTCTCGATCCCGTCACGCTACCTCGTACTGATGCCGCACGGCGACCAGGCCGCCGTATCCACGCGGATCGAGGACGAAACGGAACGCGAGCGCCTGCGCGCCGCGGTGGCCTCCCTGAAGTCGGAACTGGGCCTGCGCGGCGGCTTCATCGTGCGCACCGTGGCGGAAGGCGCGGACGCCGACGCCCTGGCCGCCGACATGCGTTTCCTGGACCGGCTCTGGCGTTCGATCCGGGAGCAGGTGATGCACGCCGCCCCGGGCAGCCTGGTGCACGGGGACCTGCCGCTGGTCACCCGGATGCTGCGCGACATGGTCCTGTCCGGCATCGAGCGGGTACGCATCGACGACGACCGCGCCTGCCGCGAGATGGCGGACTTCGCCCGCCGCTTCGTGCCGGAGCTGGCCGGCCGCATCGAGCATTACCGGGGCGACGGGCCCATTTTCGACCTGTTCGGCGTGGAGGACGAGATCGAGCGCGCGCTGCAGCCCAGCGTGCCGCTCAAGTCCGGGGGCAGCATCGTGATCGAGCAGACCGAGGCGATGACCACGATCGACGTCAACACCGCCGGTTACGTGGGCACCCGCAACCTGGGCGAGACCATCCTCAAGACCAACCTAGAGGCGGCGCAGACCATCGCCCGCCAACTGCGCCTGCGGAACCTGGGCGGGATCATCATCGTCGATTTCATCGACATGAGCGAAACCAGCCATCGCGAGCAGGTGCTGCGCGCCCTGGAGCGCGCCCTGGAGCGCGACCCGGCCAAGAGCATGATCTCCCAGATCTCGCCGCTCGGCCTGGTGGAGATGACCCGCAAGCGTACCCGCGAGAGCCTGGAGCACGTGCTCTGCGAACCCTGTCCCGCCTGCTCGGGCCGGGGCAGCGTCAAGAGCGTGGAGACCGTCTGCCACGAGATATTCCGTGAGATCCTGCGCTCGGCCCGCCAGTTCGACACCGACGGGATGCTGGTCCTGGCCAATCCCGACGTGGTCGCCATGCTGCTGGACGAGCAGGCGGGCGCGCTCGGCGACCTAGCCGAATCGGTGGCGCGCCGGGTCCGCCTGCAGGCGGAATCGCTGTATCTTCAGGAGCAATTCGACGTCGTCCCGACATAACACGGGACGCCGGGCGTCGGCACTGCCGGCGCCTTTCATGGTCATAACCCAGGACGACCCCCCGGACCCCGGCCGCGAGACCCGACACCGACCGCCATGCTGCGACGCAACCTGCGCCTGAAAACCTGGCTTCTCCTCGGCATCGCCGTCCTGGTGATCGTCGCGGGCACGCTGGTGGGCACGGTGCGCCTGCTCGACCGCGCCGTGCCGGGCTACCGGGCCCAGACCGCGGACTGGGTCAGCGAGCGCATCGGTCAGCCGCTGGCGATCGGCGCCATGGAACTGGGCTGGACCTGGACCGGACCGGTGCTGCACTTCAGCGACGTCGCCCTGCTCCGGGAAGAGGACGCGCGTCCGGCACTGCGCCTGCGCGGACTGGGTCTGCATTTCGGCTTCTGGGACCTGCTGCGGGGTATCCGGGAGCCGGACCGGCTGTTGATATCGGGCGTGGAGCTCACGCTCCACCGCGACGGCGACGGCCACTGGCGGCTGCGCGGCCTGGGGCAGAGCGAGACCCGCGGCTTCGACGCCGCCGATATCGACCGCTGGCTGGACCGCGTGCACTTCACCCGGATCGAGGACGGCCACGTACGCATCACGGACGCGGCCCATCCGGACCTGGCGTTGGACGTGACCGGCATCGCCGGCACCCTCCGCAACAAGGGCCCGCGCCACCGGGCGCGTATCCGGGCGCAGTTGCCGCCGCGTATCGGCGAGCGAGCCGAAATCGATGTCTTCGTGCTCGGCGATTTCGCCCGCCCGGAGAACCTGGAGGCGCACGCCTACGTGAACGCCGAGGGACTCGACGGCGCCAGCCTGCTGCGCGCCGCGGGCCTGGGCGACGACGCGCTGCGCGGCGGACGCGCGCAACTCGAAGCCTGGAGCGACTGGCGTGAAGGCGACTTCGAGGGCGCCCGCCTCACCCTGGCGACGGAGTCGTTCCGCTTGTCCGGGACGCCGTTACGGACCGCGACCACCCTGGACGCCAGCATCGAGCCGGCCGGCGGGGACGGCGGCTACCGCGCGCGGCTCGACGCCCTGCGCACCCCCGACGGCGGCGCCCTAGACACGACCGGCGAGGCGCTGATCGCCCCCGACGGCGGCCGTATCGAGGCGCGGCTGGCATCGCTGCCGGCCGGCCTGGCCGCCGGCTGGCTCAAGCTCGCCCTGCCGGCGCGGTTCACCGACACCGCGGCGGACGGCACGCTGGAGACCCTGCGTGTCGAATACGCCGGCGAGGGCGACTGGCGGGCGGACGGCCGCTTCGCCGGACTCACCCTGCGCGACGCACCGCTCGGCCTGGAGGCCGGGCGTTTCGGCGGGACCTGGTCCGTCGACGGCGACGGCGGCTCGCTGACCCTGACCGAAGGCGAGGGCGGGATCACGCTCGACCGCTACCTGCGGGGCCGGCTGCCGCTCGCGGCACTCGGCGGCGAGCTCGCCTGGACCACGACCGCCGACGGCCGGCGCCTGACGATGTCCGGACTGCGTCTCGCCGCCGCCGGCACCGAGATCGCGGGCGGCGGCACCCTCGAACTGCCGGACGCCGGCCCGCCCGTCGCCGACCTGACCTTCGACGTCGTCAGCGACGACCTGCCGGCCGTGCTCGCGCACATACCGCAGGCCGAGGACCTGCCCAACCCCCGACTGCGCGACTGGCTCCCCGACGCGATCGGCGCCGGCCGGCTGACCTCGGGGCAAATCCGGCTCGCCGGCCCGCTCGACCGTTTCCCCCTGGCCGGTGACGCGGGCACATTCCGCATCACCGCGCGCGGCGAGGGCGTCGACCTGACCTACAAGCCGGGCTGGCCGAGCCTGACGGCCGTGGCCGGGCGTCTCGTCATCGACGGCGACGATCTCGAGATCCGCGCCGAGCGGGGGCGCATGCTCGGCGTCGCGGCGGGACCGGCCACGGCCCGCATCGCGAACGTCCGCGAACCGGTGCTCAAGGTCGACGGCCGGGTCCGGGACGGTGCCGCCGCCCGCATGCTCGATTTCCTCGCCGAATCGCCGCTGGCGGAACGCTTCGGCCGCCTGCCGGAGGTGCTGACGCTGGACGGCGCGGCCGACCTGACCCTGGATCTGTCCATCCCCCTCAAACCCGGCCTGGGCGAGCCACGCGTCAACGGCGCGGTGACCGTGGCCGGCCTGCGCGCCGAGCACGACGCCCTGCCGGCCCCCCTGACCGGCATCGCCGGCACCCTGCGCTTCGACCTCGACGGTCTCTATGCCGAGGGCCTGACGGCCGAGCTAGCGGGTCTGCCGCTCACCGCGGACGTGGCGCCCGGCGACGGCGACACGCTGCGCATCGATGCCCGCACCACCCTGCGCCTGCCGGAGCACGCCGAGACACTTGCCGCCTTCCGGCTCCCGGCGCGGATCGTCGCCGCCGCGGCGGGCGAGACCCCCTGGCGTATCGCGCTGGGCATCGGCGGGGGCGGCCGCGCCTCGGCGCTGACCCTGACGAGCGACCTCGCGGGCATGGCGCTGAAGCTGCCGGCACCACTGGCCAAGCCGGCCGGCGACGCGGTACCGACCCGGGTGACGATCGCCGGCGACCGGGATCGGGTCCGGGTGGAACACGGCGAGCGCGCGACTCTCGACCTGCGTTTCGACGCCGACGGCCTCTGGGGACTCACGGCGATACTGGGCGGCGGCGACACCGAGGCCGCACCGGACGGTCCCGGCTGGTGGATCGGCGGCACCGCGGACCGCCTGGACGCGGGCGCCTGGCGCGACCTGCTCGCGGACGGCGGCGAACGGGCGGAGAACGATGGCGGCGGCCGGCTCGCCCTGCGCGGCGCCGACCTGGAGATCGGCGAGCTGCGCGCGGCCGGCCAGCGGCTCAAGGACCTGTCGCTGCGGATCACGCCGCTGACCGCGGACGACGGCTGGCGTGCCGACCTGGCCGGCACGGCGGGCCGCGGCACGGTGCGCTGGCTGCGGCGCGCGGACCGCGACCGGATCGAGGCGCGCCTGGAACGGCTGCGTCTCACACCGGTGCCGGACACGTCGGCACCCGGCAACGATGACGCCGATGCCGCGCCCATCGATCCCGCCACGCTGCCCCTGCTCGACGTCCGGGTGGAGGCCCTGGCGCTGGCCGGCGACGATTTCGGCCACCTCGACCTGAACACGACCCCCCTGGCGGACGGGCTGTCCTTGGACACGCTCGACGTCGACGGCGGCGTCATGACCCTGCGGGCGACCGGCGACTGGCGGCGGACCGACGGCCTCACGCGCGCCTCCCTGGACGCACGGCTCAAGGGCAGCGGGATCGCGCCGCTGCTGCGGACTCTGGGTTACACCGCCAACCTGCGCGCCGACAAGGCCGATATCGAGGCCGAGCTGGCGCTGGCGCCCAACCCCGACGGACTCACACCGGCCACCCTCGACGGGCGCCTGTCATTGTCCATGGAGAACGGCAACCTGCTCGCGGTCGAGCCCGGCGCCGGACGCGTGCTGGGACTGGTCAACTTCTACGCCCTGCCGCGCCGGCTCCTGCTGGATTTCCGCGATGTCCTGGGCAAGGGCACGACCTTCGACACCCTCTCGGGCGATTTCCGCATCGAATCCGGCGACGCCTACACCGACGATCTCGTGATCCGGACCCCCTCGGCCGAGATCGCCATCGAGGGCCGGGTCGGACTGGCGGCCCGGGACTACGACCAGCGGGTGACCATCACCCCCCAGGTCTCGGGCGCCGCCGCGATCGCCGGCACGGTGCTGGGCGGTCCGGCCCTGGGCGCCGCGGTCTGGGTCGCGCAACAGTTCCTGGACAAGCCCCTCGGCGATTTGACCCGCGTCAGTTACCATCTGACCGGAAGCTGGGACGATCCGGAGATACGCGAGCCGACGGCCACCGAATAGGCCGTATGCGCCCCCGTGCCCGGCATGAACCGATCGGAGACCCCATAGCATGACCACATCGCGAGTCGCGGCCATCCAAATGGTGTCCAACGACGACGTCGACATGAACCTGGCCGCGGCGGGCCGCCTCGCCGCGGCGGCGGCCGACGCTGGCGCCGGCCTCGCCGTGCTGCCGGAGAATTTCGCCTACCTGGGACGCCACGAGGCCGACAAGTCGGAGATCGCCGAAGCGGACGGCGACGGGCCGATACAGGAATTCCTGGCCGAGACCGCGGCCCGCCACAACCTCTGGCTGATCGGCGGCACCATCCCGCTGCGCGCGCCGGGCCAGGCCCGGCGCTCGTTCGGCGCCTGTCTGGTCTACGACCCGGACGGCAAGCGCGCGGCGCGTTTCGACAAGATCCACCTGTTCGACGTCGCCGTGCCCGACACCGCCGAGCAATACAAGGAATCGGCCAGTACCGTGCCGGGCTCCGATCCGGCCACGGTGGACACCCCGTTCGGCCGCGTCGGACTCTCGGTCTGCTACGACCTGCGGTTCCCCGAGCTCTATCGCCACTACGCCGCCGCCGGCGCGGAGATCCTGGCCGTGCCCTCCGCCTTCACCGCGGTCACCGGCCGCGCCCATTGGGAGGTCCTGGTGCGCGCCCGCGCCATCGAGAACCTGTGCACCGTGATCGCCCCCAACCAGGGCGGCCGCCACCCCGGCGGCCGCGAGACCTACGGCGACAGTCTGGTGGTCGATGCCTGGGGCCGGGTCATGGACCGCGTCGCCGCGGGGCCCGGCATCGCCATCGGCACCGTCGATCGCGACGCCTTGCGGCGCACGCGCGAGCACTTCCCCGTCCTGGAGCACCGCCGCCTGACATGACCGACGATACCCTCGCCATCGCCGAGTCCACCCTGCTCGCGCCCGCCGAGCTGGACGCCGCCACCCTGGACCGCGTGCTCGGCGGCCTCATGCGGCCCGGCATCGACGCCGCCGACCTGTATTTCCAGCTCCACCGCAGCGAGAGCTGGCTGTGGGAGGACGGCATCGTGCGCACCGCGGCGGCCGGCACCGAGCAGGGAGTAGGCGTGCGCGCCATCGCCGGCGAGAAGACCGGTTTCGCCTATGCCGAAGACCTCGCGCTGCCGGCCCTGAGCGAAGCCTCGGCCGCCGCCGCCGCCATCGCCCGCGACGGGCGCGGCGGCCGTATCGCCGCACGTCATTCCCCGACGGCACCGGCGTTGTATCCACCCCTCGATCCGGCGGCGGGTCTCGACGAGGAGGCCAAGGTGGCACTGCTGGCCCGCGCCGACGCCGCGGCGCGCGCGGCCGATCCCAGCGTGGTCCAGGTCCGGATCGCGCTGGCCGCGAGCCACGATGTGATGCTGGTCGCGGCCTCCGACGGCACCCGGGCCGGCGACGTGCGGCCGCTGGTGCGCCTGAGCGTGACCGTGCACGTCGCCCGCGACGGCCGCCGCGAATCGGCCAGCGCCGGCGGCGGCGGACGCGCCGGCTACGAGCTTTTGGCCGACGGCGACACCGTCGAACGCTATGCCCGCGAGGCCGTGCGCCGCGCCCTGGTACGCCTGGACGCCCGCCAGGCGCCGGCCGGCACCTATCCGGTGGTCCTGGGACCGGGTTGGCCCGGCGTACTGCTGCACGAGGCGGTGGGTCACGGCCTGGAGGGCGACTTCAACCGCAAGGGCAGCTCCACCTATTCGGGCCGGATTGGCGAAAAGGTCGCCTCGTCGCTGTGCACCGTGGTCGACGACGGCACCCTCCCCGGCCGCCGCGGATCGCTGTCGGTGGACGACGAGGGCACGCCCAGCCGCTGCAACGTGCTGATCGAGAACGGCGTGCTCACCGGCTACATGCAGGACAAGCACAACGCCGCCCTCACCGGCGGCACGCCCACCGGCAACGGCCGACGGGAATCGTTCGCGCACTTGCCCATGCCCCGCATGACCAATACCTACATGCGGCCGGGCGGGCACGATCCCGAGGAGATCATCGCCTCGGTCGACGACGGTATCTACGCGGTCAACTTCGACGGCGGCTCGGTGGACATCACCTCCGGCAACTTCGTCTTCTCGGCCTCAGAGGCCTATCGCATCCGCGGCGGCCGCGTCGCCGAGCCGGTCAAGGGCGCCACCCTGATCGGCAACGGCCCCGCGGTGCTGGAACGGGTCTCCATGGTCGGCCACGATCTCGCGCTGGACACCGGCATCGGCGTCTGCGGCAAGCACGGCCAGAGCGTGCCGGTGGGCGTCGGCCAACCCACCCTCCGGGTCGACGGCCTGACGGTCGGCGGCACGGGCTGACCGCGGTCCGCCCGCCTGCATGACCCGCGTGCGCGACCACCGCATCCGCATCATCGGCGGCGACTGGCGCGGCCGACGCCTGACCGTGACCGATTCGCCCGGCCTGCGTCCCACCCCGGACCGGGTACGCGAGACCCTGTTCAACTGGCTGATGCCGGTGATCGCGGGCGCGCGCTGCCTGGACGCCTTCGCCGGCACCGGCATTCTGGGCCTGGAGGCGCTCTCCCGCGGCGCCGCCTCCTGCCTGTTCCTGGAAAACGACCGGCGGCTGACGCGCGACCTCGCCGACACCCTGGCGCGGTTCGGCGCGACCGGCGGCGACATCCGGTGCGCGGATGCCCTGCATTTCCTGCGGGGGACGCCGGCGGCGCGCTTCGACATCGTGTTCCTCGACCCGCCCTTCGCCGCCGGCCTCTGGGAACCGTCCCTGGCCGCGCTGGCGCCGCACCTGGCACCGGACCACCGGGTCTACCTGGAATACCCGGCCGGCGAGCCGCCGCTGCCGGCGGGCTGGTCGGCACTGCGCGAGAAACGCGCCGGCGAGGTGGGCTATTGCCTTGCAAGGCGGGCCCCGGCCACGGAAGATAGACGGCAATGAGCCAAGCCAAGAACATCCGTGCCGCCTACACCGGCACCTTCGACCCGATCACCAACGGCCACGCCGACGTGATCCGGCGCGCCGCCGGCATGTTCGCGGAGGTGGTGGTGGCGGTGGCCAACAACACCTCGAAGAAATCCATTTTCGAGCCCGAGGAGCGCAAGTGGCTGGCGGAGCAGGCCCTGTCGGACCTGCCCAACGTCACCGTGATGGGCACCAGCGGCCTGGTGGTCGACTTCGCCCGCGCCAACGGCGTGAGCGTGCTGGTGCGCGGCGTGCGCGGCGTCGGCGACTACGAGTACGAGCGCCAGATGGCGGTGATGAACCGGCACCTGGCGCCCGAGATCGAGACCGTGCTGCTGGCGCCCTCGCCGCAGTACGCCCACATCTCGTCCACCCTGGTACGCGAGATCGCCTTCCTGGGCGGCAACATCAGCGGCCTGGTGCCGTCCATCGTGGCCGAGAAACTCGCCGAGAAGACCAACCACCGCGAATGATGCACGTCCGAGCGATCGCGCTGCGCCCCCTGCTCGCCGCCGTCCTGTTCCTGGCGGCGACGACGGCCGCCGCGTCCGACCGGCCGCCGGGGGCCGCCATCGCCAGCGCCCACCCGGCCGCCACCGCCGCCGGCATGGAGATACTGGCCGCGGGCGGCAACGCCTTCGACGCGGCGGTGGCCGTATCCGCGGCGCTGGCGGTGGTCGAGCCGCAGAGTTCCGGTCTCGGCGGCGGCGGCTTCTGGCTGCTGCACCGTGCCGTCGACGGCCGCGACGTGATGATCGACGGCCGCGAGACCGCGCCCGGCGCCGCCGGCGAGGACATGTATCTGGACGAAGACGGCACCTACGTCCAGGAACGTTCCCGGACCGGCGCCCTGGCGGCGGGCATTCCCGGCCAGCCGGCGGCGCTGGCGCACATCGCGGCGAAGTACGGCAACCTGGAACTGGCCCGCTCGCTGGCGCCCGCGATCCGGCTGGCGCGCGAGGGGTTCGAGGTGGACGCCCGCATGCACGCCATGCTGCTGTGGCGCGCCGAGGCCCTGCGACGCTTCCCGGCCAGCGCCGATATCTTCCTGGACGCCGACGGCCAGGCCCTGTCCCTGGGCGCCACCCTCAAGCAGCCCGACCTCGCGGGCACGCTAGAGCGCCTGGCGAAAGAAGGCCGTGCCGGCTTCTATCGCGGCGACACGGCGCGCGATCTGGTGGACGCGGTTCGCCAGGCCGGCGGCATCTGGCGCCCCGAGGATCTCGCCGAATACCGGGTGATCGAGCGCGAACCCATACGTTTCGAGTACCGCGGCTACGACGTGGTCTCCGCCTCGCCGCCTTCTTCCGGCGGCGTAGTGCTCGCCGAGGCCCTGAACATTCTCTCGGGCTACCCGCTGGCCGAGTTGGCCGGCGCCGAGCGCAAGCATCTCGTGGTCGAGGCCATGCGCCGGGCCTACCGCGACCGGGCCGCCTACCTGGGCGACCCCGATTTCGTGGACATGCCGCTGGCGCGCCTGACCTCGCCCGACTACGCGGCCGGGCTGCGCGTGGGTATCCGCCGCGACCGGGCCACCGCCAGCGACGAGTTGGCGCCCATCCGGCACGACGCCGAGGCCGGCCGGGACACCACCCACTTCTCGGTGATCGACGCCGAGGGCAACCGTGTGGCCGCGACCCTGTCGATCAATTTCCCGTTCGGCAGCGCGCTGGTGGCCGAGGGCACCGGCGTGGTCCTGAACAACGAGATGGACGATTTCGCGGCCAAGCCGGGCACGCCCAACGCCTACGGCCTGGTCGGCACCGACGCCAACGCGGTGGCGCCCGGCAAGCGACCGCTGTCGAGCATGTCGCCCACCTTCATGGTCGGCGAGGACCGGATCGCCGTGCTCGGCACGCCCGGCGGCAGCCGCATCATCTCCATGGTCCTGCTGGGCATGCTGGAAGTGGCCGACGGCGCCGGCGCGGCCGAGATCGTCGGCCTGCCGCGCTACCACCACCAGTATCTGCCGGACGAGATCCAGTACGAGCCCGGCGCCCTGCGCGAGTCCGAGAAGGAGGCCTTGCGCGCCAAGGGCCATGCTCTGACCCTGGCGGACCGGGAATACGGCAACATGCAGGTGGTGATCTGGGACCGCGCCGAGGACCGGCTCGACGCCGCCGCCGATCCGCGCGGCGTGGGCAGCGCCCGGATCAGCGAAGGCGCGCCGGCACCACAGACGGAAGACGCCGCACCCTGATTCCGCCCCCTCCGGCATTGCCTCAGAGGGTGTCTACCCGGACCGTAGGCCGGGGATGCTTCGCTTATCCGGCTCCACAGGCTTTGGTTGGCGGGACATGAAACCACAGAGGCGCACGGAGGCGCACAGAGGTTTTTGATGGGCGCCCCGGTCGTGTCCGGGGCAGGCTTCTTTGCGGCTTCCGGGAGGACAGTCAGTTTCCTCTGTGTCCCTCTGTGGTTAATTTTCCGGCTGGCCGTTTGCCGAGGTACTTTCCGCCGTTGTGATCTTCGGCAGGGGAATGCCGGGAATGCTGCGCTTAATCCCGGCCTACGGTCTGCCCATGCTCGCTACGTTTTGTAGACACCTCTCAATGGAGGCCGCGCCGCAGCCAGTCGTCGCCGGCGTCACTGTCCGCCACCGCCAGCAGCCGCCGCGCCTCGGCCAACACCGCCTGCCGGTAGTCCGTCTCCAGCTCTTCCCGCTCGGCATCCAGGCGTGCGATCTCGGTCCGGGGGCGGCGGCGCCGCGCCAAACGCCGGGGCATGTGGGCGGTGGCGTCGTGCAATCCGTAGATCGCCGGGAAACGCTGCGCGCCGGTCTCGGCCGGGACCTCGTGATCCAGCAGGACCTTGAGGCGGATCGCACCCTCGGTGAGGTTCAACTCGTCGTCGATCACGGCACGGGCGAGGATGCGGATACTCTCGCGTCGGTGCGCGCCCGCCTCGCCCCGCCGCGCGCGCAGATCCGCCCGGCGGCGCCAGACCTCGCGCCACAGCCACAGGGCATAGGCCGCCAGGGCCAGGCACAGCGCGCCGGCCGCCATTCCGATCCATATCGCCATGGTCCCAGTGTACGCGTCACGGCGCCGAGCGGACGCCCCCTTGCCCGATGGCGTCTCCGGTGTTTTACTGACCGAACGGTAATTTTCGGCGACGGCCGGCATCGGCCGGGGGCAGCAATCGTGGCACAGACGCTTTATCCGCCCGTGGCGCGCTCGCGCGTCGACCTCTCCCATATCCCGGGCGAGGACGGCTGGCCCGTCCTGGGCCAGACGCTGCAATTCCTGATGCGACCGGTGGCGATGCCGGAGCGGCTCTACGCGCGCTACGGCGAGATTTCGCGCGGCAACGTCATGTTCGAGAACGCCGCCAATCTGCTGGGGCCGGACGCCAACCAGTTCGTGCTCGCCGACCGCGAGGGCAATTTCTCGGCCTACCGCGGCTGGACCCCGATCCTGGGGGACCTCTTCCCGCGCGGCCTGATGCTGCGCGACGGCGCCGACCACCGCTCGCACCGCCGCATCATGCAGACCGCCTTCCGCAAGGAGGCGCTCGCGGCGGATCTGGCGCTGATGCAGCCGCTGATCGCCGAGCGGCTGGCGCGCTGGCCGCAGCGGCTGAAGTTCTACCCGGCGATCAAGTCTCTGACCCTGGATCTGGCCGCCAGCGTGTTCCTGGACCTGCCGCTGGGCCGCGACGCGGCGCGGGTGAACCGCGCTTTCGTGAACGTGGTCGAGGCCTCGATGTCGGTGCTGCAACTGCCGGTGCCGGGCACGCTCTACGGTCGCGGCCTGCGCGGCCGGGCCTTCCTGGAGCGGTTCTTCGCCGCGCGCATCCCCGGCAAGCGCGCGGCCCCCGGCAACGATCTGTTCTCGCGCCTATGCACCGCGGAGTCCGAGGAGGGCGAGCGCTACAGCGACGGCGAGATCGTGGACCACATGATCTTCCTGATGATGGCCGCCCACGACACCACGACCAGCGCGCTGACGACGCTGGCCTACCTGCTCGCCGCGAACCCGGACTGGCAGGCGCGGCTGCGAGAGGAGGCGATGGCCGCGGGGCCGGACCTGGAGCATGCCGACCTGGATGCGCTGCCCGACGCCGGCCGCGCCTTCCGCGAGGCGCTGCGCCTGTACCCGCCGCTGCCGTCCATGCGCCGGCGCACCGTGCGCGAGTGCGAGTTCAAGGGCCATACCCTGCCCGCCGACACCGCGGTCAACATCTTCAACCACTTCACCCACCACATGCCGGAATACTGGGACGACCCCGAACGCTTCGACCCCGACCGGTTCGCGCGCAACGAGCATCGGCGGCACCCGTTCCAGTTCATCCCCTTCGGGGCCGGCGCCCATACCTGCATCGGACTGCATTTCGCCGAGATCCAGGTCAAGGCGGTCCTGCATCGGCTGCTGCGCGAATACCGCCTGTCGGTGCCCCCCGGCTACCGCATGCCCTACCAGATCGTGCCCATTTCCAAGCCCCGGGACGGTCTGCCGCTGACCCTGGCGCCGGTCGGCGCGCCCGGCTGACGGCCGCAACGGATGGAAATGCCGGCCCGGCCCTATTAAAGTGCCGGGATAGCGCACGAGCACATCCAAAAAAACGCCGCCGGCGCGATTCCGGCCGGACGGCGCGACACACCGGAGGAGGGCGGCGAATCCATGAGCCTGGCTGACAAGCGGGCCAATACCGCGGAGCAGGTGGCGGCGCACAAGCTGTTCGCCCCGCCCGTCTACCGTGGCGCGATCTGCCGCCAGGCCATCCTCGACCGGATCTTCGGCGAGGAAGCCATCCGCGTGGTATTGCTGCAGGCACCCGCCGGTCACGGCAAATCGACGCTGCTGCAGCAGGCCAAGTCCAAGCTGGAGGACCGGGACGCCCTCACCGGCTGGCTCACCTTCGACGAGGCCGACAACGACATCAGTCGCCTGTTCACCCACCTGCAGGCGCTGCTGACCGAGATCGAGAGCGGCGCCGAAAGCCGCAGCCGGGCACGTCAGGAACGTGGCATGCCGCCCAGCCGCGGCACCGACTGGTTCATCAACCGGCTGGTGGCGCTGGGCCGGCCCGTGGGTCTGTTCCTGGACGAATTCCAGGCGCTGACCAACAAGACCACGCACGCCTTCTTCCGCAACCTGCTCGCGCGCCTGCCCGACCAGGTCATGGTGTTCATCGGCTCGCGCACCGTACCCAACCTGGGGCTGGCGCGCCTGGTGGTGAACAACCAGGCGCTGATCCTGCGCGCCGAGGACCTGCGCTTCAGCCCGGAGGAGGTCAAGGCCTTCTTCGCCGAAGCCGACGAGCTGGACATCAGTCAGGGCGAGATCGACGCGATCTACGGCAAGACCGAGGGCTGGCCGGCCGCGCTCCAGCTCTACCGGCTGTCGCTGGTCCGCCCCTCCGTGCGCGAGTCCCTGGCCAATATCAATTCATTCCAGCCGCGGCAGCTCGCGGAATACCTGGCGGACAACGTGCTCGCCCTGCAGTCGCCCCCGATGCAGGACTTCCTGCTGCGCACCTCGCTGCTGGTCCGGCTCAACGGCGCGCTGTGCGACGCCGTGCTCGAGCGCGAGGATTCCCAGGAGATCCTGGAGAACCTGGAAAGCGCCGGCCTGTTCCTGCGCAGCGTCGACTCGCGATTGCGCTGGTTCAAGTACCACACGCTGTTCTCGTCCTTCCTCGCCGACCAGCTCAAGGTCCAGAATCCCGACGCCATCCCGGACATCCACCATCGGGCGGCGCGCTGGTTCCGCGACCAGGACCTGTACGAGGAGGCGATGCACCATGCCATCGCCATCCGCGACTACGAGTTCGCCGCCGACACCCTGGATACCTGGGCCACCCAACTGGTCATGGACGGCGACCTGGCGACGGTCGAGCGCTGGTACGACCGGCTGCCGCTGGGCGAGATCGACAAACGGCCGCATCTGGCGATCAAGGTCGCCTACGCCCTGGCCTTCCTGCGCCGCCGGCAGAAGATCGGACCGGTGCTGCACATCCTGGAGCGCCTCGCCGAGCAGCCGGATAGCGGCGCCAACCCCGATGTGGTCCGGTCCATGGTGGCCGTGATCGAGGACGATATCCTGGCGGCCTTCGAGATCGTCGATCCGGTGGATGTCCATGACCTGGACATCCAGGGCTTCCGGGCCTTCGAGCTCGGCGCCGCGGCCAACCTCAAGGGCTATCTGGCCATCGTCGCCAACGACTTCGAGCGGGCCCGCGAATACCTGACCCTGGCCCGCGCCCACGGCGACCGCGCCAAGGCCGGATTCAGCTGGGGCTATTCGATCAGCGTGGCCGGGGTGAACCTGATGCTCCAGGGACTGCTGGGCGAGGCCCTGGACATGTTCCGACTCGGAATGTCGGAGCCGCGGGTGACGCTGGACGAATCGGTGGCCTCGGCCTCCCTGGTCTCCTGCTACGTCCAGGCCCTGTACGAGGCCGACGACCTCGACGCCGCCGAGAACTATTTCACCCAGTTCCAGGACGTCATCGCCAACGCCGCGATGCACGATTTCATGGCCCTGGGCTATATCACGATGGCCCGCATCCACGATGTCCAGGGGCGGCCGGTCAAGACCCTGGAGATCCTGGACGAGGCCGAGGCCATCGGCCACGCCAGCATGTGGCCCCGCGTGATCCGCGCGGTGAGCTGGGAACGGGTCCGGCGCGCGCTGCTCGCCGGCGAGCTGGACCGGGCGCAATCCATCGCCAGCCGCATCCCGCCGCGCGACACCGCGCTCCCCGACGACTGGATCCAATTCGCCGAGGACGCCGAGGGCGACGCCATCGGCGGGATTCGTCTGGCGATCCACGAGGGACACCCGCAGGACGCCCTCAAACGTCTCGCCGCCGAGTTGAGCGCCGTGCAGGGCCTGGGGCGCACGCGGCGGCAGATCAAGCTGCTGATCCTGGAGGCGATCGCGCACAAACGGCTGGGCGACACCAACATCGCCCATCGCAGTCTGCGCAAGGCACTGCAACTGGCCGCGCCGGGCGGGTTCGTGCGGATATTCCTGGACGAGGGCGAGGACGTGGTCGAGCTGTTGCGCGAGGACTACCAGGGCCTGACCGGCGCCACCCGGCGGGACGCCGCCACGGACCGTATCCACGGCTTCCTGGCGCGTCTCCTGGAAGCCTCGGGCACCGATATCCGCAAGGCCGAGACCCTGGTGGGCACCGATTTCCAGCCACTGGAAGCATTGTCGGAGCGCGAGGAGGAGATCCTGCGATTGCTCGCCAGCGGGCTATCCAACAAGGACATCGCCGGGCGGGTGTTCGTCTCCGAGAACACCGTCAAGTTCCACCTCAAGAACATCTACTCCAAGCTCGGCGTCAACAGCCGCCTTCAGGCGACCGGCGCGGCCCGCGAGATGAACCTGATCTGAGTTAATGAGACGTAATACACGCACTGGTCAAGCCCCAGACTTCTCCGCTAGCGAGTTGACATTCGCTCAGCCTCTGTTCCACGGTGAATCCAACTGCGTGTCGCACATGGATAGGTGTATGGAGGCCACGGATGAGCACCAGTATTCCTCAACAGACACTTAGCTCCCTCTCACTTCTTATCGCCCTCAGCCTGAATTCAGCGCTGGCTGCAGTTGGCACAACCAATTCTAATTTTGCCGTCACACCTGACGGCGCAGCGAGTTACAGCATCCCAATTACAGTTCCACCGGGCACCGCCGGAATGGAGCCCAGGCTCCAACTGAGATACTCCAGCCAAGGCGGGGACGGCATGCTCGGGGTTGGATGGAGTCTTACGGGATTATCCCGTATTACACGCTGTCCAGCGACATATGTGCAAGACAACACGATAGATGGAGTAGATTTCGACGCCAACGATAAACTATGTCTCAATGGATCTCGCCTTGTAGCGATATCCGGTAACTACGGGGAAAGCGGGACAGAGTATCGCACAGAAGTAGAGGATTTTATCAAAGTAAAACAATTTGGAGGCGATCTCAATGCCGCAAACACATGGTTCAAAGTCCATACAAAAAACGGACTAATAAAAGAATACGGGGGAAACAACTCCTCATTCCAAGTTCCCGGAAAAGATTACAATTATATATGGTCTGTTAGCCGAACTATGGACACCTCGGGGAATTATATAAAATATAATTATTCTAAAGATTGAACCGCCCCGAGATTCCCGGAGGCTCCATTTCTTGAGAGGATGGAGC